>NZ_JAAFKG010000043.1 GCF_013299185.1 Microcoleus sp. bin48.metabat.b7b8b9.023 | reverse complement strand
TCGCAAGACTCTTTGTTATTCTAAATGTGAGGAAATGCTCAAGCATTCTATTAAATTATTAATACATTACTTGAAGTTTGACGATATTCCCATTCCTGGAGCATTCATACCTTGATTCAGCAACGCCCTATTTTCTGATCGGCTGTAATAATCGCAGCTTGATTTCTTTTGGCAACTGCTACAACCACTCTATCTGCCGGATCTCGATGTTCCCATTCTATTTTGACACTTCCTACCATTCTTCCGTTGTTGGGGTAGTTAAATCTTCAAAATATTTTACTTTCCCCCGCATATCCTTAAATAATTCTTCCGTTGAAAGAGTCTTTTCATACTGAGAAATTTTCACAACAGGTTTGGTTCCATCCATCACTAAAATTTCTTCGCCTTCTAGCTCTACAAGTCGCAAAAATTCTAGTAAGTTAGCTTTTAATTGACTTTTGTCAATAGTTTTCATCGTGGCTAAAATATAATTTGTGTAGCGTTAATACTAATTATATTTTAGCGCCATGCTGTTTGTCAAGATTCCTTAGGTATCTTTACAGCAATCGCAGATATCAGCAGATAAACATTCATATTGCTATCCCAACTCTTCACAAATGCGTGCAAAAGCGGCCACCGGATCGTCGGAAGCCGTAATCGGCCGCCCAATCACCAAATAATCAGCACCAGCTTTGAAAGCAGCTTTCGGAGTCATCGAGCGTTTTTGATCGCCCCCCTCGGCCCATTTCGGACGCACCCCGGGACAAACTAATAAAAAATCATCCCCGCAACTCATTCTTAACTGTTCCGCTTCTTGGGGAGAACAAACAGCACCAGCTAAACCTGTTTCCTTAGCTAACAATGCCATGTGCAAAGCATATTCCGGCAATTCTAAAGGTATTTTTAACTCAAAAGCTAACTGTCGCGAATTCAAACTCGTTAACAAAGTAATTGCAATCAATTTAGTAGTTGGTTGATCCGTCGCTGCCCCTTCTACTAAAGCTGATTGTGCTGCTTTTAGAGCATCTTTACCACAAGTAGAATGGATAGTCAATAAATCTACATTGTATTTAGCAGCAGCCCGACAAGCACCAGCTACAGTATTCGGGATATCGTGAAATTTTAAATCAAGGAAAATCCGTTTTTCCCTCTCTTTCAGAATCTCGATAATTGCCGGGCCGCAGCTAACGAATAACTCTAAACCGACTTTCCAGAATGATACATCGGGCAGTTTGTCGATCAGTGCGAGCGCCTCTGATTGACTCGAAACATCCAAAGCAACAATGATTTTATCTGCGATCGTAGTATCGTTGTTCATAGTAAGAACTTCGTATAGATTGGTTTCAAAACATCAAACGCAGTCATAGACTGCTGTTTGGCGTTCGAGTCTAGATCCCCCCTAACCCCCCTTAAGAAGGGGGGGACAAGAGTCTACTCAAAGTCCCCCTTTTTAAGGGGGATTTAGGGGGATCTGGCCTCGGATAAAGGCGAGATTTATCAATGGTTCTAGGTTTAAGTTGACACAAATGGCGGTTAACAAATCCCTACTCAAGACACCAATCGCACAAACTTATTTTTGCCCACTTGCAAAACCTTACCAGCCAATTCAGCAGGCGATTCAAAGGTAAGGTTAACATCAGAAACTTTCTCGCCCTCCAACTTCACTCCGCCACCCTGCATCAACTTCCGCGCGTCGCCGCTGCTTTTACAAAGCCCGCTAGCACTCAGAATATAAAACAACTTGGCCGGAAACTCCACGCTAGCTAAAGAAAACTCCGCCACAGCATCGGCTTGTCCGGCTGCACCTTTGATTAGTGCGATCGCATCTTGTTGTGCCCGATCGCCCGCGGACGTACCATAATACTGGCTTACCACATCCACAGCCAAAAGTTTCTGTTTTTCGCGCGGATTTTCTGGCAATTCATCAAGCGGCAAATCTGTCAATAGCTCGAAATACTGGGCGATCGAGCGATCGGATATTTTCTCCAACTTAGAATACATCGTCAGCGGATCTTCCGACAAACCCACATAATTATGCAAAGACTTCGACATCTTCTGCACCCCGTCAGTCCCGATCAAAATCGGCATCAGCAAACCAAACTGCGGCTTCATCCCAAAATGCCGCTGCAAATCTCGCCCCACCGCAATATTAAACTTTTGGTCGGTTCCGCCCAACTCCACATCCGCTTCCAAGACTACTGAATCGTAACCCTGCATTACTGGATACAGAAACTCGTGCAGGAAAATCGCATTTTCCTGCTGCATCCTGTTATCAAATCCCTCTTTAGCGAGCATCTGCTGCACCGTCATCGTGCCTAGCAGTTCCAAAATCTTCGCCATGTCCAATTTGGACAACCACTCGGAGTTATAGCGAATTTCCAAACGTCCGGGCGTGTCAAAATCTAGAATCGGACGCACTTGGTCTAAATAAGTCTTGGCATTTTCCGCCACTTGTTCGGCTGTCAACTGAGCGCGCGTCTCCGACTTCCCTGTCGGATCGCCAATTCTTGCGGTAAAATCTCCGATGACCAGTACCGCCGTGTGGCCTGCATCCTGAAAAGCTCGCAGCTTGCGGAAGCAAATGCTGTGTCCCAAGTGAATGTCCGCCCCTGTGGCGTCGATTCCCAGTTTGACTCGCAACGGTCGATCGCTATGAGCGAGCAATTGCGCCAGATTTTCGTCAGGGTTGCTAGAATCAGGTCGATCGGGAAAAATTTCGCTGATGCCGCGGTAAATTCCAGAAAAGTTAGGAGAAATCATAAAAGAGCGATCGTCCATGATATTTTTGCCAAAGTGCAGCATAATTCGTTACACTCACTGATTGACACATAAACACAAAACTATAAAGCTACTATAATCCCAAAGCTGACCGGCTTTTATTAGCAAACCCATCCAGAAACGGATACCAACCCCGACAGGAGTCGCCGACATCCCACAATTTTAGACTAAGGTTCAAACTCCTAAATTTATCTTTGGAGTAAATCTAAAATCTAAAATCTAAAATCTAAAATCTAAAATCGATCGACTGACAGCCTCCAGGGTTGCCATCTAAAATTAAAAGTCTTAAACCCCAAATCGAGTGAGGAAGTGAAATCCACGTGTCAACCAACGCAGTCCGCAAAAATACGGAAAACCCAGCCCCTGTATTCGAGTTTGTTCAGTCAGTCAGCAAAGTGACCGCCGGAACCATACTCAGCATGACCATGCTTGCCAGTTCCGTAGTCGCCGGCGGACTGGTTGGCCTAGCGATCAGCTTCCGCAATTTGCCAGATGTTCGCATCTTGCAAACCTACTCTCCCACCGAAACTACCCACATTTACGACATCAACGGCCGGCCCCTAGCCAGCATCCACGATGAAGCTAACCGCGATGTCGTACCCCTTGAAAAAATCTCCCCGAACCTGAAACGGGCTGTTCTGGCGATCGAAGATAGCAACTTCTTTACCCACAAAGGTATCAACCCCGGCGGGATAGCCCGAGCTCTCATAGTCAACCTAGAGAAAGGTAGAACTGTTGAAGGCGGCTCGACTATGACTATGCAGCTAGTCAAGAACTTGTTTCTATCTCCCCAATCAAAATTTAGTCGCAAGATAGCTGAAGCGGTAATGTCTATCCGCTTGGAGCAAATTCTCAACAAAGACCAAATTATGCAACTGTACCTAAATCAAATCTATTTAGGTCACAACTTGTACGGCGTAGAGACAGCTTCTCGAAGCTATTTCAACAAGTCAGCCGAGAATTTGAGCCTTGCAGAATCAGCGATGCTGGCCGGCTTAATTTCCGCCCCCGAAGAATACAGTCCTTTCGTCAACTACAAGTTGGCAAAAGAACGGCAGGAAATCGTTTTAACCCGGATGAGGGAACTCAAATGGATTACAATAGCTGAAGAAGCAAGCGCCCGAGCGCAAAAAATTAAGCTGGGCAAAATCACTTCTTTTGGCGGCTCTCAAGTTCCTTACGTCACACAAGCCGTAGTCCAGGAGTTGACACGGCGTTTTGGGCGAGATGCCGTGGTTAAGGGTGGAATGCGCGTTCAAACTACGATCGACCTCAAACTACAGCGCATCGCCGAAGAAACCGTCAAAGCGTGGCACGATCGACTTTACTATCAAGGACTTTTTTACGATCGCGACCAAGGTCAAATTGCCCTAGCAGCCGTCGATCCCCGCACCCACTTCGTCAAAGCCATGGTTGGTGGCGTCGATTACCAAAAGAGTGAATTCAACCGCGCCATTCAAGCACGCCGCCAGCCCGGATCTTCCTTTAAGCCCTTCATCTACTACGCTGCCTTTGCTACAGGCAAATACGGCCCCGATTCAGTTGTCTACGACTCCCCTGTCGGCTACCGCGACGGCGACGGCTACTACTACCCTCAAAACTACGGCGGCGGCTTCTCCGGTGCCGTCAGCATCCGCAGAGCTTTGGAAGTATCACTGAACATTCCCGCTGTCAAGCTCGGCCAAGAAGTCGGATTGAATAAAGTAATTGAAATTTGCCGGGTGCTCGGCATCAGAAGCCCCATGGAACCCGTAGTTTCTTTACCCTTGGGTGCAGTTGACCTCACTCCTTTAGAAATGGCCGGAGCTTTTGCTACCTTCGCCAACAACGGCTGGCATTCCGACACCACATTTATCGTGCAAGTCACCGACAGCAGCGGCAATGTATTACTAGACAACACGCCCAAACCCAAATTGGTACTCAACGCCTGGGCTGCGGCATCTGTCAACAGCGCCCTGCAAGGAGTAATTTACAACGGTACTGCCAAGGCTGCCCAAATTGGGAGGCCCGCTGCTGGGAAAACTGGCACAACCTCCTCAGAAAGGGATATCTGGTTTGTGGGTTACGTGCCGCAGTTGTCGGTGGCTGTTTGGATAGGCAATGACGATTACACACCGATGAGCTACGGTGCTACTGGCGGTACTATCGTTGCCCCTGTTTGGCGCGATTTTATGAGCCAAGCTTTGCAGGGCGTTCCTGAAGAAGATTTCAAATCTCCTTCCTCTTTTGAACGACCTTAATTATCAGTTGACAGTTGACAGTTGACAGTTGACAGTTGTAGGGGCAGTGCCCCCGTGAGAGCCCTCTTAGTTGACAGTTGACATTTGACTGTTGAGCGAAGGAATAGTTAACAGTTGACTGTTGATTGTTGAGCGAAGGAATAAGGATGAATTAACAGTTAATAATTAACAGTTAAAAGTTGAGTAAAGGAATAAGCAAGGAGGAAAGAAGTAATGGTAATTACCAACTGTCAACTGTCAACTGTCAATTGTCAACTTATGATTGCTTTTCCAGTTCAGATTTCATCCTCTCCAGCGTTGAGTTCATTTGCTCAAACATCTGCTGGGGCGTAATCCCAAATTGATTTAGCTGTGTTTTTAACTGCTCGACTGTCATCTGAGCCATGAAGTCTTCAGACAGCTCGAAGCGCTTCATAAAAATACGGTAGCGCTCCATCATTGACTCCATCTGAGCGATGAACATCTTCTTGCCTTCGCGATCGAATTTGCCGTAATTCCCGCCTAGTGCGACGAGAGATTGATAGTCTTCAAACAACAGCTTAGCTTCTTGCTGAACAATTTCTGAATCAAAAAATCCCATAGCTTTCCTAATTTTTAATATTGAAGTGATTTTGATCTAGGCGGGAAATCCCGCTGCTTTTGGTACTATTTTATCAGTTGCCGGAGGAACTCTCTACCGCTCAAGGCGCAAAAATTAGTAGCAATTTCCGTACAGGATAAGGCATGGGCATCGGGAATTGGGAATTGCGCGAAGCCAAGTCGAGGGATGGGGCATGGGGTCTTTATGGCATTGGGCTTGCAATAACAACTGACAACTGACAACTGACAACTGACAACTGACAACTGTCAACTGTCAACTGTCAACTGTCAACTGACTTCTTCAAACTTGTCCGATGCGTTCAAACGGCCAAAACCTCAATACAGCCCGGCCGATGATATTTTTTTTAGGTAAAAATCCCCACCTGCTAGAGTCGTTACTGTTGTTGCGGTTGTCTCCCATGACGAAGTATTGGTTTTCCGGGACGACATAAGGCCCCCACTGGTATTTAGGAGGTTCGGCAATATATTTTTCGACGAGGGGTTTGTCGTTGAGATAAACTAGACCTTTTTTGACAGCTACTTGTTGCCCGGGCAAGCCAATTACCCGCTTGATAAATGCTTGATCTTGGGTAAAGCCTTGTTCTTGCAACTGTTCCGGCGGCACAAATACTACGATGTCACCAGTTTTTGGAGGTTCTAGGTAGTAGGATATTTTTTCGACTACGACGCGATCGCCCACGCGCAGAGTTGGTACCATAGAATCTGAGGGTATGAAGCGCGGTTCTGCCACGAACGATCGAATCACTATTGCTAAACCCAAAGCAATAATCACTATCTGAAGATTTTCTCGCTGCGATTTCCAGGCTTTCTGCCACCATGTTTCAGGCTGCATTTCTGCTACTTCTGTACCTAACTTCTTTTCTTCAGATGTCATTGAGTCCTCTCTATAATAATTGCCACAAATTATCTAATAAGCTGTTGCGACATAAAATGGGTTTGTAGTGCGGACTTAAGTCCGCAGCCTGAGAGCGGACTTAAGTCCGCACTACGAACAGCTTACCTTTGAAATATAGCGGTTCTCGAAAAAGTAAGGTATATCCTATGCCCAGTCGTACCTCATCTTTCTAAAAAAGGCTATATAGCCTTTCTCAAAAAGATGAGGTATGACTGACAGCTTACAAAACCACCCAGACAAAGAGGGCCCAAGCCCAACAACGTACCTCATCTTTGTGAGAACCGCTGTATATCGCTGTTAATTATTAGACTTGAACTGCACAAATTGCAAACTATCTTACAATTATCTGCGTTTATTTGCATTTATCTGCGGTTTCCCTATCAATCAAAAATTGATTTAATATAGCCTTTCTCAAAAAGATGAGGTACGACTGACAGCTTACATAACCAGTTCCACTAAGAGGGCCCAAGCCCAACAACGTCCGCGAATCTTTCTGAAAACCGCTATAAGTCTACTCTTGATATTAACTCATGAAAAAGGCAGAGAATTAAGATTCTCTACCTTTTTTATGTAAGGATTTCTAGTTATCTGCGATCGCCAGATTGGTTATTTCGCAACTTTACTCGCGATCGCACTTACTCAATCTTACTCAGCGCCTTGGGGCAGCAATTCCCGTTTTTGACCTTGCAGCACCTTGACAATTCCGTCGTCGCCCACATCTACAACAGCGATATCGCCATCTTTGATGCGGCCAGAAAGGATTTCCTCAGCCAAGCTGTCTTCCAACAACCGCATGATCGCGCGGCGCAGGGGCCTGGCTCCGTAGCTGGGGTTATAGCCTTCTTCTACTAGCCGTTCCTTGAATTTTTCGGTTACTTCCAGAGTGATTCCCTGTTCCGTCAAGCGGCCGAACACTTCTTTGAGCATGATAACGGCAATTTCCTTGACTTCTTCCCTGTTCAACTGACGGAAGACGATAATTTCGTCAAGTCGGTTGAGGAATTCTGGGCGGAAGTAGTTCTTCAGTTCTTCGTTAACCAAGGAGCGAATGCGGTTGTAATTAGCATCAGCTTGGTTGTCGCCGAACTCGAAACCGAGGCCGCCGCCACCTTTTTCAATGACCTTAGAACCGATGTTGGAGGTCATAATCAGCAGCGTGTTTTTGAAGTCCACGGTGCGACCTTTGGCATCTGTTAAGCGGCCGTCTTCCAATATTTGCAAGAGCATATTGAAGACATCGGGGTGGGCTTTTTCGATTTCGTCGAACAGTACGACGGTATAAGGACGGCGGCGGACTGCTTCTGTGAGTTGGCCGCCTTCGTTGTAACCGACGTACCCTGGTGGAGAACCGATAAGTTTGGAGACGGTGTGACGTTCCATGTATTCGGACATATCCAACCGAATCATGGCGTCTTCGGAACCGAAGAAGTAGCCGGCTAAAGCTTTCGTCAGTTCGGTTTTGCCGACGCCTGTGGGGCCGGAGAAGATGAAACTGGCGATCGGGCGATTGGGATTTTTCAAGCCCACGCGAGCGCGGCGGATGGCGCGGGAAACGGCTTTCACTGCTTCTTCTTGGCCGATCAAGCGCTGGTGCAAGGTATCTTCCATGTGCAGCAGTTTTTCGGATTCAGATTCAGTCAGTTTGTTGACCGGTACGCCCGTCCAACTTGCCACAATTTGAGCGATATCTTCTTCGGTAACTACTGGCGATGGATCTGTTTCGCCGCGGGCCGCCGAGTCGGTTTTTTTGGCTTGGGAAATAGCGCGGATTTCGGCTTTGATCGTCATTTCACGATCGCGCAATTCACCTGCTTTGTCAAAGTCTTGAGAACGCACCGCTTCGTCTTTATCCTTCAGGACTTGGCGGAGTTCTTTATCAAGTTCCTTAGCTGCGGGCGGCAGTTGGGAGTTGATCAGGCGGACTCTCGAACCAGCTTCGTCTACCAAGTCAATTGCTTTGTCTGGGAGGAAGCGGTCAGAAATATAGCGGTGAGACAGTTTGGCTGCGGCTTCCAGGGCTGTATCCAAGATTTTCAGCTTGTGGTGCTGTTCGTAGCGTTCCCGCAAACCGAACAGAATCTCGATCGTCTCGTCAACGGTAGGTTCGCCAACCATCACGGGCTGGAAGCGCCGTTCTAGGGCGGCATCGCGCTCGATGTGTTTGCGGTACTCGTCGAGGGTTGTAGCGCCGATACACTGGAGTTCGCCTCTAGCCAAAGCCGGCTTGAGGATGTTCGCTGCGTCGATCGCGCCTTCAGCCGCACCAGCACCGATCAAAGTGTGTACTTCGTCAATCACCAAAATCACGTTACCCGCCGTGCGGATTTCGTCCATGATTTTTTTGAGGCGTTCTTCAAATTCCCCCCGGTATTTCGTACCGGCGACCAGGAGGCCGATGTCGAGGGTGACGACGCGCTTGTCTTCGAGGATGTCTGGGATATCGTTGTTAGCGATGCGTTGGGCCAGACCTTCGGCGATCGCAGTTTTGCCGACTCCGGGTTCGCCAATGAGTACCGGGTTATTTTTAGTACGGCGACCGAGGATTTGAATTACCCGTTCGATTTCTTTTTGCCGTCCGACTACGGGGTCAAGCTTACCATCGACCGCCATTTGAGTCAGGTTGGCACCAAATTCGTCCAGGGTTGGGGTTTTAGTGCGAGCTCCGCCGCCGGTGGCTGCGACTTCTGCCGTTTCTCCCAGCATCCGAATCACTTGGGTGCGGACTTTCGACAAATCTACTCCCAGATTTTCCAGAACTCTGGCCGCGACTCCCTCACCTTCGCGAATCAGGCCCAGCAGCAGGTGCTCAGTGCCGATATAATTGTGTCCGAGTTGGCGAGCTTCTTCGAGGGACAGTTCTAGAACCCGCTTAGCGCGCGGGGTGAACGGAATTTCGACTGCTACGAAGCCCGAACCGCGCCCGATGATTTTTTCGACCTCAATCCGAGCATCTTTGAGGTTAACCCCCATAGATTTGAGGACTTTAGCCGCAACTCCGGTTCCTTCCCCGATCAGACCCAGGAGGATCTGTTCTGTCCCTACGAAGTTGTGACCCAGGCGGCGAGCTTCTTCCTGGGCCAACATGATTACTTTTATTGCTTTTTCTGTGAAGCGTTCAAACATGGTTTATTCCCACCTGCTATGTGCCCGTTTTGAGGTCACGCTCGCACAACGAGCGCTTTTGTTCGAGTGTTAACTCGTAATGCCAATTCTAGCGCGACACTCCCACCGCAAAAGCCGCACTCGGCTGCGGTTGCAGATTCCAGGCTCATGTTGCAGGGTGGCTTTCAACTGGGAAGACCCAAATGGTGGCTGACCTACAACCTCCCCTAGACTGCAAGAAGATTGCTCTTCTCGGCCTGTGCCCAACCTACGACTACGTATTGATGGATTCTAGCACAATGTTTATCATGTGAAGTCTATGAATCCGCTCGGATGCGCTATTTTTTGTTAACTTGAGCTTGCTTTAAACTCTATTCTCATTTTCTCCCGAACAACTTTTAGAGCGCTGCGCGATCGATCGCTATTGTCGAAACACAGACACGCTACATATAGCGTGCCTTCGTAATTCCTGTTAGTTTTTGTTGCAAAGTTATGCGATTTGAACCCATACAAATCAGAGTAATCGAGTACACAATTTAAAATTTAAACGACCCAACAGCAGAAATTAGATATCGTTTAATTACAAGTTTATGGGATACTCAAAAATTTCGTACTAAATTATTGGCTGCCGAATATAGCGGTTCTCAGAAAGATTCGCGGACGTTGTTGGGCTTCAGCCCTCTTTGTCTGGGAGGTTATGTAAGCTGTCAATTATACCTCACCTTTTTGAGAAAGGCTATATCATCAAAGCTGGGAAGTTGAAAATACAATTCATGACTTCAAAGTACATCTGTTATAACGAAAAACTCATGTTCGTTATCAAAGACAAAGAAAAGTAGTGCAATAAATTTATGGTCTATTATTATGACACACCTGTGCGGTCATTAATTCGTCAACAGCGCATAGTGCATAAATTTCCCAATTAAGTCTTTCTTTCACGGTTACATTACGAGTTATTCGTCGTGCTGTTCCAAAAATTTAGCGGTTATAACCACAAGAAATTTGCTTTTTAAAACTTGGTTAAATTTGGAGATACTTGATGCAAGTTTACCGCCAAGAGTCAAGAGAAAAAAACCAAGAGTTGTTAAAAAAAATGTTTCAAGATTTAAATCCAAAAAAGTTAAACACAGAGGTACTGGAATAACAAAGAATCTTTAATATCTGAAAGCCTCCCAAGCCTTAAGTAATCCGTATTGGCCTATGATATGTTGATATTCTACAATATAGATGCACAGCAGCTTAGAATCTGCTATCCAGGATTTCTCTTTTTGTCCTGTTGGGCAGTAGAGCGACTGTTGTGAGGCGATCGCTAAAAAATGTCAAATGGGTTCTATAAATCAAAAGCGATCGCTACCAATGGTGAAAGATTACTCTTTAACTTCTTAGAGATGAAAGAAATAATACCCAGACTCTCAGGAAAAATCCTATGCAATTAGTGAATCATTTAAGTATAAAAACAAAACTCATAGTCATGTTGCTGGTAGTCAGCCTTTGCGCTATGCTCGCGAGCACGTTTATATGCTCTAGCAGTGGGAAAGCTATTCTGACCGAAAAAGTCTTCAATCAATTAACCAGCCTTAGGGCTGTGAAAGCTTATCAAATCCAAGATTATTTTGAAACCCTTAAAAACCACACCCAAACCCTCAGCGAAGACTTGACAGTAGTCGCCGCCCTACAGGAATTTAAGACAGCTTACAGCGAACTTGAAAAATCTAAAATTCCAGCGAATTTTGACGCAAAAATTGATACCTACTACCAGAAAGAATTTTTAACCAAACTAACGCGAACTAACGAGGGTTCGCCTGTTCTGGCAGCATACAGGCCAAAAACACCCGCTGCTCGTTACCTACAGTACCACTACATCGCTGCTAATCCCAACCCCGCTGGCAAGAAACTTCTCCTTGATACTCCAGGCGACGCCAGCGCTTACAGCCGCGTTCACGCCCGCTACCACCCTCTTTTTCGCAATATAGTTGAAAAATATGGTTACTACGATATGTTTTTGATCGATCGCGAAGGAACTGTTGTCTACACGGTTTTTAAAGAAGCCGACTTTACCACAAGCTTGATCGACGGCCCGTACAAAGAGAGTAACCTAGCGAACGCGATCGCCGCGGCACGACAGGCAAAGGGAAAGGGGTATGTGAAAATAGTAGATTTTAAGCCCTACAGCCCTTCCTACGGTGCGCCTGCGGCTTTTATCGCTGCTCCAATCTTTAACGGCTCGGAATTTATTGGTATTTTGGCGTTCCAGTTTCCCGTTGACAAAATTAACAATGTGATGACTGGTAACAAAAATTGGAAACAAAGCGGTCTGGGCGATTCAGGAGAAACTTATCTGGTTGGGTCGGATTATCTAATGCGCTCTGCATCTCGTTTCCAGATTGAAGACCCAGAAGGTCATGCAAAAATTTTAGCCTCTATCGGTACTGATGAAAAGACCATCAAGAAAATCAAAGAGTTCAATACTACAATCCTCCTACAGCCAGCGCAAACAACAGCAGTGAAGGAAGCGTTGTTTGGGAAACAGGGCACGCAGGTGATCGAGGATTATCGTCGTATTCCTGTTTTGAGTTCTTATTCTCCACTAGATATTGATGGATTGAGGTGGGTGATATTGGCGGAGATGGATGTTTCCGAAGCCTATGCGTCAATTCACTCCTTTGAAAAAACAATTGCGATCGCAGCTACTGCAATCATCGCGCTAATCACGGTTGTTGCCATGTGGCTGACCGCAATCTTTGTCAGACCCATCAAGAAGTTAATCGCTAGCACCCGCCTGGTGGGGGCTGGCGAATTTGACGCGGTAGTGAAATCGGGTTCAGAAGATGAATTTGGAGACTTAGCTAAATCATTTAACCAAACGATAGGCCGCCTTCGTGCCGAAACTCAACTAATTCAACAGAAAAATCGCGAAAATGAAGCATTAGTCTTAAATATATTTAGTCCCGCAATAGCCAAACGCCTCAAACAGGGCGATCGAGCAATTGCCGATCAGATTTCTCATGTCTCGGTTTTGTTTTCCGACCTCCATCGATTTACTAAGCTCTCTCAAACCATGTCAGCTCCCGAAGTTATCGATCTGCTTGATGAACTGGTAACAGCCTTCGATGAAATGACCGAAAAATACGGTTTGGAGAAGATTAAAACTATTGGTGATGGTTATATGGCTGTATGCGGGCTGAGTGTGCCACGTTTGGATCATGACAAACGCACGGTAGATTTTGCCTTGGAAATGCTGGCATTTGTCCACCGATTTAATTATGAAAAAGGCTTGGATCTAGACGTAGAAATCGGTATCAATTCAGGAGATGTAGTTGCAGGTGTCATTGGTAAAAATAAATTGCTCTATGACGTTTGGGGTGAGACCGTAAATATTGCCAATAGATTGAAGTCGGCTTGTCCCCCCGGTGCAATCTTTGTGTCTCAAGATATCTACGATCGCCTGCACGATCTCTACGATTTTGAGTTGGTTGGTGAAATTCAAGAATCTGGAAAAGAAAAGTTAATAGCTTGGCAAATCACAAGTTATAAGCTTCCAGTAAATGTTGGATCGGAGGAAGTCCATGAATAATTTAAGCTCTTCAAAAGACTGGGAGATGTGGGCAGTAATTGTCGGATTAGGGTTCCCACTCCTCGTCGTTTTATTAGGAGAGGTTATTTATCACCTACAAAGGCACGCTAGACCACTGGCGACTACCCTGCTGGTTATAAAAAACCTTGTCCTGCCGGTCTTAATGGTGATGATTTTAATCAGGAATGTCCTGAAGCTTGACGTTAATGGGAATTTTCCCAAGCTCGTAGCAACACTGTTCTGGATATCTGCCATCTACGCATCTCTCTCGCTGCTTAATGTGATTTTGTTTGAAGAAGCTGAGGCTAATACATGGCGGGCACGGATGCCCAAATTGCTGATCGATCTTTCTAAGTTTTTTTTGGTGCTTGTAGGAAGTGCGATCGTGCTAGCGGCAGTGTGGGGTGCTGATTTGGCCGGTCTTGCTACTGGATTGGGCGTTAGCTCAATTGTGATCGGTTTGGCGCTTCAGGATACACTAGGTAGCGTCATGTCTGGCATGGCGCTGCTTCTAGAACGTCCCTTTAGTGTTGGTGATTGGTTGCGGATTGGAGATATCGAAGGTGAGGTAGTTGATATCAATTGGCGATCGGTTCGCCTGCTCACTCTCCAGCGCCAGATGATAATCGTTCCTCATCAGTTCATTGGAAAAGGAATCATCCATAATTACAGCCAACCAGAACGCATTTATAACCAACGCTTCAATATTGGTTTTTCCTACGATAGCCCGCCTAACCTCGTGAAGCAGGTACTAACAAGTACAGCCTTGGCTACCCAAGGAGTATTAGCCGAACCCCAACCAAATATCAAAACCAAATCCTATGATGAGACTGCAATTATGTATGAGGTGGAGTTCTTTATCAAAAACTTTGAGGATGTAGACCAGATAGTCGATCGATTTATGACACGAATTTGGTACGCAGCACAGCGAAACAACTTAACGTTATATCGTTACCGATACTCATATCCTGTGGAAGCTGCTGATAAGGCAGATAGCGCTTCAACTAAGTTAGCCCAAAGCCTGCACTCAATTCCTGGATTTATGCCTTTAGCTAGAGAACCCAAAAATTTGGATGACTTAGCTAAGGGAACTATTTTACAGAAGTTTGGTGCGGGAGAGAAGGTCATCCGGCAAGGCGAGCCTGGTAATGCTTTGTACATTATCATTGCGGGTCAGGCTAAGGTCACAGTCAGGAACCAGTTTGGCATGGAGTTGGAGGTAATGACTATCTTGCGTGGTGAGTTTTTTGGGGAAATGGCACTATTTAGTGGGGAACCGAGTCCGGTATCAATCGCCGCCGTTGACGATTTGCAAGTTCTTGTCATCTACTCAGATGCTGTAAATACGATGATTGAACGCCAACCAAGCTTGGGGCGCGAGATAGGTCAAATTATAGAATCGCGAAGCAAAGCCGTAAGTATGGCTCAAAAGGCAGACGTTTCGTCAAGAGCTAAGGTTGATTCCCTATGAGGATTTTGAAGTAAATTGATATCGAGTAACCAATTAAGGGCTCGGGACTAATTTTCTGTTCGGGTTGTGACAATTTTACCATTCTTGGGGCTGGTGAAAAAGCACGGTCTATGACCCTGCAAAGTATAACGAATCACAGCCGCCTCTGCAAAACCCGGAGAAGTCAAGCCTAAAATATCCTTACAGGGAACTGCATTTGCGAAGCCCAGAGACCGTCAATTTTTGCAATCAATTCACTTCCAGACCAGAGAAAGGTTTGAGTGATGAGGTTTTGCGCCTCAATATTCACGCCACCTAAAATTATGTCACTGTCTGGATTAAACCTCTGAATATAGGCGTAATCATTTCCACCAGCGACTGAGTACCAATTTCTTGTACCATCACCAATATAAAATGTGTTAAGAGATTGACCGCTGTTGCCAATTAAAGTATCTACCTCAGCACTAGACAAACTGTTGTTTTCTGAACCTCTTAATATGTTCTGACCGGTACCACCTGCGAGAGTGTCGTTCCCCAAACCACCAAACAAGATATTGATGCCGTTTCCACCAGTGAGATAATCATTACCCTCATCACCGCGAATGGTATTCCTGCCATTTCCGCCATTGATGTTGTCATTTCCAGCCCCGCCAGAGATGGTGTCATTCCCAGTGCCAGCAGTGATAAAATCACCACCCGCCTCACCAAAGATCAGATTATTTCCATCTCCGCCACCAAGGGCGTCAACTCCATTCCCGCCGAAGATGATATCATTGCCAGTGCCAGCAGAGACAATATCGTCCCCATCCCCAAAATAATAAGTATGGTTGCCGTTGTTGTTGTAATATTTCCCAAAAATCCCAGTCCCTGTTAATACGTCGTTTCTGTTAGTCCCATAGATAATTCGGTCATTTATCTCGCCATCAAGCTTAGCAGCAACCAGAAACAAAGGATTATATTGAGCATCAACGGGAATCACTCCTTCATGCACTTGAGCAGAGACATTAAAATCCCCTTTATAAAAGTTTGGTCGAAATTGATGATCGGCCCGCGTGTCACTCAGACCCAGAATATTTGTGGCTAAACGAGAATTGCCACCTGCATCAGTTGTAACCAAACTTGTGTAGGCGGTGACGACACCGTTGTGTTGAGCAATTTGTTTCCCGATATCATTCGGATCGGTGCCGAAGTCAAACAGGAATGATTCCTTGGCAGTTCCAGCTTGAGCTTCATTTCCTGCTAAACTACTGATGCCATTAAAACTTCTTGAAACCGCAGCACCACCAAGGTCTAAGCGTTTGATTGGGTCTGGAGTTCCTCCATTTCTTACGTATCCATTTGATAGGTCAGTATCGTAGCCATTAACTCTATCGTATGGACTGACATCTTTCGCCTTATTTGATGCTGGGTCAAGGGCTGTAACCGAACTTACTTGACTTCCGTTGCTAGTGAAACTGGCCGCAAGATCGCTGGCCAGGTGAGCACCCAGACTATTACCAACAATATTGAGTGCTGCGGCTGGCATTCCCCACTCAACAAGTTTGTCTCGGACTGCATTTGCAACAGGGGTAATCCACGAACCAGACCTGTAAAGGTCTCCTGCGGCGATCCCTAATGGCCCAATATTGAAGAACTTGGTGCCGCTCACTTGAGTCCAGTCAAGGGCTAAAACCGTATCGTTTGGGTTGGCATCCCTGATGGCTGCCGCCAGATTTGGATCGTAATAATCGGCGGGATTTGTGAAACCCGGAAGCAGCAGCCATACTTTTTGACCGCTCCATCGATCGGCAGAGGGAGTGCCGAAGGGCGCGCGAATATTTATTTGGCGCTGACTTGGACTAAAAGCATTGCTAGGTGGGTTCTTAGTTTCGCCACCTGTCACCAAAAACGGAGTATCGATTACTGTCATGGGAAATTCCTCTCAAGTTAGGTTGTTAAAGATTATTTGTTTCTGTTGACTAACCCTTTCTCGACTTTCTCCACAGGTGAACTCCACCCAAGCCCAAAAAGGCCAACAATGAGGCGACGGGGGAGGAGTTCTCCGGTACAGAAGTAGATTCAGTAGTAGGTTCAGTAATTTCTAAGCTCACACTCCCATCACCTCCAATAGTTCCATTTCGCAAGGCGAAATTAAATGACCTGGGATCTCCGAACATAAGTCCGTCTTTTCCAGATGCAGAAAAAATTTGTAAGCCAAATTGAATTGGAATTCCGTTCAAGAAAGCCAAAACAGGAGCGTCTGGAAATCCGTCCACATCACTAGCCGTATAGGTAACAGGAGTTAAACCTGTAGCAAAGTCCAGAAATCTAAAGTTCAGAGATAGCAGTCCTGGTCGAGCTTGATAGTCACCATCATTCATGACCAGGAACTCCTCGCCGACTTTGGTCAGATGGGTATCGTCGTAGGCAAAGTCACCTGTATAGATACCTGCAAAGTCGCCCCTAGTTATATCAACCCTGATTGTGCCTCCTATTGTGGCTGCCATAGCGGTCGCTCCTCCAAATGTGGATATTAAATATGTCCCAAGGATAGCGGTCAGTCCATATTTTATGTTCATTGGATATTCCTGATTTGAAAGGCTTCACCCACAACCGTGAGTTTGTTTTCGTCTGTAGCAGCAATTAACGAAAACAACATCTTGAGATACAAATTAAAGCTTCTTATCGGTATTGTAAATCCGTAAATTTACTAGAGTTTTTTGCTAAAATCATGAAATATTTTTTAAATGTAGGTAATTTTCTCTAGATCCAGCTTCGAGTTAGGTTGCTAAAGATGATTAATTGTTTCCTTTTCTCGACTTTCTCCACAGGTGAACTCCACCCAATCCCCAGAAGTGTTGAATGCTTATTAATAGGATTCTGAAAATAGACATACGAATCCTATCAACTGCTGATTTCAGCAATTGAAAACAAGTTCCTTAAACCAGTGAATATAGCTGATTTTCACACACATAAAAGCCTGTAAATATCGCAACTTGTCTAATAATTTATTTCCAATTTCATTAGGAACTTCAACTAACTGAAGCAACAAATAACAAATCAAACAAGCATAGATTTGTATCTTAATTCCATTAGTATTTTTAGTGATTAGACGAGCTAATTTTAAATACATTTTTAAGAATTTCCACAGCAATTCAATCTGCCATCGTCTTCGATAAATTTCTCCAATTTCGACCTTAGTGTATGCTAATTTTCCTGATTCAGGTAAATTAGTAACAAACCTAAATTCAGTCCGTGTTTCTAAATCTGAAAAAGTCACTAATCTTACTTGAACTTTTCGTTTGTCACTCCACACTTCATAAGTTCCATCTTCCTTCATGTTGATAGTAGAATTATTCTTAATTCGTAGTACAAAATATTGATTTTCTCTTTTTAGCAATGCTTGAACACGTTCAGAACTAGAAAAACCTCTATCCATTACAGCGACTCCATTTTGAGGTGTCGCTGATATGGTTTCATCTCCATGCTCACTGTCATGACCTTGACCAAAATGAATGTGTACTCCATCAATTATTCCCCGTTCATTGTCTGTTCCAGCAAATAACTTTACTTGATGGTATTCCTGTTGCCATAGTAATTTACTTGTCAAGGTAACTATCGTTGAATCTAAAGGGAATAAGCTGAGACAATCTTTGTTGATTGATTGACGTTTTATATCGGCTTGGAATCTTTCAAAAATTTTTACAAAAACATCAATATTTCTATGCTTACTAGCTTTGAAAAAAGTTGATATATCTAGGGAAATATCTCGACTGTTTAAACGGGAAAATAGGGAACGCATAGTATCGAGACTTTGGTCAAAACTAAACCCTAGCCAGCAGGAAACAAATGTGAAGCTATCTAAAACAGGATAATCATCTTTGGGTAAATGGGCGAGATACCGTTTGACAATTTTGGGGAAGTTAGAAAATAACATTTTAGTTGATTATTGATAATTTATAACTCTCCTATTATACATTTGTCTGTCAATTTTAGCAATCTTTTCCTATCATTCAACACTTCTGGATATAACTATTAGTGTGATAGTCTTTTATCCCTTGATAGCCACTATCTTGTAAGCTATTTGTTTCCGGATAAAAATAAATTTCACTTTTTTAAACAAGTTAAAGTCGTGGCAATGCCCTGGTTCAAAAGCAGTGCAAATAATTTCTTTTGTCTCTTGATTGATTACCAATTGAGTTTTTAGAGTATGACACTTTTCTTACCTGAGTAATATCTTTTATGTTTTTTTGGGGGTCGTTCAATAGTTGTTTCTGTGACATCCATCACCACGAATTCTGGATAATCAGAGTCTTTGAGTAATGCTTTTTTCCCCGGAATACGGAACTTTCCTGTTTTCATTAAAGTTGATTCAATATCAGTGACAATTCGGCAAATTGTTGATTCAGATACTCCCCAATTTGTCCCAATATGAAAATATGTTCGATATTCTCTCCAATATTCCAAGGCGACTAAGACCTGTTCTTCGAGAGTTAAGATGGTGCGGCGTCCTGTATTTATGATTTTCTAGCCGGAAGTTTTCGAGGGCATTAACCATTGCTTTGAGAGTTTGAATTTTGATACCAAATCTACGTTGAAATTGAGAAGGTTTTAAATTTAGATAAGATTGATTTTTCATGATTTACTCGTTTTGTAACGACAACAGAACTTTATAGCATTTTATCCTATTTATAACAAGACCAAAGTGAAAATAAGTTAAGAGTATGGATTCAATCAACTCTCAGCAAAATCTTTAATTATATCATAAAACTCTTTTGCAAGAGGTCTATTGTACGATTTGTGGGATTTGTGCGATCGCTCCATTAAAATAAAACAGGTTCGTAGTGAGGACTTTAGTCCGCAACAAAGAAGGACTAAAGTCCTCACTACGAACCTATTGGGTTCGAGGCGACTTTAAGATTAGCCCATTTTTTTCTTCTTCCAAGCTTCAACAAACGGCAAAAACACCGACACCAATTCCTGGCGACTCATCACCAAAGTTGGAAAAGAAACCCTCCCATAATTCTTCCCGACTTCCAGCGGAAAAATTGCCTGAGACTCCAGCGGCAGCCAAACCGCACCCGCAGCCTTGACAATTACCCAACTCCCAGCAATATCCCAAATTTTGGGAGTCGCTTCTACTCCTCCCATCGCCACACCGGAAGCCACCATCACAAAATTGTAACTAGCCATCCCCAACATCCGAATTTTACTCGGAAGATGAGGCCCAATTCCCACACTCCGCGAACACAAATTAAAAATATGATTTCCACTCAGTTTATCATCACTCGGGCGAATCGGGCGATCGTTTAAAAACGCACCTTGAGGCATATTTGTCAATACAGGATCGTCGGCCAAATTCTCTGCATAAAAACCGTGGAAAGTTTGATTCAGAGGTGGCAAATACACGCAGCCAAAAACGGGAGTTCCGCGATACAATAAACCCAAAGAAATTCCCCAAATCGGAATGCCCCGAGCAAAATTAGTGGTAGCATCGAGAGGATCGACAACCCAACACCATTCAGTATCGGGTAAAACGTGTTCTCCTTCCTCGCTCAAAATCCCGTGACTGGGAAACGCAAGTGCGATCGCATTTCTAATCTCCGCATCCGCCCAATTGTCAGACTTCGTTACTAAACTGCCATCATCTTTCTCATCCGCTTGTGCAGAACCAAAATCTTTCAAAAACTGCTGTCCGATTGTCTTGACAGTTGTCTGAGAAAAAGTTAAAATAGACTTCCAAAAATCATTCATTAGTTATTGGTTTGTAGGAGAAGACGGCGGTTGAAACCGCGCTGATAAAAACGAAGACGGCGGTTGAAACCGCGTCTACAAAAACGAAGTCCGCCTCCGCGGACTGAAGAGAACTTTCTTCAACCCGCGGAGGCGGGTTTGGTCTGTATAGACGCGGTTTCAACCGCCCGGTATTCTCAGTCTAATTCATTTTCAAGGATAGTTGCGATCGCACTTTTAGCATTATCCTGAAATTCCGCAACATCCACCCGACTCAACAGATACACAGCGAAAATCATACCCACCGCGGGCACAGTAAAAACTAACCCGTAAGCCAACATCGGCACTCCAAACAAAGTCCTGCCAAAATCCAAAATAGCACCGCCGCTAACCGTAGCAAAACCCCGCGCCATCGCCTGCGACAAACCCCAAGCGCCAATAAAAGTCCCCGCAGTTTCCGCAGCCGTCAAATCCAACATCAAACTCAGCGCCCCCGTCGTCGTAATTCCCGAAGCTAACCCGAAACACATCAAAGCCGACTTAAACACAATGGGATTACCAGTAAATCCCGATAAAATAATCAAGCCAAAACAAGCCGCCACTGACAAACAACCCAATCTAATCGTATTTTGCTTGCCAATCCGCGGCACAATTAAAAAACCAGTTGCGCTCAAACCGATGAGAACACCAGTACCGTAGATAGCATTCAACCGCGTACTTTCAGAAATCGGCATCTTAAAAATTTCCCCGCCGTAGGGTTCCAAAACCGCATCCTGCATAAACAAACAAATCGTCATCACCAGCAGGAAAGTAAAAAACAAACCAGTTTGGCGGCTAGCAGTCAAAATCCGCAGGGCACTTCCCAAAGTAATCTTATCTTCTCGATTAACTGCGATCGATCGCGCCCCGTAACGAGAATACTTCTTCTCAACCCCAAAAGTCGCAATCCCCACCAACAGCAAAACCACCGCCGGCACTTTCACAAACAAACCGTTAATCGAAGCCTGCAACACTTCCCGCGGCACATCCCCATCAATCTGCTTCAACAAACCGCTGCTGACAATCGCCCCGATAATAATACCAACCATCAGCATCGACCACACCACACCCACCAACTTCGATCGATCCTCCTCATCCGAAACATCCACTAACAAAGCAGCAAAAGGAGTCGAGCTCGAACAAATCGCGATACCGTAAAGTGCAAAAATCAAACCCAGCAAACCCACCCAGCCGTAAGTCGGAGTCGTCCACCCCACAGCATCTAAACTAGCGCCCAAGCGCCACATCACCTGCACCGCCAAAAAAGCCGAAATTACAAACAAAACGCTTCCCATCCACACGTAACCCGTGCGGTGATGGCCAAACAAAGGCTTAGCATCCGACATTTGCCCGAACCATACCCTCGCTGGCGCCACAAACTGGTGCATCGCCAGGGTACCAGCCACCACAGTAGCCGGAATCGCCAACTCCTTAATCATCACGCGGTTGAGCACGCCGAGAGTTAAAATCGACATCATGCCCAGCCCCATCTGAAACAAGCCCAGGCGGAACATAGTCAGCAGGTTGACTCTTTTCATAGCAGCAGTCGTGGAATCTGTTAATGTAGAATCTGGCAAATCGTCGATCGGCATAACTATTCAAATAAACACAACATTTGAATTTATAGTAACTGAGATATTGCAATCGGCCGCCATTATACCCACAGCTAGAAGCTCGATCGGGATTATTCGTATAAATTCGTATAAAAATAAAGAGAATCAATAACTGTGGATTTACCAACCGTGACAACTATCACCCTAGGACAAAACGGCCCAGCCGTCATTCCCCTGTGCGTCGGAACTTGGGCTTGGGGCGACAAACTATTTTGGAACTACGGCAGCAACTACGGCGCCGCCGAAGTAGAAGCAGCATTCAACACATCCCTAGATGCCGGAATCAACTTTTTCGACACAGCCGAAGTCTACGGCAACGGCTTGTCAGAAGAATTGCTGGGACAGTTTATCAAAAAAACTAGCCAACCCGTGCAAATAGCCACCAAATTCGGCCCTGTACCGTGGCGCGTCACCGGAAAATCTGTTTCCGAAGCCTTGAGTGCCAGCTTAAAACGGTTGCAAGTAGAACAAATAACCCTTTACCAAGTACACTGGCCCTTTAGTTTTTTACTGAGTCAAGAAACCTTGATGAATGCCTTAGCAGACGAAGTAAAACAAGGCAGAATTCAAGCAGTAGGAGTCAGCAACTATTCCGAAGAACAGATGCGCGAAGCTCACAAAATACTAGCAGCCAGAGGCGTTCCCCTAGCAACAAATCAAGTCCGTTACTCATTGCTATCGCGGCAAGTAGAAAAACAAGGAATTGTGCGTGCAGCCCGGGAATTGGGAGTCACAATTTTAGCTTACAGTCCCCTAGCCCAAGGATTGCTCACCGACAAATACACAGCCCAAGAACCACCTACAGGAGCCCGCAAAATGGACTCCCGATTCAGCAAAGTGGGCCTTGAAAAAATCGAATTAGTCATGTCTACCTTGCGGAAAATGGGGAGAAAGCGCGATCGAACGCCCGCCCAAGTTGCCCTAAACTGGCTAATAGCCCAAAACGGAGTTATCCCAATTCCCGGCGCCAAAACCGCAAAACAAGCCGAAGAAAACGCAGGCGCCCTAGGCTGGACTTTAAGCCAAGATGAAGTCAACCAACTAGAACTAATGACACGTCCTTGGCGAGAATAAATCTCTAATAGGTATGTAGTTGCGCTTTAGCGCTTTATCTTAGGTATGTAGTTGCGCTTTAGCGCTCTATCCGAGGTACGTAGTTGCGCTTTAGCGCTTTATCCGAGGTACGTAGTTGCGCTTTAGCGCTCTATCCGAGGTACGTAGTTGCGCTTTAGCGCTCTTTAAACGCGATCGCGCAACTACAAACAATCTACCAGATGCGCCCAAAAATGTCAGTTCCACAATCCCTAGCCGAACTTTCCTCTTCCTATGAAACAACTATTAACTGACTGGGGTTTCACGCGCGAAGGCTGGCACAACAACAGCCGCGGCGAATATTTAGTATTGCTTCAAGGAGCCTTGCTCGCAGGATTTGCCATCTTACCTGTTTATCAACTGCCGGGATTCAAAATTCAATCAACTCAATTACTTTATCTTACCTGGTTTTTAGCAAGTATTCTCAGCTCTATCGGATTAACTTTCATCATCAAAGGACTGATAGATTTGGGAAAAAACCTCACACCTTTACCCTATCCCAGAGAAGACGGAGAATTAGTCCAAACAGGCATTTACGGAATAGTTCGACATCCCTTGTACAGCGGTGGCATCTTCGCAGCCTTCGCGTGGACAATCTTTCAATTCAGTTTATCTCATTTAATTGCCACTGCCATTTTAGTCATATTTTTTGACATCAAATCCAGACGCGAAGAAACTTGGTTGAGCGATAAATATCCCGACTATTCAGAATACCGCCAGCGAGTAAAAAAACTAATTCCGGGGATTTATTAAAAGTTAGATATTGCTCGATCGACAGTTTCGTTCGAGCAATCGTTCTCTGACATACTCGGCGATCGCAGGTTGTAGCATTAAACTGCTGGATGCGGTATAATTAAGCGATCGCTCATCGAAAATTAGCGATCGTTCAGCCAGCGCCTCTAACGCTTCCATCAGTTGCCGTCCCGAAACTTGGGGCAAAATTTCCGATTTTAACTTCGCAGGGGTCGCTCCTTCTTGATTAATGGCGATCCAGTACATGATTTGTTGTTGCAGGGGAGACAAGCGATCGAATTGGCGATCGAGCAAATCCCACAAATCGCTAAAAACAGTATTTCCTTGCACTAAAAATGCCTGAATATCACCGCCAAAAAGTGTTTGAATAGTCGTTGCAGCAAGTTTGAGAGCAAGGGGATTGCCGCCAAAGTAGTTGACAAGAGCTTGACACTGCAATAGCGTTGCTTTTAATCCTTTGTCCGCGAGGATTTTCTGGCATACAGGCGGTGAAAGTCCGAAGAGTTTGAGCGATCGCACGGGTGAATTTTCGCCCGATCGCACAGCAAACCCGCTCGGTTGTTCTCGTCCGGTTAAAATCAGACAACTTTGGTGAGATTCGTCAGCAATGCGTGCAAATAACTGTCGGTAATCTTCATAACCTTGTTGGTATTGTCCGCTGCGATTTCCTGCTTGCAAAATCGACTCCAGATTGTCGAAAATTAACAAGCAGCGTTTGTGGCGCAACTGTTCCATGAGAGCGAGAATAGAATTATTTGTTGCTGATGAATTAGTTAAAATTGGTAAAATATTGCTGACGATAACATCTAATGTCGGTGCTTGCTGCAAACTCCGCCAGATAACAAATTCAAATTGAGATTGAATTTGCTGGGCGAGTTTGACAGACAGAGAAGTTTTGCCAATGCCGCCAAGTCCAAAAATACCGATCGCACGAGTAGAATTGCTGCTAATCCAAGTTTCTAATGTTTCTAATTCCTGCAAGCGGTTGTAAAAATAGGAAACATCGATCGCTTCTCCCCAATCTTGGATGCCCGCACTGCAATCCTGGTAGTGGCGCAAGACTGCTTGCAGATTTTGCTTTGAGACTTTTTCGCCAAGAATTTGAGAGAGATTGCGCCACAAATGCGAACCGACTTGTTTGATATAGTCGTGTTCGTATTTGTGGCGATCGGCTATTTCTTGATAAGAATCTCCTTCCCAAGTTTCCAGAAAGACGCGGGATTGAATGTCAGTGAGTTTTTGCTTTTTGTTAAGAGATTGTAACAGATTATCGATTAGGGCGATCGCCTCTTGTCCTTTCATAGCTTGCCATTTTGACCTATTCAGTAAATTACTGATGTTTCATAAGTGCGAGTTGCTTTTCAGGAAATCTAAACAAATTTACACAATTGACCGAAAGCAATAGGGTTACAAGCCCCCGGTACGGGCGGTGAGGCTAATTCCATTATCTAAAATTTAACATCTAAAATCGATTGACTGCTAGCAGTCTTTAAGGAAATTTACGTAAGTTTACAAAAGGTTGTCACTTTTTCTCACCGGCAGGGCGATATGGTTTGGGTTTTGATTGGGAAAGATAAAAAGGAGAAATAATTATAAATATGCAACCAAGTCAAGACTGCTTAAACCTCATCAAAGAGTCAGAAGGTCTACATCGCAAACTGGCTGATGGAAGAATTGGAGCTTATATTGATCCAGTCGGGGTATGGACAATTGGTTATGGATCAATTCATCACATTGATAAAAATAGGGCTGTAAAACAAGGTGATGTCATTACTGAGGCTGACGCTTCACGCTGGTTAAATTTGGAAGTGGAACAGAAGGCAGCAGCAGTGAATGACCTGTGCAAAGTTTCTCTCAAACAAGGTATGTTTGATGCACTCGTTTCGTTCACGTTTAATTTCGGATCGGGAGCCTTAAAAAAATCAACACTTCTGCGTAAGCTCAACGGGAAAGACTACGAGGGAGCCGCCCGTGAATTCGATCGCTGGATTCATGGCGCTGGGAAAGTGCTACCAGGATTGGTAATTCGTCGCAATAAAGAAGAAGCCTTATTCCGACGGGATGGATGGCCAGGTGATGATATCGAAATTACTCCGTCCGATAATGCTGTTACCCCTCTGCAAAAACCCTATCAGCCACCAGAACTTCCCCTGAAGATTACCCGTACCCTAAAGGAAGGATTTGCCGGCGAAGATTGCTACATCCTTAATTGTGCATTAGCAGAACGCGGTTTTCTCAAACTTGACAGTCAGCCGAATAGCTATACTGCTGTCACTAAAGAAGTTGTTGCACGGTTCCAAGGTGAGAATAATCTCAAGCTTGACGGGATTTTCGGTCCCAAAACAAAAGCAACACTTGCTGCTGCACTTGCTAAGTCACGCAAACGTTTGCCTGAACCAATGTTAGAACGGGTTTATTGCCGTCTGACTCGCACCAATGACGTAAATTCCGACGGGCTGGAGTGGTTGTCACTAGACTTTATCAGTTCTCAGGGAAACATTCTTAACTCGCTTTCTGTTGTTTCAGGTATTAGTGACACACAACAGAATTTTAATCTTCCTGAAGATAGTGATGCAGGCAGTTTAGAGCCAATTCCTCAAGGACGCTACGTCATCGGGGATATTGATTGGGCGAGTGGCAAGGACAATTACGATGTTGCTCACTTTCATCAAAATGATGGGATTGGCCCAGTCTTTGTTCCTCTAATTAAACATTTCACCCAGATTGACGATCGCGATGCCTTCGGCTTTCATGTTGATTGGAACGAAAGACATTCACCAGGTAGTGCTGGATGTGTTTGCCCAACCACAATGGAGGATTTGAAAGAATTGGTCAGACTTTTGCGTCTTTACGATCCTCGCGACCTTTTTGTAGACTGGGGTCTGCTGTAAGTAGACACCACCTGTTAAAACTATCTAGGGCGATCTGGAAATCCTGTTCTACAAGATATCTTAGGGGTTGTCTAAAGTTTTAAAAGTGTTTGAATAGTAAGCCGATCGCACTTCGTCACTCCTTCATCTCCTCATCAAATAACGGGAAATGAAGGTGAAGAGTGCGATCGCCCTTTCCCTAATTCAACAATTTACCCATTTACAGAATTTTACAATGGTCACTTTTTCTCACCGGCAGGGCGATCGGGGAATTTACGCAAGTTTACAAAAGGTTGTCACTTTTTCTCACCGACAGGGCGATCGAGCTGGTTTATTCTTTGAGTTAAGGCAGAGTAAAAAGTGTAATTTGTCTTGTTTAAGGTATCTAAAGGAGCATTGAAAATGTGGGTATTTGAGCCAACCGCAAAATTGACTGATTTTGAGCGTGTTTCTGGACTAAAAGACTTATGGAGTGCCTTTATCAATGAGCAGTATGAAAGCAATCTCTATGGTGATGCGCTAGAAGAATTGCAAGGATGGGGGCGTTCCGACAGTGATTTACGCGTATATAATCCAGCATCAATGCCTATCCTGTCCTCTTCGGAACTGAAGAATGTTATTTGGTCAGCACTCCCGACAAGCTTTGATGAGCAATTCAACAACACAAATGAGAAATTTACCTATCTAGATCGACGGCAACGTTTGAATCTCCAGGATGGTTCATCCGTTATTACCCGAATTCAAGATGAATATTGCGAATGGGGTGTCAAACGTAACAGCGACAACAAGATTACAGAAGTTATCTTCACGAGTGAGCCTCCAGAATATTACAATTTCATGTTCTATACTTCAGAGGAATCACGCGATCTATTAGTAGATGTCTATCGGGAGATTACTGGAATTCAATCAATCTCGATTGATGATTTAGTTGACAGCCGTGGTAAATACGACTGGTACAACCGTTACAACAACGAATTTGCTGTACATATGCAGCAACCGAACAACACGCTTGGTGCCCAGGTGAACATTGTGTCGCGGTCTTGTATTTTGCGAATTAATGGTCTTGGTAATCCCATTACAGATGCACAAGGACTGATTAAATGTGCCCGGTACGGTGATGAAGCACGTCAGAGCGATCCGAGTATTGGAGATGCCATCAATCAGTTTTCGGGGGAAAACCGCTTCATTACCATTGAGAATCCAGTTGGATTGTATATGAGTGATGTTGATTGGAGCGGTTGGGAAACTCCTGATGCAACTCCAGCCGATGCATTCTGGAAAGTGTTACGAGGTTCACAGGATGCCGATCCAAATAAATCCTATATAGTTCGTGCTGTGTACTCAGTACCTGAGAGCAAGGGCTACACAGTTTCAGATATCAAGATTGGTGGCGAGCAAATCGAATTTGGTGCCCAGATTGCAGCTCGTATCAATGTGCGTGTCGGAGTTTTGGTAAGTGACCCCCAACCAATTCCGTTGCCCCGAGCGATCGGTTGCACTGGTATACGCCCATTTCCATTACCAACTCCTGTGGCTGTAACTCCTTCAAGTGTAGTAACTGCGCTTAGTAGTATGTCTAGCCGCATGACCACAAATAGAACACGAGGAGAGATGTAATGTTGGAAGAGCCAGTCTTAGATCTTGATGACATCCAAGGCAATGTCCTGCCAGGCTTCAAGAAGGATAGCCAACACTTCTTGTTCCTTCAAATTGTCGATCCAGAGCCAGCACGACTGTGGCTCAAGTCACTCGCTCCACGACTGTGGACTGCCAGAGAGGTTCTTGCTGCTCACAGTATGTGGAAGGCGATGCGCTTGAAGTTAGGGTACGAACCCGACAATCTTGACTTCTTGTTTCTCAACTGTGCAATTTCAGCACAAGGACTTGCGAAACTCGGCGTACCAGATATTGAGGATTTCGACGATAAAGCTTTTAAACTAGGACTTGAAGAGAGAGCAGCCTCCATTGGCGACCCGCCTCGGGGCAGTGGTAAACCAGGAGCACCAGAAACTTGGATGTTTGGGGCTGGTTCTCGTCGTCCAGATGTACTTCTTATTATCGCAACTGATAATCTTGATTGGGCGGTGAGAGCTGAAGAGGAACTCATCACTTCAGCACAACAGCAGGGACTACAGCGAATTCATGTCGATCGAGGTCGAGTTCGACCTGGTGCACTGGCTGGGCATGAACACTTCGGTTTCAAGGATGGCATTTCGCATCCAGCAATTAGAGGGCGCAAATCCATTGCACCAGATGATTTTATCGAACCACGAACATGGCCAGAAGATTCAGCATTCGATATCTACCGTAGTAGATTTGCTGCACCTGGTCGTCCTCTAGTATGGCCAGGTCATTTTTTGTTTGGCTACTTGAGACAGCTTAAAGATAAACCAGAATCGAGTCGTCCAAATTCTGATCCTCCTGGACCTGCTTGGGCAGTAAATGGCTCGTTCTTAGTCTATCGGAGATTATCTCAGAACGTGCAGGGGTTTCATACATTCCTTGCTGAAGCATCTGAAACTCTACGTCAAAATGGTTTCGATCCAGACCTTTCTCCAGAGCGACTTGGTGCGTTGCTTGTCGGTCGATGGGCATCTGGATGGCCGATAATGCGCGATCCCAATGTTGACCGTGGAGAACAAGAATTAGGTGAGAACTATTTCACCTTTACTGAAGCAACGACTGTATCGCTACCGAACGATCCATATCCGCTCAACCTACCCGATCCAAGTGGACTAATCTGTCCTTTCGCAGCACACATTCGCAAGGTAAATCCGAGGGATGATGATGTAAGAGATCTTGGTATAAAGGAGCGAACTTTTCAGAAGTTACTCCTTCGACGCGGTATTACCTTTGGTCAAGAAATAGGAGATAAACCTCAAGATGAGAGAGGTCTTTTGTTCGTGGCGTTCCAAACATCAATTGTTAACCAGTTCGAGTTTTTAATGAATGACTGGGTAAATGAGGCAAATAAGCCCCATGCTAATGGAGGCGTAGATCCGATCCTCAGTGCTGCACGTAATACTAAAATTCCTTTGGTAAATGGCACTAACAAATTTGACCTGCCAAATCCAGGTGGGTGGGTAGTGGCAAGGGGGGGCGAGTATATGTTTGCTCCAGGAATCCGTTTTTTTTCAAATGTCCTTTAACTTTCACAAGCTACCCTAAACAAGAAGCATCGCCTAACAAGCGATCGAACACTGCGTTGGAGCGAACAGCCGAGATATCTGATTTTGAGTTCAAGTCTATTTCCGACATCAGCTCGATTAAGTTTATTCGCATTCCAAATCGATCGGATCTGTATTCAAGGTTGCAAGTGCGATCGCCCTTTCCCCTAATTCAACAATTGACACCTTTACAAACCTTTACAAAACCATGTCACTTTTTCTCACCGGCAGGGCGATCGGGGTGGTGTATTCTTTGAGTTAAGGCGGATTACAAAGCGATTTCGATCGCCGATCGAACGAATAAATATTTAACCCGAATTTCGGAGCGATCGCGATCGAACGTGCATTAATCGAAGCTGCCTCTGGTGTATCATAGTAAAGTCCCTGCAATACAAGTAGCGATCGGGAGGTTTGAATCGTGTCATTTATCACTATTAAAGGTGTCTTCAATCCTACCAGCGGTTTCCCAGATGGTGACTCTGTAAGATTTCTCGCAGATGATGATACCCTATTTGACCAACTCGAAGGACGAGTGGATATTAAACCAGGAGGAGAAGTCCAACTTCGATATGAAGCAGTTGACGCCCTGGAAAAAGCAGCAAAAAAACCTTTTTCATCGGATGCTACCGCCCGCAATATTGAACTATTGGGTGGCAATAAAAACGGATTGCCGGGATATATCTTGTCCGGCCAGGCTGACAAAAATGGCAGGCCTGTTTGTTTTGCGTTTGCGGGCGATTCTCCTGAAGCAGATGGTACGCCTATTTTCTTGGAGTCCGATTTACTCCAGCAAAGTATCAATTACCAACTCCTTGCAGAAGGATGGGTTTATCCCATGTTCTATGAAACCCTCTATCAAGAACTGCGGGATGTCATGACTGAAGCTGTGAAGGCTGCTAGAAAAGCAGATAAAGGAATTTGGTCAAACGATGTTTCTAACAAAGGAGTTACCATCAAACCGCCCGTGAATCTTGCCGAATTACCGCCAATTTTTCCGAAACTGTGGCGGCGGCTGGAAACATTCTACCGCCGCCCATCTAATAAAAATCAAACTGTGCAAGAATTTGTTAAATCTCTAGCAGGAGGTAGCGATCGCCTGTTCACAATTCCCGATCGCAGATACATTAAGTTCTCTACAGCTATAGAAGTAAGTGGAGACAAACTCAAACTCAAGTACAAACCAGAAGATATGCTATTCCGTCCGTGATGCCTTTATCAAAAAAGGGAAGTAAAGGTAAAGAATGCAATATTAGATTGTAATTGGTAACTGACAAGTGTCAATTATCGCCTCTCAATCGATCGACTTTCTGGTGCGTCGCTCATAGATGGTCGATCGCTCTTGGGAATGGTTGGCGGCGACGCACCCTACAACTTTACCACTCTGGTGCGTCGCTCATAGATGGTCGATCGCTCTTTGGAACGGTTGGTGGCGAGGCACCCTACAACAGACTTTCATTCGTGCGGCGTGCCGTCAGGCATCACCGCGCCCTTTAAATTCGCCCCGGTCAAATTTGTCTCCAACAGCAAAGCATTTCTCAAATTAGCACCCTGCAAATTAGCACCTTCCAGATTCGCCATCCACAGATTTGCCCCCTCCAAATTCGCTCCTTCCAAGTCAGCATTAACTAGAAAAATACCTTTCATAAAAGCACCTTTAAAATTAGCATTTTTTAACTTACCACCTCCCAAATAAGCATCCTCCAACCAAGCACTTTCCAGATTGGTTGCTTCCAGATTAGCCCCTACCAAATTGCTGCTTATCAGGTAAACACCAGCCAAATTTGCTTGTTTCAAGTTAGCATTTACTAAATGGGAACTCCATAAATTGGCATCTTTTAGGTTGGCTTTTTCTAAATTGACGCCTTCGAGAAAAACTGCACTCAAATTGGCCCCGGAAAGATTGCACCCCCGGCATTCCCTCGCTACAAGCAATTGTCGGATTTGATGCTTGACTGACGAACCATTGGCTGCGAAAATTATTAAACCTGTAGTTGCTAAGCCGATCGCCCAAACAGTCGCCATCCCGATCGCACTTACAATCTTTCTTTGTGTCATGCCTCGAAAATCCGGTATTAGTATAAAAATATACTTATAAATTATAGTGTTGGCGATAGAGTTTTTTACTGCTCTTCCCTTCCCTCATGAAAAAACAGTTAAAACTTCAATTGCTAGCGATCGCCCTTATTTCCATCCTAGCAACAATCGGCATCGGGTGCGATCGCCTTCTCAAAAAACCTTTTCAACTCCCCGCCTCAGCCAAACAAGAACCCTGGCCAGTGCAAATAGGCCTGCGAGTCGGCCTGATCCGCGAGAACATCCCAACAGTCAACCGCATAGTTTTAGTCCCCGACGAAGCCACATTCTTAGCCGCAATCCAAAAGTGGAATCTCAAGGGACGCTGGCCAATTCTGATGGAAGATAAGAAATATGCGCCGATGTTTTTGCAGCGCTTCCAACCCGCCGAAATCCTCCGTTTACCAAGCATCAAACAGGAGATGCCAAAAGGTCAAAAACTCCAACAATTAATGCTGAAGGCAACGGCAGCAGCCTGGAATGCCACGGATCGTGAAACCTTAAAAGCAAAATGGACGGAACTCGGCTGGGAACCGCCAGGAGTAGTAATCACATCAGAAAATGACTCAGCACGTTTAGCCGCAGTTGCCTTAGCAGCGGCCCGCGGCCAACCTTTAGTATTTCTCGAAGGCAACTTCGGAAAACCCAATGATAACCTTAATACTGCACAGTGGAAAACTCTGCAAACAGCAGTTACTAAAGCTGTCGAATCTACCGGATATTTTTACTCTCAACTCGGAGATGCGATCGACTCGATCGCGATTGTACGCCAACTAGCAGTAAAATATCAATCTCCGCAAAAGCAAGACGAACAATTAGCTGTTACCGACGGTTTGGGACGGCATCCCAATGGCGAACGTTGGGCCGCCACTGGCTGGATTTACGGTTCCCAAGTGCGATCGATCTATCAAGCCATGTGCGCCATATTTCTCGACAGCGAAACAGCTATGCTGTATGACAGTTACCCAAAAGAAGGAAATTGGGGAAAATATGAAATGGAGTCAGCAGCTAGCGGACTAAAAAGCATAGGTTTGAATGTCGAATTAGTGCAAAAACCCGAGTCTACCCTTCAATTGTGGCGGAGTTTAGTAGCATCCAAACCGTGGACATTTGACTTAATATTAATTAATTCCAAAGGCTATCCCAAATCATTCCAAGTCGGTAACGGTGACGCCGTGGTTGAGGATATACCAAAACTGAAATTTCCCGCAGCAATCCACATGATTCACAGTTGGTCAGCAGCAGATCCAGATGATGCAAATACCGTTGCTGGCAGGTGGTTGCAAAATGGTGCTTACGCCTATGTCGGCAGCGTCAACGAACCTTTGTTATCTGCATTTATTCCACCTAAAATAATGGTCGATCGCCTAAAACGAGGGGCACCCTTTTTGATCGCAGCCCGCCAGCTAGAATCCCCGCCCTGGAAAGTCGCCACCATCGGCGATCCGCTAATGTCGATCGCCAAACCCAAACCCAGAATCCCGGCCGCGCAACAACCGATATGATAGCAGTTGACAGTTGACAGTTGACAGTTGACAGTTGTAGGGGCCCTGCCAAGAGTGCGGGCCCTATAGAGTTGATAGTTGAAAGTTGCACAGTACGGCAATTAAACCATTTATCCTTGACGGATATCGGTTCTATTCATGAGGTTATTTATGTCCTCACCGTTGTGGCAATTGCTATAGTTGCGATCGAACAGCCACCATCAAACAGGTTTGTAGTGAGGACTTTAGTCCTATTCCCTGAGGACTGAAGTCCTCACTACAAACTTTCGATTTGAGATTTTTTGTTTAATCTCAAATCTCAAATTAGGTTTGTAGTGAGGACTTTAGTCCTATTCCCCGAGGGCTGAAGTCCTCACTACAAACTTTCGCCCGAAACTATAAGACTATAGATATAGTTAGTTAGGATTATCACTCAGTTTATCTAAGTTTCAATGTAACTGAGCATACAATTATCAGCTAAAATTCACTCACCCTCAGAAGCGGTCATTCCATCCCAGCCGCCAGCCCCAAAAATCTGCCATAAAATACGCCTTAATTAACTTGTCAATTCCCATGAAATCACTCAAAATGAAAATAAGAAATAAAATGTAATATTTATCTAACTTCTCACAGAAGAATGAACCGCTAAATGAAAGCCACCCATCCTGTGGAGCTGCTGCCGCCCGGCCCAACCGCAGAAACTCCCCATTCCTCCCGCCTCAGCCCGCTGTTCAGCCGCCTGCATCCGAACCCAGAAACCCTCCTGCTCGTCCTCTCCCTAGTGATCGGGGGAGTTACTGGCGCAGGCGTCGTCACATTTCACTACCTGATCCACTTGATCCACAGCCTGATGCTGGAAGACTTTATGGGGGCGATCGCCTCTTCGGGATCTTGGACTCTAGCGTGCATTCCCACCCTCGGCGGAGTCATCATCGGGCTGATGCGGTGGCGGTTTCGCGATTTTGGCCCGAATATGTCATCCTTAATTGCCGCGACGCGGGGGCTGCAAGAACTCTCCCCGCTCAAACCCATCACCAAAATGGTGGCCGCCTCAGTATCCCTGGGCACCGGCGCCTCCCTCGGCCCGGAAGCCCCCAGCGTGGAAATCGGCGCCAACTTCGGAATGTTGCTAGCTCAAATCTTGCAGCTTTCCCCAGAACGGCAGCGCTTGCTCCTCGGCGCGGGAGCAGCAGCAGGTTTATCCGCGGGGTTTAACTCTCCCATCGCCGGAGTCTTTTTTGCCTTAGAAGTCGTGCTCGGCAGCACTTTTGCCACTTCCTCAGTCAGCGTTGTCTTGCTCTCCGCCGTAGTTTCGGCGCTGATAGCTCAAATTTGTTTGGGCGCTCAGCCTGCCTTTGCTTTGCCTGTCTATGATGTCCGCAGCCCGCTAGAACTGCCGCTGTACATAGGATTGGGACTTTTGGCGAGCGGAGTTTCCCTAGCTTATACAGAAGCAATTCAATTGGCCGATCGCTGTTTTCAAGGAAAAACCCGAGGATTTACTTGGCTCGGACGACTGCCCCGGCCGCTTCATCCCGTCATCGGCGGTGCGATCGTCGGTTTAGTCGCCCTGCAATTGCCTCAAATTTTGGGTGTGGGCTACGAAACAGTCCAAGCAATGCTCCAAGATGTCAAATTTTCCTTGTCTTTGCTGCTGTTGCTGCTATTCGTCAAACTGGCGGTGACAGCTATCAGCCTTGGTAGCGGTTTAGTGGGTGGTATCTTCGCCCCGGCGATGTTTTTGGGAGCTTCCTTGGGTTCGGCTTACGGCATCTTTTTGGAAATGATCCCGGCATTGAGCGATCGAGTCGCAGGCCCTGCCGCCTACGCAATGGTGGGTATGGCCGCCGTCCTCGCAGGTAGCGCTAGAGCACCGCTGACAGCCATTCTATTGATGTTTGAATTAACCCGCGATTACCGGATTGTGTTGCCTTTGATGGCCGCAGTCGGATTGAGCGTTTGGCTGGTGGAGTTTGTCAATCGTCGATCGACAGCCCACAGCCTCAACCTCCAACAAATGGGCGTAGATGTAGCTGTCAACGAGCCGATCAAAGCCAGGGAACAGTTGCAGGATTGGGAAGATGTTTTGGGCGATCGGATCGTCACAGAATTGATTTCTTGCCAACTGCCGATCGATAACGAACACAGGGACGATGAGCCCGTGCTGGCGATCGGCAACTCACATTTGCCAGAAAATGTCAAGCCATTACCTGAAACAAAATCTGCCGTTTGACCGCTCTCAAATCCTGTTGCTTCGCCACCAAACCGATAACCTTAAAACTAAATCTGACTACTATGATATTTATCAACCCGAAAACCGATTACGCCTTCAAAAAAATCTTCGGCTCCTCACAAAGCAAAGAGATTCTAATTAGCTTTCTCAACGCCTTAATTTATGAAGGCAATTCCACTATCGAAGACTTAGAAATTATTAACCCGAATCTGCCTCCCAAACTAGAAGGCTTAAAAGATAGTTATCTCGATGTGAAAGCCAAACTGATCGACGGCACTTTAGTAATTATTGAAATGCAAGTGCTCAACGTCCAGTCTTTTGGCAAGCGGGTTTTTTACAATGCAGCTAAAACCTATGCTTTTCAATTGGAAGCAGCCCAAGGCTATCGACTATTGAAGCCAGTAATTGCTTTGACAATTACTGACTTTGAGATGTTTCCTGAGAATGCAGAATTTATTTCGAGATTTGTGTTAAAAGAAGTCAATAAAAACTTTACATATCCCGAAAATGAGCTAGATTTAGTATTTGTAGAATTGCCGAAATTTATCAAAGGAGAGGAGGAACTTGAAACTTTAGCAGACAAATGGATTTATTTCATGAAAAATGCCAGAACTTTGACATCGGTTCCAGAAACAATGGATAGTATACCAGAAATACATGAAGCTTTTAATATTGCGAGTCAAGCGAGTTTGAGCAGAGAAGAAGTGGCAGATTTAGACAAAAGAGAACAGTTTATTTATGACCAACAGGGAGCGATTATTAAGTCGCTTAACGAAGGCATAAAACAAGGCATAAAACAAGGCATAGAACAAGGCATAGAACAAGGCATAGAACAAGGAAAGCGAGAAGAAAAGCTGGCGATCGCCCAACAATTACTCTCACAGCTAGATAATGGCGCAATCGCCCAAGTTACTGGGCTTAGCGTTGAGGAAGTGCAAAATTTGCGGGGAGATTCATAGTTTAAAGTAATTGGGCACAGGGAGTCGAGCTAGATTTAGTGATGAAGGATTTTTGATTGTGGATTTTAGCAAAAAATTATTGATTCTGGATCTTGATGAAACTTTAATTTATGCTACCGAAGCATCTCTCCCTCGGCAAGCTGACTTTTTAGTGGAGCCATATTACATTTACAAACGACCGTTTCTTGATGTCTTTTTGAAAAATTGCCTAGACTGGTTTGAGGTTGCAGTCTGGACATCTTCAACGCCGTCTTATGCGAGCGCAATTGTCTCAGCCATCTTTGAAGATCCCCAAAGTTTATCGTTTGTGTGGGCAAGCGATCGCTGCACAATTGCCTACGATCTTGAGTGGTTTGAATATTACAATCGCAAAAATATTAAAAAAGTCAAGCGCAAAGGGTATCGTCTAGAGTCGATCGTTGCAGTGGATGATACGCCTCAAAAGTGGGAGCGCAGCTATGGTAATCTAGTACGAGTAAACCCTTTTGAAGGGGATGAGACTGATGATGAGTTGAAGTATTTGCTGCTTTACTTGGAGCAACTGAGATATGCAGAAAATATCCGCAGTGTTGAGAAAAGGTTATGGCGAAATCGGCTTTCACGCCTAGATGATGAAACCATCAGCCAAACTACAGGGCTGACTGTTGAAGATGTACGGAATTTGCGAGAAAGCGATTCCTAGTTTAAAGTAATGAGGTAGGAAAAATCGATTTTTTATGTCACTGGATTATCCTGAATATGAAAAACTACGCAAGCAAAGTTGGTTCTTGGGATTGCTTTGGCGTATAGGTGACTATGGATACTATCTGGGGCTATTTGGGGTAGTAGGCTCGCCATTAGTCCTGATTTACGACCAACTCACAAGTCAAAAATATCATTTGCACCCTAAAACAGCTTTGTTGCTTGGGTTTCAGTTAGTAGCATTCTTCGCCTGTATCTTTTTGCTCTCGGCACTACTTAAATCTTTTGCATTGAAAAGAGGAGAGGCTTTAAACAATAAACGCTTAAAACGACCTATCGATAGGAAGTAGAGCCGATCGCCCGCACTCAACCCCTCGATCTGGCAGACAGTGGCACTACACTCAACTCTGGGGTAAAATAATCAAATATTATCAACAATCGGCAGAGAGGGGCTTCGGTGGCAGGAAACGAGGCAACTGCGAAAAACAAAAGTCAGAAAACACCAGGAAAAACCCCCTTGGGTTCCAGTCATTACGGCTTGTTAGGGCTGCATCCTTCAGCCTCCGCGATCGAAATTCGGCGATCGTACCGGGAACTGAGCAAACTCTACCATCCCGATACTACCGACTTGCCACCCGCAGTCGCCACCGCCAAATTTCAACAGCTCAATAACGCCTACGCTACCCTCAGCAACCCAGAACGCCGCCTCGCCTACGATCTCAAAATAGGTTATTCTCGCCTGAACGTGATTCAGTCGCCCCCGGGCTTCAACACTCCGGTTTCGGGATCGAGTAAAAAAACTTCTAACTCGGCTTACCTAGATCCCACGGATCGCCCTCTGTCCCCCGGCGAAATATTCGCTCTATTTATCATGGGGGCTACTTTAGTCGGATGCTTGGTACTGGCGATCGCGATCGGCTTAATTCGCGGCAATTAAACCCTCAAATCCCCAATTCCCAAATCCCCGAATCCCCCCATCTAAAATCTAAAATCTAAAATCTAAAATCCTATGACTCTTCCTTCCGCTGACACTCCTTTGTATAGCCATCCACTGCCAGAAATCGAGCAGTGGCTAAAAAGCCGCGGCTGCCAGCAAGATCGGCGAGAACTCCACTGCTGGCAGATCGATCGACCTACCTGGAAAGCAGAACTCTCCCTCGATATCGACCAACTCACTGTCCGCTATATTGACGCCGGAGCCGACGGCCAAGACATTCAGCGAGCCTTCAAATACTCCCTCTCGCGTCACGACATTGAAGATGCCGTTTTCTCAGGCCCCTAATTAGATTTTAGATTTGCGATTTTAGATTTTAGATTGATGAATATACTTCAGAATCAATACCTAATTGCAAACTGAAAAATTAATCTAAAATCCAAAATCCAAAATTCCAAAATCGTTTTTAGATTTTAGATTGATGAATATACTTCAGAATCAATACCTAATTGCAAACTGAAAAATTAATCTAAAATCCAAAATCCAAAATCGTTAGACTTTGCCAAATCGGCGGCTGCGCTGCTGATAATCAGACAAAGCGCGGTGAAATTCCGATCGATCGAAATCCGGCCACAGCGTCTCAGTAATGTAAATTTCCGAATAAGCCATTTGCCACAGCAGAAAATTGCTCAGCCGCATTTCCCCGCTCGTCCGAATCAGCAAATCCGGATCGCAAACATCAGCAGTATACAAATAGCGTTTAAATAAAACCTCATCAATCTCCTCTGGCTGCAACTTGCCCTCTTGTACTTGAGTGGCGATCGCCCGACAAGCTTGTACAATCTCCTGGCGGCCACCGTAATTCGTCGCCACCCGAAACAGAATCCCCTGATTGTGCTGAGTTGCGGTAACAGAACGCTCGATTTCCGCCTGCAAAGACTTCGGCAAAGCCAGCAAATCCCCCATAAATTGAATTTGCACGTCCTCGTCCACCATCTCCCGCAATTCTTGCCGCAGCTTGCCCTCAAACAAACTCATCAAAAAGTCCACCTCCCCAGCCGGCCGCCCCCAATTCTCCGTCGAAAAAGCATAGGCCGTTAAAGCTGGAATCCCCCAATCTTTGCAGCAGCGCAGCAGTTCTTTGAGAGCGCTAGCCCCTCGGCGGTGTCCCGCAATCCGCGGCAACCCCTTATTCTTAGCCCAGCGCCCGTTCCCGTCCATAATCACTGCTATGTGCTTAGGCAGTAATTCTAGTTTTAGATCAGCAGGCAACTTTTCCAAGCAAATTCCTTGACTCATGGTTTCTCCCGATTACCAGACTAACGGCGCAGTATCCGTTTTAACAGTGTCACTCCCTTCAATCCTATCTGCCGTCCGAGACTGCCGATGGGAATTGGAGTCACCACTCTTTCTCCATCCGACGGAAACAGCTTTGCTTCCAGCAATTCCTTAAGTTTGCTGCTAGTCAAAGGTCGATTTAAAGTTCCCATCTGCGCCAGAGAAATCGAACCCGTTTCCTCCGACACCACGACGCACACGCAAGCTTGCACCCGTTCCGTAATCCCCATCGCTGCCCGGTGGCGGGTTCCCAACTGCCGCGAGGCGCTGCGATCCGACAAAGGCAAAATTACCCCAGCCGACACGATCCGCGAAGCCCGAATCAAAACAGCCCCATCGTGCAGCAAAGTTTGCGGCTGAAAGATAGTTTGCAACAATTCCTTAGAGACTTCCGCATTTAGCTTCACTCCCGGAACTGAAAAATCCCGATCGTCGATCGGAGAATCTGTTTCTACAATTAATAAAGCGCCCGTGCGGTTTTGCGAAAGTTCTTTTACTGCGTCCACAATTTCATCTATTACGCTGTCTGGTTCTGGAGTTGGTCGGCGATCGCGTCCAAACAGTTGTATAATTTCCCCCCGACCCAATTGTTCCAGAAATCGGCGAAACTCCGACTGTAATATTACCGCCATTGCCACAGCAGAACCCGTTACCAAGCTGTTGAGCGCCACGTGCAACAGCCTCAATCCAGCCCAGTTACTCACCGCCGCCGCCAGCATCAAAATAATAAATCCCCGTACCATCCAAAGCGTCCGGCGCTCCCCGACAATGACGAGCACCAAATACGCAAGGGCAAATACCAGTCCAATATCGATCGCCTGAATCAATAAGGACTGAATGAGGCCAAAGTCATAGCCAGATTGTTGATTGTTCATGGTTCATCGAACCTTACCGCCTGTGAACCGCGAACTATGATGCACTCGAACCCGTGAACCATGAACAGTTGTTATTCCAATCGCGTGACTGAACAAGCCAAAAGTAAAAAGTTTAAAAACAATCATCAAGAAATCCCAATGAATCATCTTACTTTTTACTTTTTATGTTTTACTTCTTACTTTTTAGTTCCGAGTCTTTCAGGAAGGCGATCGAACCTCAGCAAATCCTCGTCAGTTTCCCGCTCTACGATCGTGTCAACTTTCCCATCTTTCACCAAAACCGCTGCCGGTCTGGGGACTCGGTTGTAGTTAGAAGCCATGCTGTAATTGTATGCCCCTGTAGCCGTAACGACGAGAATATCTCCCGACTGACACTCTGGCAACTTAGCATCTTTTATCAGAATATCGCCTGATTCGCAGTGTTTGCCAGCAACTGTCACTGTTTCCGTTAACTCAGCAGACATTTTGTTGGCTGCGAGGACTCGATAAACTGATTGGTAGGTAATTGGACGGGGATTGTCCGACATACCGCCATCCACCGATAAATACGTCCGGATTCCTGGAATGACTTTTTTAGCGCCCACCGTATAAGCGGTGACGCAGGCTGAACCCACGAGCGATCTACCCGGTTCGCAAAGCAATTTCGGTAATGGCAACTTCTCATTATTGTTGCAAGCTGCTACCATTGCGTCGCAGACTGTCTTAGCCCAATCATCTATGCTTGGAGGATCGTCGGATTCAGTATAGCGAATACCCAACCCACCGCCAATATTAATTTCTGTCGGCTTCAACCCTTGCCCAATTGCTGCTTTGAAAGCCTTAACGATCACATCTGCTAAATCGTGGTGGGGTTTCACTTCAAAAATCTGAGAGCCAATGTGAGCGTGTAATCCGACGCAGGATAAAGACGGCTGCTTGTTGAGGTAAATGAAAACATCCTTGAGGGAGTTGGGATCGAATCCAAATTTACTGTCGATTTGACCAGTTTTAATGTAGTCGTGAGTGTGACACTCAATTCCAGGCGTAAACCTGACCATAACTCGTATCCGCTCACCAGCTTTGTGACTGACACCCAATTTTGCCAACTCTGCTAGATTCTCTAAATCCCACCAATTATCTGCGATGATCGTGCAGCCACTGGTGACAGCTAGTTTGATTTCCTCGCGGGATTTGTTATTCCCGTGAAAATAGATTTTGTCGGGATTCACGCCAGCTTTTAGTGCTGTCTTAATTTCTCCGGCAGATACTACATCTATACCTAAACCTTCGTCCGCGACGATCGCGCAAACAGCCAAACAACTCCAAGCCTTAGAAGCATAGATCGCTTGAGATTCGCCCGGATAGTACCGCTTAAAAGCCTCTCGGTACTGGCGGCTGGTCGCCCGCAGCGTTTCTTCGTCTAAGATGTACAGTGGCGAGCCAAATTTCTCTACCAAGTCTGTTACGTCGCAGCCTCCTATTTCCAAATGATTCTTACTGTTGACGCTGGCTGTCAGCGGTAAAAGCTCTTGATTGGGCGATCGACTTTCCCTGGGTTCTTGAGACTTAGACAGATACTGAAGTCCAGATTCCACTTTTTCGATAGATTGAGTTAATACCATCGCGCAATAACTATCCTTACTGTGTTCTCCAGTGTACAATTGACGGCAAGCAATTGGGTCATCAGCGCCCAGATTGATGCTTTTGAGTAATTATTAAATCTAAAATCCCCTGTGCCTTTTCTCGGAATCAAACATCTCGCCGCCGAACACCTCAACAGTGCAGTAGAGCTCGATCGCCTCTGTTTTGGCGGACTTTGGACGATCGAAGGCTACAGGCGCGAGTTAGATAGTCCTAATAGCGATTTACTGGGTTTGTGGGCATCCGCAACCGGGGACTGCCGATCGGCAAAATTGGACAGCGAACTTGAGTCTGTTGATATTTTCACCTCCCAAAACCCGGTGAGTACGGGGGGAGAACCCCTAAAAATGCCCCAAATTCTCATCGGTTTGGGTTGTCTGTGGGCAATTTTAGAAGAAGCTCACATTACCATTTTGGCGATCGATCCGCGCTTTCAAGGTCAGGGTTTGGGACAAGCTCTGCTTTGGGCTTTGCTAAAATCGGCAAACCGCAGACAGTTAGAAAGGGCAACTTTAGAAGTGCGAGCCTCTAATTTAGTCGCACTGTCTCTCTACCACAAATTTGGCTTTAAGGAAGCAGGACGGCGAAAGCGATACTATGCAGACACGGGAGAAGATGCTGCGATCTTCTGGCGCAACGGCATTGAAAAACCCGAATTTCAGCAATATTTGGCGAATGAAAAAGTGAAAATTTGCGATCGGCTCCAGCAGAAAAACTGGCAGGGGTCGATCGATACTTTGGAGTTTTGAGCGAACATCTAGAGCGTCGGTTCAGTAAAAGAAATTGACACAAGTGGCATAGTATGTATGTTGATGTAGACCTTGGCCCGGCGTTGCATGAGGGCAAAAAAATGGTTGGCGATCGCGATCTACTGTCGCCCTCATGCGATCGCCCTACATAATACATATTTCGTTCTTTTTGTCAAAATATTCTACTGTACCGACGCCCTAGTGTATCCGATGAGCGCTCAATTCAAAATAAGTGATTGAACGCTCAAAAGATGATCTGTTGCTGTGATATAGCCTTTCTCACATTGATTCGCGGACGAATCTTGACCTGAAAAGGTTGGTGGTGTAAGGGTTGTAGCATAACTCAGCATACCTCATCTTTCGCTTGAAAGGCTATAGTTTCAGTTCAATTGTCATCTTCATCTCCCAAAAGACAGCAAGCTAACAGCATTACTCTTGCATACCTGCATACAGTAGTCGTACAAATAAGCGGACGCCATCATCATTCTTCAAAGTTGCATATGATGGAGCTTCGCTGTTACCGATCGCACGCAAATCTGACAGCAATTCTGGATGGAACTGGCAAGTAAAAGAACGTCGAATTTTTTTGGTTTCAAAGTCTTTGTAGTTAATGCACGTAGCCGAACATTCTGTAACTATTTCGCCATTAGCTGCTGTCGAACAAAGAATTTCCACAGAATCAGGCAGTTGTATCAGCCATGACAGGGGACTTCCAGCTATCAAATGCCGATAAGGAATAAGGGCGTCATGAATACTTCGGTAAGCCCAGTTAGCAAACAGTACAGCTTCTTCGTTGACTTCATCTGAGTGAAACATCGAAATTGATACTTCATGCTCGTATTGAATCGTCGTGTCAATGACACCTTCATGTGCATCTGCTGTTACAGAGTGGGCATGGATGAGTTCCCAGGGAATATCTAAGGCATCGCCGTCTGGAGACTGATAGGGCAACAACACGCGATCGCCAACTTCCTTGGATTCATTGCGCGTCACCGCAAAATGCCGATCGTTCCAGCCCTGGGCAACAACCCGCCCATCACGTTTTTTAACTTGAAGAGTCTTACCCATTGCTTCGATGCGCCCTGCAACCTCTTGCAACGATCTCAGAGCAATACCTGAGCGATCGCCATTCAAAGATGTCATCCCCAGGACTTCTTTGACTGCACGACGAATCAGTCCTATGTTACCTTCAGCAGCCAGTTGGTGGCCTACACAGATGAATATTGCCGGGGCACTCGTGGGCGATCGCGAAATCAGCAATTTTTCCACTAATGCAAACATATCCTCTCGCGGACAGACTGGACTTGTCCAAGTCGATTCATCGTATGTCGATGGATCGCCTCCTTCTACTACTACGGCATAACCGCAGCTAATTGCCGGAACAATTATTTCTGGATCGATGATTCCCGTTGACCAAACTGGCAATAATACTGAGTCGATGTCGGCAACTTTTTGAGCAATGTAGGCAACGTTTTTGGAAGCCCGAACATCTTCTCCGAGAGTGTTAACGCCTACGTGTTCCCAGGGTTCGATAATGGTTATACAGTTGCGTAACAAATTAGGATTTTTGAGCAGAAACTCCACATCTTCCCGTGAATTTATGACTTTTTCTAGCGGCTGGGCGTGTCCCCATTCAAAAATACCATCTTCAGCAAATAGTTCTTTTTCTCCCGGTGGATTTAGAGAATTTCTATCTGCCAAGAAATACCCTAACAAAATATGTGCTGATTCAAAATCTAACCTACCTTCATGCAAGTAGCCCGGAGTTAATCGCCAGTCGGCTGTGGTGGTTTGATTTTTGCTCAATTTGACAGATTCAACCATGTTGATTTTACCTCTGGTATTGGTTCATTAAACTGAAAATACATCGTCCATAATACCAATTTTACATGAAGTTGCATAAAATGAAGATACAATATTAAAAGGCATCCGATCTGATGGCACGTCAACTAATTTTGGCGATCGCCAAAAATACAGGCTCTATATTTCGACGTTTCATAGATCAATAGTCCGGACAGTTTTCAATCACCAACGGTATAATGCGGTTTATGGGTTCCGGGCTGTATGAAATATTAACGGTAGAATGAGGCTTTGGATCGCTGCTCAAAAAACTGTCCGGAGTATTGATAGATCGTCGGAGCGATTGATAGAATCAGATCTAGTTGCTTTTTCGCCCCTGCAACCCCCGCCCAGTATACCCGATGCTCGCCCAACTGACAATATAACCGAAGCCCGAAATGGAACTATTTCAGGAGAGGGGCTTGTGACCTTAGAAATTAACGAATCTCCTCCTACTCCCGTACCGGAGAACTCCTCCCCCTTCGCCTCATTTTTGGCCTTTTTGGGATTGGGAGCAGTCCACTTGTGGAGAAAGTCGAGAAAGGGAAACAAATAATAACCTTTACCAACCTAACTTTAAGCGGGGCGTAAATAGAATTACTTAGACTTTTAAAATATTGAGTTATTTTGGCAAAGAAATCTAGTAAATTTACGGGTTTACAAGACCGCGAGCAAGCTTTAATTTGTATCTCAAGATGTTGTTTTCGTTAATTGCTGCTACAAACGAAAAAAAACTCACTGTTGCGGGAGAAGCCTTTCAAATCAGGAATATCTTAATGAACATAAAATATGGACTGACCGCTATCCTGGAACATATTAGACCTGTTGAAAAAAAAATCACGAGTTACAATTAAAGGTTTTGAGTGTTAGACCCCAGAGCTAACTCATAATTTTAAAGTGCCGATCTAACCTGCAATCTGCTCCACTTAAGCCAAACCCTTCATTATAGCATAAAATTATTTTGCAATAGGTCTAATATTAAATAAAACTGCATGGCAGGTGTGACGGAGGAGTCTCCCACGCCTGCCATACTGTTTGTGACAAGTATAACCGACCGATGACCGATGGTTAAATTATGCTTGTTCTAGCCTATGTGTGCCAATGTGCGATCGGGTGGTTTTCTTTTAGGTCGATCGGGTGATGCGATACTGGTACAATTGGTGGTAGCGCTTTAAGTAGCTATTATCTCTATGAAATAAATTTTTACTAGGCGATCGGGCTAATCAGCATAACACAATTCTCGCATCCGAGTTGCTGACAGCGGCAGTCCCAATTCTACCAGCGTTTCCAAATACTCATCCGGCGTTTTTGGCGGATTCTTGAGCCTGATTCTTTGCTTTTCTGCCGCTTTGCATACTGTTTGCCAGTTGAGGTCAAGCAAGTGTAAAATAAAATCATCTGGATGCTGCGCTAAAATATCGTAAGGTGCAAGAACTTCTTCAGAAAAATCTCGGATATTGAAAGTAATAATAAACTTAGAACGAGAGTGAATTGCCGCAGCCAGGACATGGCGATCGCCCGGATACGGAAGTTCTAATTCTGGTATAATTCCCTCATAGTCTTGTACCAAGCAATTTTCAACATTTGCATTCATCAACTTTTTGGTTCGGGAAACTTGTTCAAACTTTAGATCGGGACGGTTTATAAGTACATTTCTCATCCACTCCTCGTGAATTTCTTCAGTCCAACGTGCCTCAATTATGTCGGTAGTTGCCAACTCTACAAACAAATCACGAAGAGATGCCGAATACAAAACATTGGCATCGTAAATAACAGTTAAAGTTGCCATGTTTTAATGGTACAAACCGAGTGCTTCTGATTCAGCTACAAGCATATCCATAATTTTACTGCTTTCTTCGTAACTTTGTTTTTTATAGTCCATTAAATCTTCGTAACGTATCCGGCGACTGTTCCTGACTGTCTTGTAAGGGATTTTTCCAGCATCCAGCAACTCCCGCATATATTTATCGGAAACTCCCAGAATGTCCGCTGCTTGATAAATATGAAGTTCTTTAGTAAGTGAAATCAGCTTAACAGTATTGCCGCTGCTTGTTTGTTGCAAAATTGCCAATAACAGCGGCAACGCGGCGGCCGGTATGTCAATTGTTTTTCCCTCTTTTTCATCTAATATCAATTTGAGGGATTCGCCAGACGGATGATTTTCTAAGTGCGATTCTAAGGCGCGGCTGCTGGTTTTGGCAACCGCTGCTTCTTCGGCTGTCGGCAAAACAGGTGCTGATTCTGGATCTCCGGTGAATGTCATGTTAATTTAGGGGTGAGGATAACAGGCAATCAACTATGATTGTAGCAATTTGAGAATGCGATCGCACTTGATGCAGCCAGCAAAATCACAGATACTGAGATTGGGACACAACATTGTTGCGTCCCTACTGGAAAATGAATTTATTGCCTCACGCGATTAATTTCGACAGCACAATATATCGGAAATGAACCACATGAGTTGTTCGATTTGTGAGGAGCGGAAATACAGTTAGAGATACGCAAAGATAGAAAACATCAAAAACCCTTAAAAAACTCTATTTTTCGGATCGGAGGTAAAATCGGATATAGAAAAATGGAATACATCGGGGGCGTCGCAATATCGAGAGGGCATGGGAAATCACAACAGCACACCGATGAAAGCGAGTCAAATTTTACAAAAATACAAAGAAGGCAGGCGAGATTTTAAGCGCGTGAGCCTGCGGGGACAGTCGTTTGTCCAGCAAGATTTGTCGGGAGCGGACTTCAGCCAGGCAGATATCCGTGGAGCGAACTTCAGCCACGCCACTCTGACGGGGACGAACTTCGCGGGAGCTACGGCGGGACTACAACGGCGCTGGGTGGCGCTACAGTGGCTGCTAGCATTGCTGATGTTGGGTTTGTCAGGAATACTGGCGTTCTTTCCAGGGTTGTTGGCAGCGGCTACGATCGAGTCTGTTCAGAGCCTGCCACAAAAACTGGTAGTAGAAATTGTTCTAGCGATATTCCTAATTACTATATTTGTTGCGATTGTCCGTCAGGGATTTACCATTCAGGCAGTTATTTCTATCTCCGTCGCCGTTGCTGTCGCATTCGTCATCGCCGTCGCCGTCTTCGTCGCTGGAGTCATAACCCTCGTCGCCGGAGCCGTCACCGGAGTCTTCGTCGGAGCCGTCGCCGAAGTCTTCACCGGAGTCGTCATCGGAGTCTTCGTCGGAGCCATCGTCGCATCCATCACCGTCGCCATCGCCGCAGCCGTCGTCGTCGCCGTCGCCATCGCCGTCACCGTTGCCGTCGCCGTCGTCGGAGGCGGAGCCGTCGTCGTTGTCATCGCCGTCGTCGTCTTCGTCGATGGAGGAGGAGCCCTCGTCATCGTCATCGCCGCAGCCGTGATCCTTCTCAGCCTCTACGTGGCATCGCGAGCCATGAAAGGGGACGAAAAATTTGCCATTGTGGGCCTGTTTGCCATCGCCTTTGGTTCCCTCGGCGGCACTTGCTTCTACTCCGCTACCCTCACTGATGCTAACTTCACCGCTGCTACACTCAAAAACTGTAACTTCCGCGATGCCACTCTCACCCGCACTTGCTGGAAACATACTAAAAAACTTGATCGCGCTCGTCACGGCAACACCCTCCTGGCACAATCTGCGGTGCGCGAACTCCTCGTCACCAGTAATGGCTACCAGAAATCCTACGAAGGAGCAAACCTCAACGGTGCAAACTTAACGGGAGCCAACCTAGAAGGCGCGAACCTCAAACGCGCCGACTTAAGCCAAGCAACATTACACGGAGCCAACCTAAAAAATGCCAACCTCACTGAAACCCTCGCCATCGGTACGGATTTTACCGCCGCCTACCTGACAGGTGCGTGCCTGGAAGCATGGAATATCGACAGCAACCCACAACTAGCGGGTGTCGATTGTCAGTACGTGTTTTTTATGGAAAAAGAAAATAGCAAAGGCAACCGTGAACGCCGTCCCCACGACCCCGATCGGGTTTTCCAGCCGGGAGATTTTGAAAAGCTTTACAAAAAGATGATGAATGTGGTGCAGATTCTGTTTCGGAATGGTATCGATAAAGAGGCATTCATAGAAGCCTTTCAAAAACTGATGGAGGAGTACCCCGACATCACATTTGATTCGATTAAAGGCATGGAACGCAAAGACAATGATATGCTGATGACGCTTCAGGTTCCCAAAACCGCAGACAAAGGCCAAATCGAACGCCTGCTTCAAGAAGTTTATGAAGCGAAACTGGAAACTGCTAGAATTCGTGGAGAACTGGAAGCCGAAAAGCGTTGCAATGAAGACATGAAAAAGCTTGCTATGATTAAGTTAATGGGGAATCCATCCTCCGGCACCCAAATCACTCAAACATATAACTTTATGGCAGAGAATCAAACTATGAACAACAAAACAGACAATAACCGCCAAGGAGATATCTACAATCAAAGTGGCAATTTTGGCATCGGACACATGAGCGGGGGGGAAATCCAAGACGGTGCAAAAGTAGCTGGAGTGTTGCACGAAACCCAACCCAAAACCCTCGCCGAATCAGCCGTCGAAATCCAACTGCTGCAAATTCTCGATCGCTCCTATCCCCGCGATATCCCACTAAAGACACAAGAAATTATCGACGTAGCTGTGAAGGAAATTGATAAAGATCCGCAACTTAAAGAACGAGTCGTCGGCGTGTTGAAATCGGGAGGCATCGAAGCGCTCAAGGAATTGATGGATAATAAATACGTGAATATTTTGGTGGCAGCTTATCAAGGATGGCAGAATCCAGAGTAGGAATTGCGTAGAGTTGAGTAGTTGGAAAACACGCCCTAGGATGCTTGTCTGTACAATTTGACTTTCAACATGACTTACGTATATGTATAACTAGATTAGGGACACAACTATATTGTGTCCCTACGGCAAAATGAATTTATTGCCTCACGCGATTAATTTCGACAGCACATTAGACAACTTAGCGCCGAGATTCTCCACAGACTCCTGCTGTTTGGGATCTTTCATTGTACCGTCAGCATTAAATGCTTGAAAAGCTTGGGGAATGGCTTTCTGATCCGGGAGTACCAACACGTTAATATTACCCAGGATCGATCGCAAATGCACCAATCCCCGCATACCGCCAAATCCGCCAGGGGAAGCGCTCATAATTACCGCAACTTTGTCAGTAAATGCCACCAATCCCGGTTCGCCCGGGGCTGGGCGCGATACCCAGTCGATCGCATTTTTCAAAACAGGCGTAACTGAACTGTTATACTCGGGGGAAGCAATCAAAAATCCCTGATGCGCTATCATCAATTCCTTCAACTTCCGGGCATTTTCTGGCATTCCTTCCTTTGCTTCCAAATCTTCATCAAATAGTGGCATCGGCAAATCCCGCAAATCTACATAAGTAACTTCTGCGCCCGCCGCCCTAGCCCCAGCAGCCGCAACTTTTACCAGCAGTTTGTTGTAGGATGCTTCCCGGGTACTTCCGGCAAATGCAAGTATTTTTGGTGTGTTTGTCATTGACTTTTCCCGATTATTGCTTGCGACTAAAATTGTACTATTCCGAGTGCTTCCAAACAAAGTCAGCCATGGGTTTGCTTGCAGACAAAGGACTATCTGTAGCTGAACTGAATAAAACCGATCGCATTTTTACATTTCCGACTCCCAAACGCCTCTCGACGCGGCTGGGAATTCCGTAACCGAACATAATATGTCCTTTCCCCGCCAACACCACAACTTGATAATCCGGGTTAGCTTTGACAAATTCAGCGATTTTTTGGGCCATAGTTTCATCCCACAAAACTTGAGCTTGCAAAAATCTTTCAAAGGCCGTACTATTTCCCTGTGCTGCCTTTTGGTGCTGTTGGAAAACTTCGAGCAGCATTTGTCGGTATTCGGCGTTGTCGGTGCGAATTTCGGAAATTGGCGGAATATATTTTTTGTCCTCTGCTGTGAGGCTTTCTAAGCCTTGAGAGGCAACTTTTCTCGTTACTTCCGATGGTGTATTTAAAGCGAGGACTGGCAATTTGTTTTCTTTGGCAAACCGCAAAAATGGGGCGTAATATTCCCAGGGAAATCGCCATCTGCGATCGTACTCTGTTTGCTCGACTAATTGCTCTTCTGTCAGTTTACCAGCTAAGTAGTTGTCGATCGCACTTTGGAACGGACGCTGAAACATCTCCATCGCGATCGCAATTTTACGATTTTGCCGCTGCATTTCTCGGATAATCTTTAGTTGAGCTTGGTGGTCTGCCGTGCTATCGTGGGTTTCTCCTAGATACACGACTTTCGCCTTTAGTAATTCTTGCAGAATCTGTTGGTTAGTATAAGTCTGCTGCGGTTGAGAATTCGCAATCGGTTCCGCTGTTACGATACTGCTACACAGCAGGAAAATGCTCAGCGATAAGGCGCACAGTTTGATGAGTTTGGTTTTTTTCATAAAATTATTATCGGTGTTTCTCGCAGCAGCAGCCACTGCCGAACTCTACTATTTTTACTGAGCATCCAGAAAGCTCGCTCCTTAATTTAACTTCATAATTCATCGCCAATATCTCTACCATAAAGGATTGTCTTCCTTCTTCCGTCTTCCCTCTTCCCTCTGCCAAACTCTAATATTTTTACTGAGCATCCAGAAAGCTCGCTCCTTAATTTAACTTAGGAATGAAAATTCAATAATTTCAGCATCTTTACGCCCGCTAGCTTTGCAGGCAAGGATTGAAAGTTCGAGATTGCTTAAGTTATTAAATTGCCATTCCTTAATCATTCATCGCCAATATCTCTACCAATAGAGGATTGTCTTCCTTCTTCCCGACATCCGTTACATCCGCTACACAATCCGCCGCCGAACTTCCCACCTTTGTAAAGTTTAGTTGCAGGTACTTGCGCTTCCAAAAGAAGGTGGTACATTAATAATATGAAGCAAACAAAAAGCTTCTCTGACAGATACCAATTCTAGATACCGCAGCGAAATTCAAAATACAATTTAAGGAGTAAAAACGCTGTTTAATCTCACATCTGTCCCATCAAAAATCAATAGCAGCACCCACCAACAAAACTGATACTTCCCCAACTAATAAGAGGGGAGCAATGCAATCGAATCTGAGGATTTATTGCAACTCCGCATCGAAGTTGAAAAAAGAGGAAATCACTCGGTACATATGGCTGGGTGCTGTTGTTGTTAACAGTAATTTATGGCTGTTGACGGTGTTTTGGGAGGTGGAGACAAAGCTTCTAGACAGTCATTACCAGGCACAGCCTGGTAACTAGAAACAGCAAAATTACTGAAAAATTGTCTCGTCTTCCTTTCGCCACGCCGGATCGACGATACAAATAAATATTAGCGGTTCTGTTCCGCAGTTGTAAATAAACTGCTTGGCATTTGGCGGAATGTAAACTGCATCTGAGACTTGCACTAATTGAACCTCATCGTCGATGTGCATCTCCCCAACCCCACTAATGATGTAGTAAACTTCAGAAGTGGTCAGGGAGTGCAGCGCGGAAGTTTCTCCCGGTGGCAAGGTGGCGTGGGCTAAACTGTAACGCAACTCGACAGCTTGTTTGTCTGGATGCAGCAATTCTCGCAGTTGAGTACCGTCACCCGCTATAAACTCGTCGCAGCCGTTTAGCTTTTGAACTAGCATTCTTTGTACACTCCTGAAATTTTCTCGATCGCAACTTAAGTTTAAGTTTAATCGAAACAGCGAGAAATGTTAAGAAATATGTCAAGCCTCGGCCGGATTTTTTAACCGTAAATTCCCGAATGCGATCGATAATCACAACAGTCGATCGCATCTTCAGATAGAGCTATTCTAGGTTGAACGGGACACTTGAGGTGGTAGTCGCCAGTGAAAAACACGCAGTTAGCACAAGGAATTTGGTGCATCCGCTGAGCTCTGTGCATTGAGTCGCCGACAGCACGCGCGATACTAGAGCACAGCAACAAAACTAAACCCCAGGCACAGACAAAACACACGGGAACTAAAACAGGCTGTATTGTCTTCAGCAAAAAGTAAAGCATAGCAACAAAATTTAGCGGTAGGAACAAAGTCGCATATAGATTACAGTAGTGGAATTGCTCGGCGATCGACCAAAAAGTTTAAAATCATTTACAGTGCGATCGAGAAACCGGGCAATTATGGGATGATAGAGAACCGTCGTTAAATAAAATTAGAGGAAACCAGTTATGTCACTGCGATTAGGCGATACAGTTCCCAACTTTACCCAAGCCTCGTCTGAAGGCGAAATCAATTTCTACGACTGGGCCGGCGATAGCTGGGTCGTGTTGTTTTCCCACCCGAAGGACTATACTCCAGTCTGTACCACCGAACTCGGCGCAGTCGCCCGTCTCAAATCTGAATTTGATAAGCGGGGCGTGAAAACCATCGCCCTGAGTGTGGATGATGTGGATTCTCACATGGGCTGGATTAAAGATATTGAGGAAACTCAAAAAGTTACTCTCAACTATCCAATTCTAGCAGATGGCGATCGTAAAGTCTCCGACATTTACGACATGATTCATCCTAACTCGCTGAACAACTTAACAATTCGCACAGTATTCGTGATTGACCCGGAGAAGAAATTGCGTTTGAGCATTACTTATCCAGCTAGCACTGGTCGGAATTTTGGCGAAATTTTGCGGGTAATTGATTCTCTGCAACTTACTGACAAATACAGCGTTGCGACTCCAGTTGACTGGAAAGACGGCGACGATTGCGTCATCGTACCTTCGATTACCGACCCGAAAGAGTTGGCAGAGAAATTTCCTAAAGGCTACACGCCAGTTAAGCCTTATTTGCGGATGACTCCTCAACCGAATAAATAAGTTAAATTTACCGACTGGTTCGTAGTGAGGACTTTAGTCCTTCAGGTTCGTAGTGAGGACTTTAGTCCTTCCAGGTTCGTAGTGAGGACTTTAGTCCTTCAGGTTCGTAGTGAGGACTTTAGTCCTTCCAGGTTAGTAGTGAGGACTTTAGTCCTTCCAGGTTAGTAGTGAGGACTTTAGTCCTTCCAGGTTCGTAGTGAGGACTTTAGTCCTTCCAGGTTCGTAGTGAGGACTTTAGTCCTTCCAGGTTAGTAGTGAGGACTTTAGTCCTTCCAGGTTAGTAGTGAGGACTTTAGTCCTTCCAGGCTAGTAGTGAGGACTTTAGTCCTTCCAGGTTAGTAGTGAGGACTTTAGTCCTTCCAGGTTAGTAGTGAGGACTTTAGTCCTTCCAGGTTAGTAGTGAGGACTTTAGTCCTTCCAGGTTAGTAGTGAGGACTTTAGTCCTTCCAGGTTAGTAGTGAGGACTTTAGTCCTTCCAGATTTTTGAGGGTTGAAGTCCTCACTACCAACCAATAAGTTTTGCTATCTTGTCAGAACAATTTAGATTTGAGGAAATGCCAAATGCTGTCATCTCCGATCGTATTGCGAATGCTACCAGAATTGCAAATGACAGAGGACGAGTTTTTCGACTTCTGTCAAATCAATCGCAATTTGCGAATTGAACGCAACCAGCGAGGAGAAATACTATTGTTGACTCTTGTTGGCGGAATCAGCAGCAACCGCAATGCTATTTTAACTGGAGAACTGGGCATTTGGACAGAGGAAGACGGAACTGGCGTTGGCTTTGCTTCTTGTACGGGATTTACTTTATCGATCGGCTCCGTGCGATCGCCTGACGCTTCCTGGATTAAACTAGAAAGGTGGAATGCTTTATCAAAAGCACAGCAAGAAAAATTTGCCCCAATTTGCCCTGACTTTGTAGTTGAACTCAGACCAGATTTTGAGGACTTAGAGCCGCTACAAGAAAAGATGCAAGAATATATGAGAGAACCAGGAGTGCGGCTGGGCTGGCTGATAGACCGCAAAAATCGCAGAGTCTACATCTACCGCCCCGGTTTGACCGAGGAATGCTTGGAGAATCCGGTGACAGTCAGTGGCGACCCAGTTTTGCCGGGATTTGTGTTGAATATGAGCAAGATTTGGTAAACTGCTAGCACGAAATATCAAAGTTATTGTCAGAATTATATAGTATAGAAACAATCAAAAAATATGGATATCAAAAACGGCTTTGTAGGCACTATCGGCAATACTCCCCTCATCCGCTTAAACAGCTTCAGCGATGAAACCGGCTGCGAAATTCTCGGCAAAGCAGAGTTTCTCAATCCCGGCGGTTCCGTCAAAGACCGGGCTGCTTTGTACATCATCAAAGACGCTGAAGAAAAAGGCTTGCTGAAACCGGGGGGAACTGTTGTTGAAGGCACTGCCGGCAATACTGGCATCGGTTTAGCACACATTTGCAACGCTAAAGGTTACAAGTGTTTGATTGTGATTCCTGATACCCAATCACAAGAAAAAATTGATGCTTTGAAAACCTTGGGCGCCGAAGTTCGGACTGTTCCTGCTGTTCCTTACAAAGACCCGAATAATTATGTCAAAATGTCGGGAAGATTGGCTGCGGAAATGGAGAATGCCGTCTGGGCAAATCAGTTTGACAATTTAGCCAATCGCCAAGCTCATTTTGAGACAACTGGCCCGGAAATCTGGGAACAAACCGATGGGAAAGTTGATGCCTGGGTGGCTGCAACGGGTACGGGTGGAACTTTCGCGGGTGTATCAATGTTTTTGAAATCCAAAAATTCCGCGATTAAAAGTGTCTTGGCAGACCCGATGGGCAGCGGGCTTTACAGTTATTTCAAAACTGGGGAAATTAAGACTGAAGGTAGTTCGATTACTGAGGGAATTGGTACCAGCCGCGTTACTGCAAATATGGAGAATGCCCCGGTAGATGATGCTATCCAAATTGATGATACTGAAGCTGTCCGCGTGGTTTACCAATTGCTGAGGAAAGAAGGCTTATTTATGGGCGGTTCTGTTGGGATTAATGTGGGGGCGGCCGTGGCTTTGGCTAAGCAAATGGGGCCGGGACATAGGATTGTGACGGTACTTTGCGACGGTGGAGCTCGGTATCAGTCGCGTTTGTTCGATCGCCAATGGTTGGCATCAAAAGGTTTATCATCAGATGAGTAGGCACGTTGCACACGTGTATCGAGATTGGTCTGGCGCAGTCCAAAAATCCCGAAAACGCTTGTAGCGCAGATAAGATTGTCAAACTCACCAATCATTGGGAAATTATCTGCGTCTATCAGTGTTTGTTTCAAAAGTATCTGCGGTTAGCGGATTCATCCCAGATTTATGTAGCTCGATCGCCAATGGTTGGCATCAAAAGGTTTATCATCAGATGAGTAGGCACGTTGCACACGTGTATCGAGATTGGTCTGGCGCAGTCCAACTCACCAATCATTGGGAAATTATCTGTGTCTATCAGTGTTTGTTTCAAAAGTATCTGCGGTTAGCGGATTCATCCCAGATTTATGTAGCTCGATCGCCAATGGTTGGCATCAAAAGGTTTATCATCAGATTAATATCGGGTGCCTGTGGTGTACCTGAATAATCCCCCACGTGCGCCTTGCTCACTTTATAATTAGAGTATATATGGCCACACCTATTTCCATGATAAAAAAATAGCATATATTCAGCCGAGTGTCAAGTAAAAAAACATGAAAATCAAAGAATCTTCGAGGCAAGTTCTTGTTTGCCAAAACCGCACTTGTCGCAAGCAAAGTACAGCAAAGGTACTGGCAGCTTTTAAACAATTGTCACCTTCTGAAGTTGAAGTTGTTGCTAGCGGTTGTTTGGGACAGTGCGGTAACGGGCCGATGGTGTTGGTACTACCAGAAGAGGTTTGGTATAGCGGTATTTCTGCTGAAGAAGTTGCGGCAATAACTGAGCAACATTTGCGGGGAGGAAAGCCAGTAGAGGCGATGCTTTACCGCAAATTTCATGTGAAGTGCTAAATAGCCGATCGCCTGTATTCCACTAATTAATTATATTGCAATACGGTTTACTTAACACTTTTTATGCCCCGGAGATCCCCCTCGCATCCCCCTGGTTGTAGGGGGACTTAAGAGCTTTCTTGTCCCCCCCCTTTTTAAGGGCTACGGTGTACACACAACTCCTAGAAACCTGGCTATGTCTGACACAACCTGACGTAGGCAAGGTTTTGAGAGTAGCGAACTTTTGATCGAGAGTTTTAGCTTATTGATAATGGTTGACGGGAAATCAAGGATTAAAAAAATAAATTTCCGTTTTTTTCCGTCATCTGATTTCCAACTCGACTTGTGTGTACACCGTAGCTTTTTAAGGGGGGGTTAGGGGGGATCTGCCTTAAGTAAACCGTATTGGACTATAAGATTAGTACAAGTTCGCTCAAATAAATCCTGGCGTTCTTATCTAACAAGTGTCCGAAAACCTAAAATATTACCCCCCTATGTAGTGGCAGATTTGTATCAAAGACGCTGGCGAATTGAAGAGATTTTTTGTACAGTAAAGAGAGTTTTAAATTTAAGTTATTTATGGACAGGTTCGCTCAACGGAATCCAGATCCAAATCTGGGCTAGTTGGCTATTTTATGCGGTTTTGATAGACTTAGGGGATGCCGTTGACCTCTCAACGTACCTTCTACAGTTGCTTCTAAAACAAAACCCGTTTTATTGGCTCTACAACCCCTATTCATTTTGTTTGCTCCTGAATATAATTTGAATTAAGCCGATCGCACTTTTAGCACTCCCCGGTCAAAAACCCGCTTGTCAGTACCGATCGCACTGACAAACATCCGGTCTTCATAGACATCAAACGTCGCAAAACTCAGGCGGCTAGCAGAAAACTCCGTCCACTCAGAACGCCCCACCGGACGAGTGCCTCCGCCAGCACCGCAAATTAAATAAGTCGTACCGTCAATCGAACGGGTGCGTTCGTAACTGTGTTCGTGTCCGTTGATATAAAGCTGCACGCCGTATTTTTTAAACAAAGGCGTCAAAGTCTTAATAAAAGGTTGATTCAATCCATACACGCCAGAGGAATAAATCTGGTGGTGGCCGAACACAACTTTCCACGGTGCAGTGCTTTGACTCAACTCTTTCTCCAGCCAAGCAAGCTGATTTTTCCAATCCGCATTATCATTAGTATCTAACGCAAAAAACTGTACCGGATCGCGCCGAAAAGTATAGTAGCGACCTTGCATATTAAAACCCGGATATTTAACTTGCGGGTCGCCGTTAGCAGTGCGAATGTCGTGATTTCCCAAACAAGCATAAAATTTTACGCCTTGCTGCAATAACGGCTGATAAGGCTTCTCAAAAACAGCATTAATTTTTTCAATTTCGCCGTTATTGTAGATATTGTCGCCGGCGAGAACAGCCAGATTAAAAGGATTTTCCCGGTGATATTGCGCCATCGCCTCAGCCACAGCATACTGACCTTCAGCGCCGGTGCCGGTGTCGGCCAGCGAAATAAAGCGTAAAATAGGCGGTGAGGCCGGCAATGGGACGATCGCCCTTTGGGCCTCAAGGTTAGAAGGCACAGCAGCATTGGCGTCTTTACCCCAGGAAGTCCGAAGCTGAAGCATTTTCGAGACTCCTGCCCAACCTAGGGCGCCCAGACTGCCTAAAATTAGAAAGTGACGGCGTTTGATGCTCATGAGAAATTTGGGTAGAACTAATTAAATGATAAATTAGGGATGAGATGGCTCACCTAAAATTTATCCTGTTTAGATATATTTGTAACGCTCCAAGGCAGAGAAAATGTCAGAAGAACCACTAAATCAACCAACTCCAGAACCGTCTGAATCTCCGACACCGGAGGTAGACTCGCCAGCAAAGTCGGCGGCGACTCCCAGTACAGCTAAAAATGCGAGCAGCGCTGTTCCCACAAATGAGAAAATCGCGGAAGTTAACAGCGTACCCCCGCAAAAAGCTGCGGTAAAATTCGATAAAAAGCCTGTTTCTAAACCCGCAGGCGGTAGTTTTTTAGCAAAAGTCGGCGTACTGTGGCAAAGTATTGTAGGGCTAGTGCGATCGCTCCTACCTGCATCTGCGAACGCCAAGCTGTCCGATCCAATTTTAAACGCCTCCTTAGCTGCAATTCTGATCGTTGCGATCGGTTTAACTGTAAACAGTTTTTCGGCAAAACCGCCCCAGAAAGTAGCAAAAGCGCCTATCCCAGCAGCACAGCTATCCCCCACCTTTGACGATTTTGTGGCGCCGCCAACAGCGAAATCCCCAGAGGCGATCGCAAATTCTGAGCCTACACCCGCTAAATTTAAAAGCAAATTGCCCGATTTAGCGGCCCCGAAAAAACCAGAGCCTGTAGAAATTATTCCGCCACCGCTGACGCCGGAACAGTCTCTGATTGCTGCGATTCAAACTCAAGTTGCTGAGATTACAAATCGCCTGGGCGGCGGTTTAGTTAAGTCTGTTGATGCTGATTTCTCGATCGGTCTTTTGACTGTCCAAGTCGCTGAAGATTGGTACAAACTCAGCGATGTAGAGCAAAATCAGCTCGCCAGTCAAATGTGGAAAGAAGCTAACTCACTGGATTTCAGCAAGTTACAAATTGCAAATCTGGAAGGTAAGTTAATAGCTAGAAGTCCGGTTGTTGGTTCGGAAATGATTATTTTAGAAAGAGGTATTAATAAAGTTTAAATCCTCTGTATCTGCAAACGGTCTGATAAGTCGGAAAGTCCAGGAGCCACGATATATAGCCTTTCTCAGATAGGTGAGGTACGTTGTTGGGCTTCAGCCCTCTCTCATTTGATGAGGACTGAAGTCCGAACGATCGAACCTTAAAAAGCTGATTTAGCAGAGATTAAATTAATTAACTTTGAGGGAAATTGAACAATGACAATTTTAACTCAAGTCGAACAAGTAGAAATTCAATATCCGAGCAGTGACGGAGAGCCGATGGCCGAAAGCGACATCACGCGCGATTACATGACTTATGCTGTAGAAGCTGCAAACCTTTACTTTCAAGGGCGTTCTGATGTTTACGTGTCAGCGAATTCTTTCATTTAGAAATAGCAATTAAATCACTTAAGCAATTTGCTTGTTATTTTCGCTCTACCTGGTGACGCAGATAGGCGACACTCTGCCTCCTTTGACGAACCAGCTTATAGGACAGAGGACTGTAGGAGCTGTTTAAATTATTAAATTTTCGTTCCTTATTATGAAGAAAGGAACAACATTGTTCCGTAATTTCAAGGCAGTAAATTTGAGTAGGCTTGAAATGAAATCCTAGAACAATTTAAGTATTATTACTGAGTAACGTACATTACTTTCATAAAGAATCTGTAAACTTTTAACAATTGAATCACAATTTATCAGTAAAACAAACTAACAAGCGCAGCAAGTTTCACATATGGGCTGGTATTAAGTTGTTGCCGACACTGCCAGTTTTTCAGTGCCAGACTGAAAATCTCAGTAATTTCCGTGATTGACTGGGTTCCGAAAATACGGGAACATTATTTTCAATAAAATTTTGGAAAATAAATAACAATAAAGCACTAAAAACTCGCTCAAATCGGAATCCACACATTCCTCTTGAACGAAGTCTGAAGCGCATCAATTAGTTAGTTTGAAACTACCAAAATTCAACAGCTCACTCGCATCTACGCAAATCAAACATGAAACCTTTTCAAGCTTCACCTTTTAACACTCAAGATCCGTTTCAGAATTTGCTCGCCTCAGAATTTGAGATTGATACCAAAAACTTACTCAATAATCGATCGCTCGCCAACACCATCCCAGAACAAACACTCGCTTTACTTCCAGCCAATGAGAACAATAGCGCTGAAGACATCGCCAGTTGTTCTAACTCCCTTAGTTTGACTCAGAGCTTCCCCAACACAGATTTTACCCCCCGAAAAAAATAGCGCACTGGATGCTCTGACTGGAGAATTTATAGGCGAAAGGGATCTCGACTACTCAGACAAAGATATTTTAATCGGCGAAAGACGCGCATCCCTACTCGCACCAACAGCTTCAAATCCTAAAAAACCTCCCATCATCCAAAACGCCGAACTTAAGTTTACAGACAGCAACAATCAACCTTTTCCCAACAATCAACCCGTTCTCTTCATCACGGTTACCAATGTATTAGTTGACAATTTTGGCGACCCCGCAGGCAGTCGATTCAGCGACTTAACCGTAAAATTTTTAGTCGGTAAACAGTCTTACGAAGCAACAGTTTTGACAGACAAAAGTCGCAAATTGGCAAACAATCAATTTGAAATCGCAGTTCAAGTTCCCAACACCGTACCGTTAGGTGAATCCCGCATCGTCATCAGCCGCAAGCAAAACGAAAAAGTCAGCCCGAAGCCTTCAGAAGCAGCAAAAGAAGTTAAATACGATAGCAGTCCTTACCGAATAGAAAACAATACAGCATACATCTTTGCCGCGCAGTGGACAGCAGATAAAGTTGCAATTATTAACGGTGCAAATCCCAAATCAGTCGTCGCAGCTACTAATAGCAGCGACTTGTCGGTTGCCAGCGTTTCTGTAGGCACGGATGATATACTCGATCGCCCGCGAGAACTAACTGTAACCAGTGACGGCAGCCGCGCTTACGTAGTAATGGATCGTTCTGGGCGCGTTGCTGTAGTCGATCCGATGACGCGGCAACAGATAGATACTCAGCCGAATACCGCTGGTATCAATCCGATAAATTTGCCCAGCGGTGCAGAAGGTCGATCGATAGTCATAGACCCCCGCGACGAATACGCCTACATCGCTGACGGCAAAGCTGGCGGCAATTCCATCTACGTTCTCGATATCAACCCGTTCTCATCCAAATATCACCAAGTTACCCAAACTATTACAGTTGGTGCAGCGCCTAGCGGTTTGCGACAGATGGCAATTAGCAGCGACGGCAAAAAGCTATTTGTTACCGCACCAAACGGCGCAAACAGCAAAATTTACGCTGTTAACATCGACCCCAAAGACCGACCCAGCGACCCCAGTCAGAACCCTAAAAAGTGGAATCAATTAATCGCAAATATAACAGCCGATGAAGGATTAGAAGGATTAGCTGCTACGGTCAATCCGTTGAAAATGACATTTACAAACAGCGGCAAAGATAGCAAAGGATTTGGGGTACTGGATATTACCAATAACGACCCCGTAAGTTTTGCTGCTACTACTCGCTATGCAAGTTTAGGGCTGGGTTCAACCTTTGATTACTTCGATGTGAATGAGGGAGTTTCGGTAACAGTTTTACCGGATGCTAGTTATGCGTTTGTTGTGGGTCGGAATGCGGATACAAAATTTTTCGGTCAGGAAATACCCAGCATAGATGGAGACCCGCGGGCCGGGAGCAATATCGGCATTATCAAAGACCCACTGACGAATCCGCAATTAGTAGCAGCAACTCGACCAATCCCCAACGGGTTTGCTACTGATTTAGTGCTTTCTAGTGACAGCAAGTACCTCTATGCTTCCTATCCGAATTTGAGCGGTGCGAACGGCAAAGTGTATGTCTTTGACACTCAGGAATTCATTAGAACTGTGACCAACCCCGGTCAATTTCAAATTGATGCTAAAGGTCGGGGTGTCGGGCTGCCTTTGTTCAACAGCGCTACAGCACGAAATGCTACGGTTGCTGACTTGGCGGCGATTCCAATTGATAATATTAATCCAGCGGTTAGTATTGCTGCTGATTTTCAGATTCTGACCGACGCGAACAATCAATATACTTACGGCGTGCCGCCGGGAAGTAAGAAAGCTCCCGTTTCTGTGACTAACCCTCGCGGTTTGGCGGCGACACCGCTAGATTGGCTGGATTTGAAAGAGCCGATAGGTACTAGCAAGAGTTCAGAAAATCCCCTTAACCCAAAGTTCCAATGGAGTTTTGACAGTCCACCGAATCAGGACATTACAGAAGTTAATCTCTTCGTCAGCGTGTTTGACGAAGGTGAGGGCTTGTTGCCTTGGGATAAAGTAGTTGATTTACCCGACCCTAACGGTAACAAATTTCTCTTCGACCAAGGATTGAGCAAACCGCAGCAGTTAGATTTACTGACAAAACCTTGGAATACATCATCTTACCGCAAAGAAAACGATTTCAACCCCAACCGCATTTTAACTGCGACTTGGCAGAAAGATAGCACCAATATCGGCAAGTGGACTTTCGATGGCGGCAAAACATTTACTCAGGGAAGCAATACCAGCTTTACACTTCCTCCCAGTCTCAAACTGACTGCCGGCCAGAAGTATAATTGGGCAGTTGAAGCTTGGAATAAAGAAGGAAAACGCAACGAGGAGTTTGGTAATTTCTGGACGCCGCTACCGCCAGCCCTCAACGGTGACAATACCTTCAGCAGCGTCACCGTGCTGACTCACGGCTTTAAACCTCCATTTTTGGATAAGCCGGGAATTCCTTCAGAGTTTTACCAAATGGGTAATAGCATTGCCAATGCAGGTATCGACGGCGGCGGTTTAATGATGAAGTACGACCTGCCTACCGGTTACTGGGTTCCTGTCAACAAATTTGGTGCAGTAGCCCCAGACTTCCAAGCAGGCTTGAATCCCAAAACTGACCCAAACTATCTCACAAAGCTGGGAACTTATATAGCTCCATACCTTGCCCAAAAACAACCGTTAGTCCTGCTGAATAACTGGTCAGAAAATAATGAGTCGGCAGTTCCTGATTCCTGCTTCACAGAAGCAGCAGCAGATGCTTTCTTTACTTCCCTCGTGCAATTGGATGGAGTGCTGAAGAATAAAACCAGCCCTACCAAACAAGGTGCAGTTTTCAATTCACCGCTGCACTTTGTTGGTTTCAGTCGGGGTACAGTTGTTAACAGCGAAATTATTCAGCGTTTGGGTACTCATTTTCCTGATGCTGGCGGCAAACCCAACTCTGGTACTCGCGACCTTCAGATGACAACTTTAGACCCCCATGATTTCAACCAACCGTCGCTAAATGTTGTGACCAAAAATTTCGGTGATTTCCGCGAACCCAAAGTTCAGGTATGGAAAAATGTTACTTTTGCGGACAATTACTATCAGACAGTCCCGAATTTATTGAGCGGTACACTTACGCCGGCAGGTCGCAATATTCCAAATCTACCGTCTACTGAGAACGGAACAGCCCCAGGACTTAAGTTTCCGCGAGAAGGTTGGAGGTCAGACAATCCCAATCCTAATGGTAAGCTGTTAGGAGAACCGGATTTGTCGGTTTTCTTGGGAACTAATAAAAATAACCCAGGTTACAATAACAGCCGTGCTGGGTTTACGACAGATCCTATACCGGGAGATGTACACGGACGTGTTGTGAGTTGGTACGGAGGAACATCCGACTTGTTTCCAACTAACTTTCCGTCCGATCAAAACTTAGAAGTTAATCCTGTATTTCGTCGGCGAGGTGATGGATATCGGGAACGGTTGTTCGATAAAGACTTTTCATTTAACAATAGTGTTGTGACAGGCCCGGCTCGGGTTAGCCCTTGGTATACGCCGGAAAGCAAATTCCAACACGGTGCAGATGCTGCTCCTTGGGAAGGGATTGGTACGGGCTGGTTTTATTCGGCTCTGGGTGGCGGTTACAGTTCGCGCCCCAAAACAAATGTAGAGCGTATCCCGGTTGATTTTGACAACACTTATGATGCCAGGATGCGGGGAGACGCGGCGGTTCCTACTTTGTTTAATGGGAATTTTGATGCTGTTTTCGATCCAAAGGGAGTGACTCGAACTCCTTTGTCTACTGCGATTCCTGGTTGGTCTTTTCATGGTGGTGGTTCAAATATCCCTTCTCCTACAGATAGGTTGGTAGATTGGAGTACGATTCCTAGTCTTAGCAATTACAGGACGCAGGTAGGTTATAGTCCAGCTCAACCTAACTACGCACTTGAATTAAAAGCTGGTGAAAACATCACACACAATCGCTTTATTGCACCTGATTGGGGAAATTTACGGTTCGATATACACGCTCCAAACCGTAGTGGATTACTAAATGTAACATTTCAAAGCCTTGATGGAAAAATTAAAATTGAAGAACAAATAGATCTAGCAACAGCTATTAAAATACCCACTGATATGACCGATAGTTCTCAGCTTACGATGGCGTACTTAAATAATCAGAATAGAGTCAAGTTTGGTGAAGAAGGTTTTGAAACTTTCCAACTTAACTTGCAAATTAGAAACGATCTGACAAAACAGTATCGAGGGCAACCAGCTATTGTCAAGTTTGAGCTAGCAGGGGGTAAATCCGTTTACCTGGACAATGTTTTCTTTAAGAGCGATTATCTGAAGTGGGGCAATCCAACTGAAGCCAGATGGGACTTCAACAAACCTAATGAAAATCCCTATCAAACTAACTTGCTACTTGAGAAGCCACAATATGCCTCATCTTATAATGCTGTCACCAAATTACCTAACTGGGTAAGTTGGAAAGTTGACAAAACTTGGAATCAGCAATTTAAAGGTCGTACGGGAGATCAGTTTATAGTTGACCCCAACTTACCTGGTAGTCCTAACTTCCCAAGCTGGCCTCGAATTGACGGGGAAATTTATCGGGGTACAGGTCTAGATAAAGGCCATCTTATCCCTGACAAAGATAGAAACAGAAATGAGAAAGATGCTCTTTCTACCTACATGAGTACAAACTTAATCCCGCAAGCAATAGACAATAACCGACTTTTCCGCAATCGCAATAATGGAGGTAGATTGGATCCAGACATTTCGCCTGCCTGGTCTAGAATTGAATCAAAATTAGTTGAACAGCTAATCTTTGATTACGACAAACAACTCTATATTACTGCTGGTGTTTTTGATACTAAACAACAGAATTGGTCTATCCAGCCAAAAACTCGAGCACCAGAAGCACTTACGGAAGCGCCAAATCAGGGAAATACAAATCCTACAAATTTAGAATCTAACGGAATTCGCATTCCTGGGTGGACATGGAAAACAATCTTAGTTTCCAACAAATCAAGTCTTGGGGTACAAGATATTCTTGGCAGTTACACGTACATTACGCCTAACGTACCAGAACCTTACACGGACTGGAGCGGGAAAGTAGCAGTCCAAAATCCACTTAATCAACTGTTAGGTGAAAATCGCGATCCTATAACAAGTGCCGAACAATGGCGAAGACCAAATACATGGAAGATTTCTATTAATCAGCTTGAAAATCTTTTGAATACTCAGGGTTCTGACAAAATTTTTAACTTTTTGTCAAATATTCCTGAAAATGTTCGGAAGCGAATTAAAAAACAGAGCGATTTCCAGTTTCCCCCTCCCTAAGTCCGGCTCGATTTGGATTTACGCAGAATTATTATGAAATAGATTGGGGAGATATCTCAATGTTCAAATCATTATAGTTCCCTCAATGCTGCGTAAGTCCTGCTTTTTTTAAAATAGATGTATCCCACACGACAACTTCTTCAAAATTCATCAATAATTTCCCCTCGCGGGCGTTCCCGCCAACATTCACTCGAGTTGATCGGGCCAGGAATAAACTCTCCAGTTACCCAAGTTGTGTTACAGAAATACATATCTTCTTCAATACTCAAGAAATCTTGAATACCCTCAAAGTTGCTTCCGGTAAAATCAGGAGCATACATATCAAATAATTCCAAATATGCACCTCTAAGATCGCAGTAAATTATTTCTGGATTGCGCCATTCACAGTTGATTAACTTAGCGTTTTTAAAATCACTAAAAACTATTCGTTTAATCCCATTAAAATTACAATTAGTTAAATTAGCACCGGACAGATTGACCTGGCTCAATCGTGTCTCCCATAAGAAGCTAACCCCACATAGATTAACACCACTTAAATCAACCTGATGTAAAATTATATCTCGAAACTCTCTTTCTCCTTCAGCATAACGTCCGAGCAATTCTTGAGCGTCAGTCACTCTGTCTGGGTCAGTTTGAATCTGACCATCTGGCATGATAGTTTGACAAAAAATAGTATCTTTTGTCGTTTTAATATCAATGAGATTAGTGTCAGTAAGATTAGTCCCTATCAAAATTGCACCTGTCAAATCAGCACCCATTAAATTAGCACCTGTTAAATCAGCACCCGTTAAATCAGCACCAGCTAAGTGGGCTTGTTTTAGATTCGCCTCACTCAAGTTGGCATTAATTAGGAAGGCGTATTGTAGAAAAATATTTTCCATATTGGCATTGCTAAAATTCGCCTCAATTAAGCGAGTTTGTGTCCCCAATTTTGCATCCCTCATATCAGCATTTATGAAATTGATACCTATCAAACAAGGCCAGTTCAGATAGGCATTTTTTAAATCAATACCGACGAAGTTTCGCTCTCCTGCGTTGTACAATTCAATTAACTCTTTTGGTTTCATAACTCTCCTCTTAAATGACCTACTCAACTTCCTATTGAGTGATAAGTCAACAACCTCCCATCAGGGAAGTCTATTTATTTACTTTAGCTATTGTTCCGCACGCTGCCATCGGGCATGAGGGTTTCTTCAAAATGGCAATCTCGGAAGTCGCCCCCGAAAACACGATCATCTTTCACCCCGAAGTCGGCTTCCCGGAAGTCAGTTCTGGTCAACTTGGCTTCATCAAAATGAACACTATGTAACATAGCTCCCTTGAAGGTTGCCTCAGTGAAATTATTGCAGATAAAACCAAGGCTGCTTATTCCTGCCTTATTAAATTTGGCTCTACTGAAATCAGCACAGAAAAAACTATCCTCCGAGAACCCAGCTCCCGTCAAGTCAGCTCCGCTCAAATTGGCATGGTCAAAAACTGATTGAAAGAAACCTGTTTCCCGCAAAATAGCATTGCTCAAATCTGCTCCTTCAAAATTGCTGTGATCGAAATCAATCCTAGTCAAGTCAGCCCCCCGCAAAATCACTCCATTCATGTAGGGCGCGAGCCGTTGGATATTACTATTACGCAAAATAATACCGCTCAAATCCAACCCTTTGAATTCTTCGATTTCCCAAGACTTGCCTTCAAGAAAATCATAACACTCCACCATGACACCGCTGAAATTTCTCTCCCCAGTCGCATATCGACTGATAATGTCTCTAAACAGCATCTCTTGCCTTTGGAAAATAGCGGTATCTATCTGTGCTCCCTGAAAGTTAGCACCTTTAGTATTCGCGTCAACCAAGTATGTCATGCTAAAATTTGCCGAGGTACAATTAGCATCAATCAAATAAACATCCGTCAAATCAGCTCCCCACAAATTAGCGCGACTGAGATTAGCACCTTCCAAGTCAACCCTTTGTAAGTCAGCATCACTGAGGTCAGCTTCTTCTAAGCAAGCATTACTTAAGTTAGCGCGACTGAGATTAGCAGTGCTCAGGTTACAAGAAGCTAGATGCGCTCCGCTGAGATTGGTTTCTCTGAAATTAGCACCTCTCAAATCAGCGCCACTGAGCTCGATGCCGCTCAAGTCCATGTTTGCTAAATTGGCATCGACTAAGCTAATTCCCGAGAAATCTCTCTCGCCATCGGCATAGCGTCTGAGCAGTTCTTCAGCATCCATAACTTTCGACCTCTATCTATTTACACTCTTAATAAGACTACTTTTAAAAAAGCTATTCTACTCCCGGGATTATACTATTCCAAATAGCGCCATCGGGCATGATAGTATCTTTAAAGTAAACGTCTGTGAAAACAACAGTTCCAGGTTGGTAATTGTTAACTTCACTTATTTTAAAGTCAGTGCCAAAGAAGTTAGCTCTCGTCAAGTCACACTTATAAAAACCCACCCCCTTTTGAAACTTAGCATCCCTAAAATCACTATCAATTAAGTCACAAAAACCAAACCCGGTGTCAATCATTTCGGCTCCACTAAATTTGCATCTACTCAAATTAGTCATGTGAAAACCAGTCTCCTGCAAATCGGTCTGAGTCAAATTCGCCCCAGTCAAATCCGCTCTGTCAAAGTTAGCTCGCCACAGACAAGCTTCGCTCAGGTTAGCCCCACTCAAATCCGCATCTTCAAAATGTGCGTAGGCCAAGTCGAGGTCGCTCAAATCTGAGCCACTAAAATTGATTCCTTCTCCGTAAAAAACCAGGGATCGTAAGTCACTTTCCTTGAAGTTAGCTCCACTCAAGTTCACTCCACTTAAGTAGCGCTCCTTAGACTGCTCGTTGCTCAATTTCACTTTAATCAAAGAAAAGTCTCTCTCCCCAGCCTCATAGCGCCTCAGCACTTCTTCCAACCACAAATGTTTTCTACTGTTGTATATTCTGATATATTCTGCTTCTTTTTCTTCTTCGTTCATGACTTTATTTCTAGAATCTGTTGAGAATAAAAATGTTGATACTACTAAAATAACTCTATCTTTGAAAAACAGCAAATACTTACTTCGGGAGCAAATGTTTATCAACTCGTGGCATCACAGATTTGCAGAAGCGAACATCGACAGACAGTCTATACGATTTTCTTTCTAACATCCCAATTCTGCTTGCTATTAAGGAAAGGCTCAAGAAAGTGCAGAAGGTTCTTCCACAATAGCTCACATTCTGGCTGAAATAGACTTGGTTGAAATCGCAATTCCCGTCGGATTCACCGTCGAACTCATGTTTGAGGAGAAGTCTATAGCCTTTCTCAGAAAGATGAGGTATGATGTTACTGACACTTACTCATGAGGATCAAACAGATAAGACACGATCGAATGAACTATAATTATATGGTTCAGTAAAGCCCAGCGGAAGCGATATAACACATAATAGCATTGTTCTGACAGCACGAAGAAGTTGACTCACAACACGTTTACTTGTACTCCTCTTCATACATTGTGAAAAATGAAAACGTATTCGATTGATTTTCGGCAAAAAATTCTTGATACTTATCATACTGAACCGATTTCACAAAAAGCAATAGCTAAGCGTTTTTCTGTAGCCCTCAGCTTTGTACAAAAATTGCTTAAACAATATCGTGAAACAAAAAATATTACTCCCCGAACTGACCGATGTGGAGTCAAAGGCAAACTGAATGCAGAGCAACTACTCATATTGGGGAAATTGATTGAAGAAAATAATGATGCCACTCTTGAAGAACTTCGTTATTTACTTTATGGAAAAATTGGATTTTCTGTTAGTATATCGACAATAGCAAGAATGATAAAACTCTTAGATATTACAGTCAAAAAAAAGACTCTATTCCCTTCAGGCAAAGGCACAGAGCGAGTGCAAATACTGCGATGTGAGTTCTGGGAAAAAATTAAAAAGTAAGGTTTGAAAGACTTAATATTCATTGATAAATCTGGAGTTAATTTGGCAATGGTTAGATTATATGCTAGAGCTTTGAAAGGTCAGAGAGCCAAGGGGGCAAAGCCAACTAAACGTGGTCAAAATGTCTCAATAATTGGAGCAATATCAGTGTCTGAAATTTTGACATCGGTTAATCTAATAGGCGGAACTGATGCAATTACATTTGAAGCTTTTATTATCAAAAAACTTGTGCCAAAACTATGGAAAGGGGCTTGTGTAGTCATGGATAATTGTCCCATTCACTTGGGAGACGAAGTGAAAAAAGCTATCGAAAAAAAAGGGGCAAAATTAATATTGTTATCTCCTTATTCACCAGATTTTTCACCAATTGAAAATCTGTGGTCAAAGCTTAAAAATATTCTCCGTTCGATCGAGACACCTATAGCAATCCTAAATGATTAATACAGATATGTAGGGGCGGTGCCAAGAGTGCCCGCCCTCTGAGATTGGGCAACCACGGGGAGTAGGGGTCGGATTGCCCCTACAAGAATTACACAAATGATTTAGGATTGCTATAATTATCAAGAATTAACCAAAGCCATAGAGTTGGCGTTGGGTCAAGTTACATCATCAAATATTTTTAACTGGTTTACACACTGCTGTTATTGTACCTCATCTTTCTGAGAAAGGCTATATCTTAGATACTGAAGCAGTGAGTAATTCAGAGGTATTATCGGAATACAAAGCGCAGCAAAGTAATGAGAGAGGATTTAGATTTATCAAAGATCCTTTATTTTTTACTTCGAGTGTATTCGTGAAAAAGCCGGAGCGAGTTGAAGCAATTGGAATGATAATGGGACTGTGTTTGTTAGTATATAACCTGGCACAAAGGAAATTGAGACAACAATTATCAGCTACCAACAAGCAAGTGAAAAATCAGGTAAAGAAATTGACCAATAAGCCGACAATGCGCTGGATATTTCAGATGTTTCAGGCGGTGCATTTAGTGACAATAAATGGAGCGAAGCAGGTCAGTAATTTAACCAAAGAACTTCAAGATATCTTGCGACATTTAGGAGAGTATTGTTGTCAATACTATTTAATGTTTTCAAGTGAATAACGATTGAGTTCGAGGTGTAGATAGTTGTCAATAATTGTCATTAATTAGGGCTTGCTGAAAAAGTCAGAAAACAGCATTTAGAAAGATGAGTGAATTTGAGAATGCCTCGGCAATATAAGTTTTCTCAATCTTGTGATGGCAAAACATAGCTTTTGCCAATCATTTGAGCC
>NZ_JAAFKG010000042.1 GCF_013299185.1 Microcoleus sp. bin48.metabat.b7b8b9.023 | reverse complement strand
GGACTCGTAAAATCTGGGCTTCTCGCTCTAAAATCGTCATGGCAAATTACGGGAAATGGCGGTACCTTCTCGTTTTAGCGGCTTTTCATCGCTCCTGTCATCTCCGCGAATAATTCATGACACTAGCTGAATTTCAGATGCCGCTTTGGGTAAGTCTTGACTCATCTTGATGTAATCACCCTTAATATATGTTCCAAAAGTAGCTTTAATAAAGCTATCTCCACCAGAAGTATTAACATGAAAATTATCTCCGTCCATAGATTCATTCTCCGTATTATAAGAACCACTAATGAGATTAGCTAAATATTGATTAAATGTCAACTTCTCTGCAAGATTAAGAATTACCCTAATATAGGTATTACTCAATGGAGAATCACCTATTTCTGAAAGTAATTCGCTAGGTAATGCAGAAGTTTTAGGCTCTACTGCATCCCCAAAAATCTCGTCATTTTCATCATATAAGCTATTTGGCTCATACCAAGAACGTTGAACATCCTCTCTCAGAGCATATGAAATCGTAATTAGGCAAGCAGTCGTACTCGTTATCAAGGAAATAAGAAATATGAACAGAGAAAGTCCCAAGCTGGATAAATCGCGATTTGATAATTTACCAAAAAAGCTTTTAAGGGCAAGTCTGGCTAGTTCAACTCCAGAATTTACGCGATCGTTTCCGGTAAAATATTCTGCATGACGTTGCTTGAGATACTTCTTTAAAAATGCTACTTCTCCAAGATTTTCTCTGTCTTTGAGAGTAGTTTCCCAAGCTTGAATGTCTGCTGCATAATTATCTTCTGCTTGCTTTTTTACACGTTCTATTCTCTTGCAAACTGGAAGACTTTCGGTAGAAGATTGACTCCAATCAGCGCCTAGTTCTCCATATGCGCGTACATAAACTGAATCATATTCCTGGTTGCGGACGTTTGGCTTTCGATTTTCTCCTTCTAGTTGTTTGATTCTGACTCCCAATCTATTACACTCAAGAATATCCTTTTCAGAAGTAGCTAATACTTGATTTTTAGCCTTCTCCGCAGATATTGTAACCTGATTTGTTTTTTCATCGATTATTTCACTCGCTCTCAGTCTACTCAGATTTGGTTGATTTAATGTTAGTTCAACGCCAACACCAGCACTAAAAGCTTGAAGAGAACTCAATCCAACAAAGCCAAGTATTGCAGCCCGTGACCAGAGCTTATTCAGAGGATGATAACTGGCGGCTCCTGTTGCAGCCTCCTTAGTAAACTTGAGAATGAATAAATTACAAGCAGTAGCAAAGATGATTTGTACTATTAGAGTACAGTCAGAAAACAGAAAGAAAAAAATGGGATAGTTCGTAAAAAAGTCCAAGATGTTACTGCTATTCACCAAATTAGCTGTAGTTTGTGCATCCTGCCTTAATTTTGAAGTTGTCTGATTTTGTCCGTAGAATTTGGAAGGATTGGCTAAAAGCAACGTTTCAACTGATTTCTTACTCCTTATCAAAGGCGAAATTGACTCAGGAGGCTGAATTTTAATTGAATCAGAGGGCTGAATTCCAGTCAGTTGCGTGGAGTCCAGGATTTTTGAGCCGTTCTGGTGAATTTTGGATACGTCAGAGGTCATTAAGATAGCAAAGATACTTAGTTGATTTCATTTCTAGATCTAAAGATGCCACCATGACCCTCAAATATGCTTTCACTAGAGTCTCCTAGTCCGAAAACAGAAAGACTATCTACAGTCATCTTTTTTTCGCCTAGTCACCGATTCTAATAACTAGCTAAAAAAATAGATAAATAAAAAATTCCCTGATGTTCTATGATTCACTACCAACTCTTGATAAGATCCAAAAATTGACTTGTGACTCTATAATCATAAAACAACTAGCACAACTTTAATTCTAAACCCTGAAAAATAACCTTAAATGACTTGATCGAGCGAGGTTTGAGGACGCATAGACTTTAATTATACCGCATTTGTAATCTAACACAACATTAAAATGATAGAGATTTATTCCCTGAACTTATGCTTTATATCTTTTATTATTCCTTAGAGGTTTTTTTTGTCTACCCCAAAAATGCTCGATTTTGTTAGCAATTTTGTTAGCTACTCCAACTCGCCCCGCGTCAAAAATGTTGGCAAATGCCAGAAAATGTTTGAAAAAGTTAGGTATAATACGGAAAATCACAACATCCACGATGCTGCATGAATCTCAAGGAAGTGTTAAAAATGGCTGACGAGATGGTGTTTGCCAAGACGGGTCAGCACCTCGATAACTTACAAGAGGCTATTCTGCGAGGAACCATGCAAGGTGAGAAATATACCAAAATAGCCGAGGAGATTCACTGTAACGAGAGTTATGTTAGGCAGGTTGGTTCGCAATTATGGCAGATACTTTCAGAAAAATTGGGAGAAGATATTAATAAAAAGAATTTTCGCTCGGCAATGAAAAGGTTCCAATTTTCCATTGTTTCGCATTTTGCACAAGACTGTGTGCAAATAAGTTGCGTTAATTATTGTGGAGAAGCTAGACACCCGCCAAATATCCCAAATTCACACCCACCCAATCAAGAAACAGCTAACTCAAAACAAACCAGAACTCTACATCAAGATTTAAGCGAAATGCCGGAGTTGGGTGATTTCTTCGATCGCACTCCCGAACTCCAAACCCTCACCACCTGGATTCTACAACAACGCAGCCGCCTCATCACCCTCATTGGCATCAGCGGAATCGGCAAAACATCCCTAGCAGTCCAACTCGTACAGCAAATAAAAGACGAATTTGAGTGCGTCATTTGGTGCAACATCGACGCATCCCACACCCCAGATGAATTTGAACATCAACTAATCGAGTTTTTCTCCCACTCAGAAAAGCTAGATTCTCCTGCAAGTAACCCGAAACGCTTACCTCTAATTAAATATTTACAAAACCATCGCTGTTTAATAGTCTTAGATGACGTTCAAAACCTTTTCTGTAGCGGCGAATTGGCAGGAAAATACAAACCAGAATCCGAAGCATATCGCTCTTTATTCAAACAGATAGAAAAATTATCTCATCAAAGTTGCTTTCTGCTAATCGGTTGGGAACAACCCAGAGAAGTGACTCAAGTTAAAAACCACAATACTCCCATTCGTACCTTACAGCTAAAAGGTTTAGACATCGCAGCCGCAGGGGAAATACTGAGAGATTATGGGTTAGCAGAAATCGACAACAGTGAATCACTCATTCACCGCTACCAAGGCAACCCCCTATGGTTAAAAAGCGTGGCGACTCTGATTCAAGACTTGGGTGGAGGCGTGACAGAGTTATTACCAAATGATACCATATTGTTGCCAGAAGATTTGAAAGATGTTTTACAGCAGCAGTTCGATCGCCTATCCGAACTAGAAAAACAAGTAATCTCTTTGTTGGCGAAAGAAAATCAGCCGATCGATCGCGCAAAATTGCTCGAAAATAATACAATCCCGCTGTCAGATTTGGTAAATGCCCTGCAATCTCTATCGCGGCGCTGCTTGATAGAACAACAAGAAAGTAGCTACACGATTCCGCCTGTGTTGAAGCAATATGCGATCGCTTCTATGTAATTGATACAACCATTGCTTGCATTCTATGCTACACTAAGAGTCAGCAGTGATAAGGACATATAAATCAAGTGGAAATCACGGGCTTTATCTGGCTAGAGGATATCGTTGAAAAACTAGCTCGAAAACATTCTGTTAGCCCACAAGAAGTTAGAGAAGTCTTTGAGAACTTTGCAGTTTTCCGCTTTGTCGAAAAAGGGCATCGTCAGGGTGAAAATGTTTACGCTGCTTTGGGACAAACTGATGCCGGACGCTACTTGATTGTTTTCTTTGTTTATAAAGAAGATAGGCAAGCATTAATTTTATCTGCACGGGACATGACAAATGCTGAACGAAGAAAATACCGAAAAACGTAAAAGTGCTATCTCAGAAGCTGAGTCTTATCAGCAAATAGGTGAGTTTTGGGACGCTCGCGATCTGGCAGATTATTGGGAGGAAACTGATGCTGCTGAGTTTTCAGTAAATCTTCAATCGGAGATAACATATTATCGTGTTGAAGTAACTTTATCAGAGCAAATTCGTTCCATCGCTAAACGTCAAGGTGTTTCTCCAGAAACGCTTTTAAATTTGTGGGTGCAGGAGAAACTTAGCAAAGAAATAGCGTGAAGGGACTTCAGTATTAAAATAATCAGTTTGTGCTGAGGACTTCAGTCATACTTTAGTCTTATCGACAAAAAAAACCGGGTTTTTACCAAATCTGCCGACTGCGACGACATATCAAGGCAAAAAACCCGATTTCTGTAGGGGCGGTGCCCCCGTGCCCGCCTTCACGCGCAATTCCTATTTAAACAAACTGGCCCGTTGGGGTCGATCGCACGCGGCGAATCCCAATCACCGAAGGCATCGGCGATCGGCGCCTGTCATTCTCAATATTGCTCGGCCACAAACTGCCGCGAGCAACAGTCCGAGTTTGATTGAAAACAGCACCACTCAAATCCAACATTTCAATTTGACGGCTGAGTACAGTACCATCATCGATCGGGCAATCTTCCCCCGGATGCTGCACCGCAACTACTAGGGTATCTCCGATAAAAGTCGGCCCAGTGATTTCGCATCGGTTCGGGCCTTGAGCAAAAGGAATTACAGTTCCTGCATTCGGGCCGGAAGTCGGAATGTAAAACAGCCAATTGTTGCCAAAAACACCAGTAAACTCCGACACATTACCCGTCTTTTTGTGGTCGATCGTCGCTTGTTTTGCCGCAGCACCGACATCAAAACCATTGTGCGTGCTAGTAGACATATCGGTGACACCCCAAATATTACCTTGAGTGTCAAAAGCCAAATTGTCTACACTAGCAAATCCCGCCCCAGCTACTGCACCGGCCTCTCCACCTTGAGCAAAACGCTGCCAGCGGAAAGTCAAACCCGCACCGTCGGAACTATCTTCAATAATTTTGTAAATTCCTCCAGACTGCTGGGTGCTATTGAGCGTGGCAGTGTATTTAGCAACAGTAAAAATGCGAGAATCTGGATAACCGTCGCTACCCGGTGCGGCGTCAGTATAAGCAATGAAAACTTGCTTAGTAGTAGGATTAATTTCCAAATCTTCCGGTCGCGCCGTCGGAGTGCCACCAATTAAATTAGCAGCTAAAAAGGCATCAACTAAAACTGCACCTTGGCTGGTATAGAAATTAGCCAGACTTTTATTTCTGTAGCCAGCAAGTGTTGTTGCTTCATTAGTTATATCCGCTACAAATGAACCACCATCTTCAGTTTGACCTGCAATTCCGGCGCGTTTGGGTAAGCGAGTATTAGCATCTCTTTGAGCTTTGCCAAAACTTGCTAATTCCGCTTCGCCAAGTTTACTAGGACGTATCGGATTCGTCGGGCTATTTAATGCTAGTGGCAACCATCTTCCAGCACCGTTACGGTTGTATTGGGCGACGTATAAAGTGCCATCTTCAAACAAGCGGCTGTTGCTTTTATCTGCGGGATTGGTGACAGTACCGTTGCTAACAAATTTCCAGGTGTGTCCGCCGCGCCGATCGTCTCCCATGTACACTACTAACTTGCGGCCTGCTTCGGCGCGAATCGCAACGTTTTCGTGGCGGAAACGGCCTAAAGCGGTGTGTTTGCGGGGGCGGAAATTCGGATCTTGGGGATCGACTTCTACCATCCAGCCGTATTTTTCGCCGACTAAGCCGAATTCTTCGCCCGTCGTGCCCTTGGCGTAGCTGGTTTGGCCGCCATTGGGTTTGACGTTTTCCTGAACTCCGACGAAGAATAGTTCGCTACCTTGGAAGTTTTCTTCGGCGGAGAGGATGGTGCCCCAAGGGGTTGTGCCGCCGGAACAGTTGTAGGCTGTACCGATAATCCGGTTTCCCAGCCCGTCGCTGTTGACTTGGGCGAAGACTTGGGTGGCTGCGGGGCCCGTACCTGTGAGATATTTGTCGTCGCCTCGTCTGGTTCCCCAGGAGGTGACATCTTTGTATTTGTCCGCACGCTGACTGTTGATTCCGAGGCCGGAAAGTCCGTGAATGCGTCGGTTGAGTGGATCGCGCGCGATCGCCAAAAATCTGCCGTTAGACTGTTTGGTAATGCGGACGATCGATCCACCGAGATTGTATAGAAATTCGCCGAGGGTAGCCCGATTTTTTACGGATAAGTCTAAACCGAGGACAGCGCGATCGGTTGCTGGAAATGATGCCAAATCCGCCGGGGCTTCGGGCGCGATTTTCGACATCGGAAAGGATACGTACTCGTGGTTAACCCAGAGATAGCCGTCGTCATTGCTGCCGCGAATGCCTACAAAGCCCGTATAGTCGTTGTTGTAGCCGAAATAGTCGGATGGATCGGGGAAAACTCGATCGCCCCAGCGCAGAATCACATACCGTTCGTATTCCGGCGGTACAACCACATCGTCAACTACGTTGTAGCTGGTTAATCTAGTATTTTGCGAGGCCGCCATTACCGTACCCTGTCCGTTCAATGCAGTAGGCATGAAACTCGACAATTCTTTATAAACTGGGAGTGGATGAGGTAGTCTTAACGGAGTGAAAGATAGCGGACTTAAAGCAGCTTCGGCCGAGGTGGAATTGATGCCGAATAGTTTTTCAGTGAGTTGAGGCGCAAGCACAGTCGTAGCTGCACTGCTACCGAAGAAAATTAACAGTTGTCGGCGAGTTATTTTAGACATAAATTCCTGTTCAACCCAACATCCCTAATCATGATTTACCTAAAAAGTTATCACTGTTAAATTAAGGGAAGTTAACCTTAAGGTTAATTAAAGTAGGGGAATCTTTTGGTTAAGCATATGTTAAATATTTGTTCGTAGTGCGGACTTAAGTCCGCCAGATGGAGCGGACTTAAGTCCGCACTACGAACCGTTTTTATTATGGTAATTAACCGGACAGGACATCAATCATCTCGAAAAGCCGGATCGTTTTGTCGGGATGCGGGCCGGCTGGGCGCTGGCACGTTAATAGTTTGCGATCGCCCGGAATTTCCCGACGAAATATAGCTATCTTTGAATCCCAACAAATATTGAGCATCGGCAAAATACCTAGTCCACTGTTCGATTCTCGAATCTTTCTGCCACTGGCTGCGGGATACTCTCGATCGCAAAACCGGAACTAACTGTCGCCCGCGATCGGCTGTAACTATCACCGTAATTCCTGTCAATCCCGGATTATTTTGGAATTCCTGGGCGATCGACTCTTTGACTAAATCTTCCGCCTGCTGCACTAAACCCGCAAAAGATTGACTATCGTCCGAATTTAGGGTAAGATACCTTTCCTTAGTTTCTGCTAAACCGATCGATACACTTGTTGTTAAATTGATAGTTACTAGAATAATGGCAGAGAAAAGGCGGCGGTGTAAACTCATTAATTTTTAAATTGAATATTGACATTAATCAATTATAATCAACAAAGATTAACCTTAAATTAAGCTAAAATTAAAACAATATTTTTAGATCGCGATCGGGACTTATATCAAATCCGGTAGCATCATCCTGTATTCATCTCTCTTATCTCCCTCTGCGTTCTCTGCGTTCTCTGCGGTTAAATCATTCCGATTCAATCGGCAATGATATTACCCATCAAAACCAAACCACTGAGCAAAATCGAAGTGTTTGGAATTTTTGCAAACTGTAACGAAGTATTGTTAGAAAAAAAACGGTTTCTAACTACTCGTTTGTAACTCCAATGCCCAATGCCCAATGCCCAATGACCAATGACCAATGACCAATTCCAAATTCCCAATGAAATCAACAAAATGTGCGATCGCCCTTGGTAGCAACCTAGGCGACTCCCTAGCCACGCTCAAAAGCGCGATCGCAACTCTCAACAACACCCCAGGAATCGCCGTAAAATCCCATTCTAGCTGGTATCAAACCGCCCCCGTCGGGCCACCGCAACCCGATTACATTAACGCCTGTGCCATCCTAGAAGTTACGCTACAACCACAACAATTGCTAGCAACTTTATTAGAAGTTGAAATAAAATTTAATCGGATTCGCCGCGAAAAATGGGGGCCGAGAACCCTCGACCTGGATTTGCTGCTTTATGATGATTTAATCCTAGAAACTCCGACACTGACTTTACCTCATCCCCGGATGGCGGAAAGAGCTTTTGTATTAGTACCTTTGGTAGAAATTGCGCCGGATTGGGTGCATCCTGTGACCAAAAGTGCGATCGACCAAATCCTCAAAACAGCAGACTGTTCCGGAGTCCAAAAAATGAAAGTGTAGAAAATGAGCAAAATTCAGGGCGGCGATCGCCTATGATGTCAAATCCGTTGGCATCGGAATTATGTAGTGCGAGCGTCCCGCTCGCGATTTGGGTAGCGAGCCGGACGCTCGCACTGACAGCATCCAAATTATTATTCCGATGCCACCGGAAACGATATCATGTCTTAAATCGGTGCAATCAAACATTATTCGCTTCTCACTTATGTCGATCGGTCAAGAACTACCCCAACTGCTCAAACAGCGCCTATTTTACCAAGGGCGCAAATTCAACTTTGATGTAGCCAGCCTCCGCCTTCCCAACGGTTCCGAAGGCGATTGGGAATGTATTCGCCACCCAGGCGGAGCACTAGCAGTTCCCGTTACCCCCGAAGGTAAACTCGTCTTGGTGCGACAATACCGTTTCGCCGCCAAAGGGCGGATTTTAGAATTTCCCGCAGGTACAGTCGAAATCAATGAAAACCCCGCCGAAACTATCAAACGGGAAATCGAAGAAGAAACCGGATATCGCGCCGGAAAATGGCGGGAATTAGGCAAATTCATGCTAGCACCCGGTTATTCTGACGAAATCATTTATGCTTTTTTAGCACAAGATTTGGTCAAACTAGAACAGCCGCCAGAACAAGACGACGATGAAGACATGGAGACAGTTTTATTCACTCCAGAAGAATTAGAAAAAGCCATCTTAGCCGGGGAACCAATTGATGCGAAATCTATTTCTAGCTTTTTCTTAGCCCGTCCTTTTTTGACTTAAAGCAAAGTTGTTCAGTTGACAGTTGACAGTTGACAGTTGACAGTTGACAGCACTTGACAAAGGAAGGAAGAGGATTGGACTAATAAATAGTCTGATTTGAATTTCTCCCGATCGGGGTTCCGGCTTTCAACCAATTCTTTCTGGTAACCAGCCCCCGGATTCATTGATTCGCATCTTTAACCGGGGGAACGAGCGGGATGGAGACTATAAAAAGCTCTGCATTCTAACAATCCCCGGCTCGATCCGTGGGAGTCAATCTAAAATCTAAAATCTAAAATCTAAAATCTAAAATCTAAAATCTAATGTCTGATTTAATTTTATTTTGGCACCGTCGCGACTTGCGTATTTCTGACAACATTGGACTAGCAGCAGCGCGCCAGCAAAGTCCGAAAGTAGTCGGGATTTTTTGTCTCGATCGCAATATACTCGATCGCGATGACATAGCGCCCGCCAGAGTTACCTACATGATAGGTTGCTTGGAAAAACTCTCCTCACGTTACAGCGAATCAGGCAGCCAATTACTAATAATTCAAGATGACCCGCGTATGGGAATACCGAAATTAGCCGCGGCACTCAATGCTAAAGCAGTATTTTGGAACAGAGATGTAGAACCCTATGCAAATGAGCGCGATATATCAGTATCAAACGCCCTCCAACAAGCAGGAATACAAGTTAAAAACTTCTGGGATCAAGTTCTGCACGCCCCCGACGAAATCCGGACTGGTACAGGGAATCCCTACACAGTTTATACACCATTTTGGAAAAAATGGAACAGCCAACCAAAAGCCCAACCTGTAGAGACACTACCGATAAATTATCCGGAATTAATGACCGGATTAACCGCAGAAGAACAAGAAATAGCCAACCAAACAGGTGTAACAAAAACCCTGCCAACGGCCTTGAGTTTGGGATTTATTTGGGAAAATCCATTAGTAATAGAACCCGGAGAAGAGGCCGCACACAAAAAATTAGAAGAATTTTGCGAAAACGCAATTTACGAATATCAAGAACAGCGCAATTTCCCCGCAGTTAGCGGCACATCCCAACTCAGCGCCGCCCTCAAATTTGGTGCAATAGGCATCCGCACTGTTTGGCAAGCTATCCAGACAGTGATGGACAGTTGTCACAGCGAAGAATCCTGCACAAGTATCCGCACTTGGCAACAGGAAATAGCGTGGCGGGAATTTTACCAACACGCCATGTACAACTTCCCTGAATTAGCAGATGGGCCCTACCGTAAAGCATTCAAAGACTTTCCCTGGGATAACAATGAAAAGCTGTTTCAAGCTTGGTGCAGGGGCAAAACTGGCTATCCAATTATTGATGCGGCAATGCGGCAGTTAAATCAAACAGGTTGGATGCACAATCGATGTCGGATGATAGTTGCTAGTTTCCTCACGAAAGATTTAATTATTAACTGGCAGTGGGGCGAAAAATACTTCATGCAAAAATTGATTGATGGCGACCTTTCTGCTAACAATGGCGGCTGGCAGTGGAGTGCATCGAGTGGCATGGATCCGAAACCTTTGCGAATATTCAATCCCGCCAGTCAAGCTCAAAAATTTGACCCGGAAGGGGAATATATTCGCCACTGGGTTCCAGAATTGCGCCGAGTGGATACTAAGCTTTTGCTAACTGGAAATATTTCGCCTATAGAACGTCGGCTGCTTCATTATCCCGATCCAATTGTAGATCACAATCAGCAGCAGCGCAAGTTTAAGGAACTTTTCAAGCAGCAAAAAATCGTTGAGTAAGTAAATGATTTTTGGTTTGTAGTGAGGACTTCAGTCCTTCTTATAGGTGTTCGTTATTAGGTACGTATTTGCGCTTGGGCGCTCTTTATATATCAATAAGGTTTACTTAAGATTGTCCTTCGAGAGGAACGAAGCAAACTGTATCTATTTTTCATAGAAGTTTCACGAGTAGCAGTATATGAGCGAACCGTATTGCTTTATATATAAGAAAGAGCGCTCAAGCGCAACTACGTACCATTGACTACCAGTTTTCAGTTAACTGTATTGCTTGATATATAAGAAAGAGCGCTCAAGCGCAACTACGTACCATTGACTAGCCATCTTAAGTTAACCGTACTGGAGCATCCCGGTTTTGCAAAAGCCTCAAATAGCCAAGAGGTCGTGTCGTCCAGCACAACGAAGTTTTAGCATCTTGTTATGACATTTTTTTGCAACCATTGAGTTCCGGAGATTTTCAACTTTCTATCTATTTGTTTGACAGTCGATTCCACCGCGCCCGAGCCAATGGAACAAATCTTGTCTGATGATAATTGGTCATAGTTAACAATTCTAGAACGATGCTTTTCTAGATACTTACAAAAGTTTTTAGCGGTTTTTTTGCGACAATTTTTAAATAAATTTAGGGTGGATTCGACCTGACCTTGCCACAAAAATTCCTTGGCTTTGGCTAGAGATTTCAACGATCCTCCCACTTTATATAAATTTTATATTAAATGATACCAATCTAATATTTCTCGTCGGTTTTTACCAGGATTTAACTGGCTTATAATATTCCATATTCCATCATGCCCATCACCCAAACAAGTTAATATATCGGCTAATGGCTGATGGTTTATATAGTTAATTAACTCTTCATTCTCTTGATAAAAAGCCCCATAATAACTTTCATGTAACCGCACGGCTTTATAATCTTGCCAATGAGACCCTTCGCCCAACTTCCCTCTGAGACGGACTTTCCCTCCATCTATGCTTGTTTCTTTGACCTCTATTTTGGCACGAGGTTCTGACGATTCTTGTTTTTCTACCAATCGATGTAAACAAGTATGTCCTATCTTTACTCCTGTCTGAACTTCCATTTCACAGGGCAGCTTTTTCGTAGGAAAGATTAGCTATTTGACGCAAACAGCATTTTTCAAATAATGGAGATAATCGAGTAGATTTCTTGACCTCTAATTTTTCGGCCTGTTTTTCAGTAATTCTTAGTTCACCAATACAGCTTTTTACTGTGCGCGGTCGTCCTTGCTCTGTTCCTGTTGCTTCTTCGATCAAAAAAAACCAATTTCTTGGCCCAATACAGTTGACTTAAGAAAAATATGACTTGACCAAAATGGCTATATTGCCAGAAAATCGTCAGATGAAATTCATCAAAAGCATTAAGTAAACCGTATTGAAATACAATCCACTCCATCAAGAGAAGAGTTTTGAACCGTATTGGGGCGCTTTTGGCGCAGAGGGAAGAGTATTGCGAGGGTTTTGGATGTCGTAAAAAAACCTTTTATCCCTCCCCTCTCTGTGTTCTCTGTGTTCTCTGCGGTAAAATCTTCTTAATATCTACTTCACCTCTTTATAATCCAAAAATCGTCAGATGAAATTCATCAAAAGCGTTAAGTAAACCGTATTGAACCATAAACTTCATATTTTTGCACCTCTAATTCCCTGAACAGTAAAGTTTTAGACAAAAAGCCTTCAGAGAGGACAAAAATCCTCTCTACAAACTGAACAAACTTACTCAAACATCCTCAGACAATTCATCAAATAGCGCATCAATATCAGACTTCACAACAGGCTCATACTGAGGAAATGGTGAATCATTAGGAGACTCCTGCGACTTCACCGAATTCATAGACTCCACCGACTCCACCGATCGCACTTTTGCTACTGGTGATTCTGGCACATCTTCCACAACAACAGACTTAGATTTCTTGACATTAATTACAGGTGAATGTGCTGGATTTTCACCATTTTTACTGGTTTCATTCCGCAGCAACATTGCCATCAAACCGTCCAACAAACCCCCACTACCACCGTTACCATTGACTGTGACATCGGGAACAACGCGAACGCTACCATCCGAGACAGCTTGCATCAATTGCAGTAGCGTATAACTCTGCGTACCAAGAGCGTTGACACCAACTTGATAAGCATCGGCTTTTGCTTGTCCCATCAACCGAATCCCTTCTGCTTCACCACTTGCGTGTTCGATCGCAGCAGTTGCACTCAATTGAGCAATTTTCACCCCTTGTTCCGCCGCCACCACCTGATTTTGAATGTTGGCGATCGCAGTTGCGCGCACTAATTCCTGACGCTGCGACTCTGAAATCCGCTGCACTTCGTAGGTTTTTTCTTGTTCCTGGGCAATTTTGCGATCGGTCAATGTTTGCATCAACTCCGCTGGCGGCGAAATCAAACCGATCAGCGTGTCCACAGCCTGCACATCATAGGCACGTAGGGCTTGACGGACGTGTTCGGCGGCCTCTGCTTGGCGTTCGCTGCGTGCGATCAAAAAGTCGAGAATTGTATATTCTTGAGCCGAATTCCGAAAGTAATTGCCGACAATTGGACGCAACACTTGGTCGATGAGATTTTGCATGGAACCTTGCCGCGAAATGACTCTCGGTGCATCCAAAGTACCGATATGAATGATTTGAAAAATTTCCAACTCAAAGGTAAATCCGTCAAAAGAAAGTAATTTCAAAGCGCTTAGTTTCGAGTCATAGCCGTGTTCTCCACTGAACCGCGATGTGAAGTTTAAAACAACATCGGTGGTGGGAACAAGTTCGACTTTCATCACCTTTGTATTGATCGGATGTTTGCCGGGATACAGCGGTTCAATCCACACACCTTTATCACCTTTTTTGACGAGATTTCCGTGGGTAAAAGCTACACCACTGACATCTTTGTGCGATTCCCCTACATAGGAAATGACTACGCCGACATAGCCGATCGGCACTTCGGTCATTTTCACCTCTTCAACCTGCACAAACCAAGGGTTCAGGTTCCAAGAACCGGATAAAATTACCTGTTCTTGCAAACCCCTGCGCCCGCCACCTTTGATGAAGGATTGCGCTTTTTGGAAGTTGTCGTGACCGGGAATAATCGGCCCAGCGATTTCACCTTCATCAATCGGAACTCCGTCGAGCACGTTGGCAATTCCCACGCGATCGGGAGCAAGTTTGTATAGGTGAAGTTCCGATGGCTGCATACCTTTTGCAGCGGCATTGGCTGAAGTAATCACCTCAAATACAGCCGTATTAATCCGATAAGTACCAGTGGTGATAATGGCTAGTTGTCGTCCTTTTTCGCCGCCGTCGGTGAGGAATTTGCGGGCATTTTGGAAGTTGTCACAATCGACGACTTTGCCTAAAATGCGATCGGAGGGAATGGTTGCTCCGTCATTAGCAATAATCAAACCAATTTCATCTTGAGGAACTACAACAACAGGTTCTTTGCGAACACTATATTGCCAGGGAAAATAACCAAAATGCCAGCCGGGAGGCAGGGTATCCGCTTGCAAACCTCCTTCACCATCGAGGGCAATCAATCTACTGGATGGCAAGTTTTTGCTGGAGAATTTCTTGACTACAATTCCTACTTCTCGTTCGCCGATCGCAATTAAGCCCAAAGTCCAACCAATTTTGGGGATAAAGATGAAAATTACGAACATTGTGCCTACGGGATAGATCCAAATCGGGATGCTGAAACCTTCTTCCGGCGCTGGTTCGACTTGCTGGGGCTGGGTCGGTGGCGGATTGGTTTGTGCGGGAGTTGGTGGGGCAAAAGTGCCTGCTAGTGCGATCGTGGTTGCGAAAGATGCTGCTAAGGGTAAAAGCTTGCGAAGCCAAGGTGATTTAGTCATAGTTTTAACCTGCTTTAAGTGGAAATGTACTGAAAAGTTCTTAACTACAATCAGTATTCAATATATTTCTGTTTAAGTCAATTCATTAAAGTCATGAGTTATGTTCATAAAAGTCATATTTGGGATGTGATTTGTCATGAAGTGCGATCGGTTTATCTCAAAATCTAGCAAATTTGGACACGGCAATGCCGTTTCCCTACCCAATTATTTGTAGGTAAACGGCACTGCCGTCTCCTGAATTTGGGTGAGATCAATATATCAACGAGTGTTCAGAAACCGGTTTTTTTGCGACAATACTTCGGTATAGCCAACAGATTAAGTAAAACCCGGTTTCTTTGATTGTGATGCGTCCAGGGGCGTTGATATTAACCGCCATCACCACCACCACCGCCATCACCACCACCACCGCCATCCCCACCACCACCGCCATCACCACCCCAACCACCACCACCACCCCAACTACCACCACCGATACTACCGCCACTGCCATCGCTACCGCTACCGCCATTAATCATGAATATAGTAATGATTATTCCAAATATCCAAAGCACTGGAGAAGGAAGTCTGGGTTTTGTAAAAGAGCTTTGTCCCGGAGTAGATTGAGATGACTTACCATTTTGTTGCCAACCAGCTTGAGGTACATTCAAAATTGCCTGCGGAAATGCAATCTGCACTTCTAATTCCTGTTCCGGCTGAATAGCCTGACTTGCCACAAATTCAAATGTTTTAGGATCTACTTGACGACGAACTGCGGCCGTACCAAAATTTGTAAACGAGAGAACTTTCCCTGACAAAGCTTCGGGTAATTTCACCGTAACTTTTCCAGTATTAACTGGCGCTTTTCGACCCGCTGCAATCGCTTTCCAATAAACTTGAGTATTTCCACCATCTAGCTGCAATCCACCTACCACGCGATATTTGATGACAAAAGTATGTGAGTCTGGCGGTTTTAATTCATGTTGCCAGCGAATCCAAAGTTGATTGTTTTCTGTTCCAGTGCTACTCGGAATTATTTGATTATTTTCGGCAACGGTGACATCTTTAATTGCATCGACTTTATCTAACGGAATGTAGCGATACCGTTCATTGTTGTATGCTGCTGTGAACACATATTTTTGCGTTTCAGTGACTAACATATCTCCGTTGGTCTGAACGTCGATGATGACATTGATGTTATCCCAGTAGAATGGTAGTTGTTGGGCCGCTGCATGAGTTACTGTGACTAAGAATAGGCTTAATGATGCTAGTAAGACAAAAGCTATTTTTTTGAGGATTCGTTTACTTATCATAGGATTTTCACGAGATAACTGTTGACTACAATTATTCAACAGGTTTCTTTTGGAGTCAATTCATTTAATTCATTAATTGTGTTCATAAAAGTCATATTTATGGCAGAAAGCCCTTCTGTCTCTCTTGTTTGCATCAAAGTCTAGATCCCCCCTAGCCCCCCTTAATAAGGGGGGGACAAGAGTTTTCTCAAAGTCCCCCGACTATCATGGGGATTTAGGGGGATCTAGACTGGGGTAAAAACGAGATTTATAAAGGCTTTAGGCTTAATTTGACACGCCTTTGGCACTGCCGTCTCTTAATTTTGTTTCAACTTTGAAATACCACACTTAACAAAGTTAAAATCGTGCATCCAAACAGCGCTTCAAATGTATATCTTCGCGAAGGTTTGTAAGGGGAAGAATGCCAAACGCGCAATTCTCCATTAAAGCCGCGCGATGCTAAACTCAACGAAACTTGACGGTAGTTTACCAAAGTCCGCTGAAGCAATTGTCCGATTAAAATGCCCAAACTTCGCATTCCTAATTTCCAAGTGCGATAGCCGCCGCGCGAGTTTTGGGCTATCCAAATTTCATCTGCGATCGCCAATAAGCTAAAAATAAAGCGATACATTAGTAATAGCAGTTCTGTGACTAACTCTGGACACCTTAATTTTCGGAGGATTTGCAAGATTTCGGTAAACGGGACTGTCAACAGGATGAAGTACATACAGCTTGTCGATGCGAAGGCGCGGGCTAACAGCAAGCTCACTTGGTATATTCCAGTACGGCTCACATACAGATAAAAACTGCCGGTGTGAATGCCCCAACCTTGCCAAATATCCCATTGAATTGCCGAGATTCGATCGCCCGCAACCGCACCCACCGCCAACGCAGGCACACTCGCCAGCAAAAACATCAGCGGTAGCAACAGCAAGCGCAGATAGAGTTTCGCCGGAATTCCCGCATAGACGACGATCCAGATTGTCAACCAAAGCCCGATCGACAACTGCACCGCTGCATGGGAAACTAGAGACAGGATTAATAGGGCGATCGCAAAGGATAGCTTGTGAGTTGGCGGCAACCCACGCAAGCGATTTGTATAAGCGAGACTATCAATCTGATGGTTCATTCCAAAGTCTTCCAGTCCGCGCAGGCGGACTTCGTGTGTGTAGAAGCGAATTCTATTCGCCGTTTATTCATCATTCATTCCAGCGGCGATTTATCATCAGATTGCTGAGATTGCGATCGGCCTTTATAAAGCCCGATCGCATAGCCAACTACCCCCGCCCCCACCGCTGCTTGAGACGCAAACAATAGACTGGCAATTTCGCTGCTAGCAGGCTCAAACAAATGATTGAACCAAGGCTTATAACTCGGTTGAATTTCCGTAATTGCTTTCTTAGCTTGGTCATCCGATCCGCCGTATTCACCCCGCACAAAAACTAGGGGAATCACCGCAAGGGCGACAACTCCAATTACTAACATCCAATTTTGTTGCGAACTAGCTTGCTGATTTTTTGTAGGTTTTTGATTCACGACTTTATGACTCCTGTTTCAATAATTTCAGAATTTCTAACTCTGGTTTCCCGTAAGAATGCAGCCAATTCCAAACCAATAAAGTCAGCAATCCCTCACTAATCGCCAGAGGTACTTGAGTAATCGCAAAGATGCCAGCAAACTTGAGAAACGAAGCCATAAAACCGCCACTCGCTGCCGGAAAAGCCAATGCCAACTGCATCGAAGTCACCACATAAGTCAGCAAATCTGCCAAAGCAGCCGCACAAAAAATTGCCAACCTTTGTTTACCAGTTCGCATCAGCAATTGATAGATAAAATACGCAGCAAACGGGCCAACAATCGCCATCGAAAACATATTCGCCCCCAACGTTGTCAGCCCGCCGTGCGCTAACAATAACGTTTGAAACAACAGCACTAAAGCGCCGAGTACAGCCATCACCGAAGGGCCGAACAAAATTGCACCCAAACCCGTACCCGTTGGGTGAGAACAACTCCCCGTTACCGAGGGAATTTTTAAAGCAGAAAGCACAAAAGTAAACGCACCTGCTAAAGCTAGTAATAATTTAAGTTCCGGGTGTTCTTTGGTAATTCGGGCGATCGATCGCAAACCCAAGACAAAAAAAGGCAACGCCACCATCCACCAAAACACAGCCCATTGCACCGGCAAAAAACCTTCCGAAATGTGCATAGCTGCGGCGGGCGTTGCCGAACCTAAGACAAGATAACAACTCAAGCCAGCCATCAATCCCAGGCTGACTAATTTCCGATTTCTGGCCTGCATACTGAACCTCGCAGATGAGACAATCTAAACTAACGCATCGGCGGGCATTCTGACTTAAGAGGTTGAGGACTGAAGTCCTTACTACAAACCTCATTACAGTTGCGGGACAGCGTTGGACTTGCACCAAACTTTCCCCGTTTCCTCTAATGGCTGCTCCCCATTAGAACCGAGTTGTTAGATTGAGTATAGTCGATCGCGCAACTCTAGACTGATATTTTACAAAAATTATTTCAGCTTAATTAAATCAAAAATAGCGATCGTCTTCTCTTTCTTCTCTTTTTTTCTCTTCCTTCGCGTCCTTAGCGTCTTCGCGGTTCGTCAAAATCTTAACTAAATAAAAAATTATATCTAAATAAATAAACGGTATAATATTAATGAGTTTTGAGAAAAGCCGCCATGTTAAATTACAACTTCCCTAGGCACTGGCCCTCAGCCGACGAACTACCAGACTCAGATGAAACACCAGTGGATAACGAACTGCAAGAATTAATCCCAGGATTGCTAAAAGCAATATTGCTCATACTTTGGGCAGAACGCATGGACTGGTTTTTTGGCATAGATATGGCTATTTACCATCACCTCAACAAACCCATCATTGTGCCAGATGCTTTCTTAAGTTTAGGTGTACAACGGTTTTACGATGAAGAATTGCGTCCCAGTTACGTGCTATGGGATGAGAATGTCATACCACAGTTCGTGCTAGAAGTTGTTTCCGCAACCTATCGCAAGGAATACAGCACAAAATTAGACATTTATCAAGATTTAGGCGTACTTTATTACGTCATTTATTCTTCGCGTCGCCGTCGTAAACCTCGTTTGGAAGTACACAAGTTAGTCAATGGGAAATACGAGTTACAGCCAGGAAATTATGTTTGGATGCCAGAAATAGGTTTGGGAATTGGTTGTGAAAGGGGAAATTATTCTGGGGTGACAAGGGAATGGTTGTATTGGTACGATGCTGATGGCAAACGCTATCTGACTCCTGAAGAACAGGTTAAGGAATCAGCGCAACGCGCCGATCGACTAGCTGAACGATTGCGCGAGTTGGGGATAGATCCTGATACTATAAGCTAATTGAGAGGAAAGAGTGCCAGAATGACTTAGCCTGCGGGCGATCGCCAATCTAGTTAGTCCACCAATTGCGATCGCCCTCAACCGACAATCTTCGGGACAAACCCGGTTTCTGCATCCCGAAATGTGTGAAAATTATCAAAAAAATTAGGAAAGATGCGGCCTTATTTGGAACAGACAGAGAGTTTGATGGCAAAAATGGAGATGCAGATCGACAAAATGGCGATCGGGAGACGCGATTAAATCATGTTCATGGATTTGCGTTCTTACGATATCATCTGCTTTGGTGATGAAGTTCCAGGAGTGCTAGCTGTTATCTCAGCAGCCAGAGAATACCGTCGCCGGACAAAGCTTTATCCGCGAGTTTTGCTGATGTCTAAAGGAAGCTTGCAAGAAGGAATTGGCGGACATTTAGTCAGAGGCGGCCTCGCTTATTTAGATCGAAGTCAAGTTAGTCAAGAACTTCAACAATCTTTAAATTTAGACCCCTTTGGTTCACCGCCGACAATCTATAAAGAATTCCTGCAAAAATCAGGTGTCAGCGCGATCGCCCTTGAACCCAGCAAAGCCACGGCAGCTTTGAAAGCAATGCTGGTACAAGCAGGAGTCGCACTCCTCAGCAAAGTAGAAATTAAATCAATCAATAAAGAAGGCCAAAAAATTACTAGCATAATTACCTCAAAAGGGACAGTTTATGTAGCAAAACAATTTATTGATGCCACTGTCAATGGCGAATTAGCTCAAGCAGCAGGTGTGCGAAAGCTGAATGGATTTGAAACCTTTGGTTTGCCTAACTCAGAACTTCCTGTCACTCTCAGTTTTGAAACCCAAGGACTCAGTGTCAGAAGACTGAAAGAACTCGATTATATCTATCTAAAACGCTTTACAAACCGTGCCGATTCCGAAGCTCAAAAATTTTTGCTGTCCGCAGCGGGGAAAGATGCCAAACTAGCAGAAGAACTCCGCCTGGAAATGATCGATACCAGAGGCAATCTCAAAACTCTGTGGGCGGGCAAAGATTACATAGATGTGCGATCGCCTGCGCTATCTGTAGCATACCACTCTTTTAGAGGCAGAAAGCTATCTTTCCCTGAAACCGGCATAATTTTAGATGAAGGAAATATCGCCATACTTCCAGATGAAAGACTTTCGTGGAATGCACTGTTATTTGCAGTTACCAGCAGCGAAGCAGAAGCCTTAGCCAGAAATGGGAGCAAACCCACAGCTAATATGCAAAAAGAGATATCATTTGTAACCACTTGGCTGAAAAGTTTGGGGGCTACATCTGTTACTCCGGCTTCAGAATTGTATATCAGACACGCCGGAAACGTGACGGGAGTTGTAGAACCTTTAACAGGCGCACAAATGCTGCGCGGTGGCGTACCAGCTACCGAAGCACTGGCAACATTTAGCTATCATTTTGATGTTCGGGGAGGCATTTCGGGGATTGGCGAGAAAGCAAAGAGTCGAGGGTGGTTTAAAAGTCTGATGTTCCAACAGCCTACCTTCAATATTGGCATCCGCCACGCATTAATGAAAACTGTTCCTAACCTGGCAGTTGTTAGTCCCTGTTCTGGATTTGAAGGGCTAGCTTGTTCTGTAGGCAGAATTGTAGAATTCAATGTAGCAGTTGGTCAAGGTGTCGGTATTGCAGCCGTTAATGCCATTCTCAATAACAAAAACTTAGCCGATATATCTAACCGAGAAGTCAGACAAGTTCTAGTTGAAACAGGCCAGTTACCTAAAATTTTTGGAGTTGCAAACAATACTGATGGAATGTTATTAGCACAATTCGAGACTCTTATCAGTGCCGATGCCATTGCATCATTATAGCACTTCTAAAAAACCAAGGTACGTTGTTGGGCTTCAGCCCTTCTTATCTAATTGGTAAGTGTGGAGCCATCCCTCATACCAAAAAAACACAGAAAAATAAAGGTTCGTAGTGAGGGCTTTAGCCCGCAGAAAAAGAAGGACTAAAGTCCGAACGATCGAACCAACTTTTAATTATTGTTCGTAGTGAGGGCTTTAGCCCGCAGAAAAAGAAGGACTAAAGTCCGAACGATCGAACCAACTTTTAATTATTGTTCGTAGTGAGGGCTTTAGCCCGCAGAAAAAGAAGGACTAAAGTCCGAACGATCGAACCAACTTTTAATTATTGTTCGTAGTGAGGGCTTTAGCCCGCAGAAAAAGAAGGACTAAAGTCCGAACGATCGAACCAACTTTTAATTATTGTTCGTAGTGAGGGCTTTAGCCCGCAGAAAAAGAAGGACTAAAGTCCGAACGATCGAACCAACTTTTAATTATTGTTCGTAGTGAGGGCTTTAGCCCGCAGAAAAAGAAGGACTAAAGTCCGAACGATCGAACCAACTTTTAATTATTGTTCGTAGTGAGGGCTTTAGCCCGCAGAAAAAGAAGGACTAAAGTCCGAACGATCGAACCAACTCTTAATTCTTGGGCGGGCACTTCGGATGAATCCCTCCCTGCAAACAAATGTAAGCAATTTGACTTTGATCTAAATTCTTAACCTCGGAAAAATTAACACCTTGGAAGCGACCAGATTTACTACCGGCCTGACTTTGAATAAACTGATCCGAAGTCCCCTTCCCCAGGAAAACAGCACCTTGAAAATTAGCTCCCGCTAAATTCGCACCTCTAAAATCTACTGAACTTACATCTGCATTCCGCAAATTAGCATCTTGCAACCGAGCATCTTTTAAATTCGCGTTAGCGAGTTTAGCCGAACTCAAATCAGCATTTTGTAAGTTAGCGCCGCTCAAATCCGCACCGGACAAATCCGCACCTTGCCATTCCGATTTAGACAAATTTGTTAAGGATAACTGAGTACCTTGAGCCTTGACTTTGCCCAAACGCGCACTTTCTAAATTGGCGCCCGAAAAATTGGCGCTGCCGATATCTGCCCCGGTAAAGCTTGCCTCTTTTAACATTGCTTGCTGCAAATTTGCCCCAATCAAAAGACTGTTGCTAAGATTAGCTCCATTCAAATTTCCATTTGACAAATTAGCTTTGCTCAGGACAGCGCGCACAAAAGTAGTGCGGTTCATTACGGCGCTGTTAAAAGATGCTCCGGTTAAATTTGCTCCTTCAAAATTAGCTTCGCTTAAGTCAGAAATCCAATCGTCAAATGTCCCCGGACGCCTGTCTTCGCCAGTGCCGTAAAAGCGAATCCCCTGCAAGCTGGCATTGGTTAAATTGGCTTTTCTCAGCTTAATTCCTGATAAGTCAACTTTGTCTAATACTAAAGTAAACTGACCCGGGCTGGCAGGACTTTGACCTAAATCTGTGCGGCTCAGATCGGCGCCGTTGAGCTGGCTGCTATACACTGTGAGAATTTTGCCGATCGCCCTTTGCACTGTTCTCTGACGGGTAGCCGCTAACTCGCGTTCCGCTGTCTTCCCCCCGTAGCGCAGGGATTCGAGCTCATTGCTGAGGGCTTGGTTCAACCGCTGCAAGTCAGGTAAAGCTTTCGGCCCGGTACTGACTAAAGCTTGCTGGATCGCATCCAACATCGCCTTGCTGTCTTCTTGGGCCAGCAAATCCGCTAGCAAAGGTACGGCGCGGGAGTCATCCACCGCCCCCAAAGCCAAAATAGCCGATCGCCTCCCCGATGTTCCGCTACCCGAAGCAGGAGACAATTTGCTCACTAAAGCTACAAATAATTCGTCATTCCGCTGCCGAGAATCCCGCAAATTAGCTTGACTTTGAGTGTAGATTAGAGTGCCAACAAACAAACTTAAAATCACTCCCGCACTGCCAATAGTAACTATCACTAAAGTTGTGCCTGGATGTTGGCGAATCCAATTCCACAGACTGGGATCTTCTTTGATATTGGTTTCCGGAGTCAAAACCAAAGCCGCAATTTGCGCGTCTTCCTCAGTCCAATCTTGACTCCCGACAGGATTGGGCGACGGTTGGTGCGATTCCCTACGGGATAGCTTCGCTTCACGACTATTGACCACCAAAGTATTCGCGAGGCGATCGTGTCCGGATTGCCGTTTGTAGCGCAATCCAAAAGCGCCATCTGCGAGGACTGCCAAGCCGCTCAACGCCCCTAAAATGATTAAATCTGGAAACGCGCCAGTCAAGCGCCAAACCCCGTAAGCGACGCCCAGAGGCACTCCCCAGCGCCCCAAACTTTCGCGAACCAGCACTCGCGCCCAACCCGGAGGATTGCCCGAGGCTGTGATAACTTTCACCCCAAACCAACGTTTCGGAAGAGTTTGACCGGTTCTGGCGAGCAAAAACAACTGCCACGCCGCCAAAGCTGCCGGTGCCAGCAGCGCCCCCGACCAGAATAGATTAGTTAGGGGTGCAACTCTGGGGTTGCGATCGCGCACGGGGATAGCCAAAACACGGGCAACAGTTTCCGATGCTGCTGCTACCGAGGGATTGAGTGGCACGGTTTGAGCTTCTTTGTTAACCACGGCCCCGATACTGAAGGGAACCAGGGCGCTAACTGCAATTAACGAAATTTCAACTGCCCAAGCGCCGCAGCGGCGAACCAGCAGTGGCATTTGCTGGGATTGTGTCGGCCAAGACGGATCGGGTTGATTAATATCACCGGGTGCAGTTGGGTTAGACATATTTATAATTTCCTATTGTTAATCCTTAGTTGGAGGAATCAGGAGATATTGCCAATTTATATGCTATGTAGATTAGCACTCCGAGAACGCCAAGAGTCATCACGGCGGAAAGTAGCTGTACTATGCTATTGAAGACTGTCAGAACAACGATCGCTCCGACGGCAAAGACTGCCACCTGCCCAGGTTTCGGGAGTTTTTGAAACTTGTCCAAAAATTGATTGTATAAGGTTCCGATCGCTTGATAGCTGTCTGGATTTTGTTGGACAAGAGGCGATCGTTCTAGTTTAGCTTTCAGTTCTCCGATCGCTTGCTGCCAATTGAAGTTATTTTGAGGATTCATAAAAAAGTTTGGGAGTTAGTTTAGCTGTACATCGTTTTAGGACGGTCACATTAATAAGAGTCACATTACCCTGTTCGGAACCGTTAATTATCCTCTACCGTCAAATAAGTAGAACCTTCCGCCATTGTGTTCGGATCAACAAGGATAAAAATGAAGATATGCTATCCGTGCGATCGCCCCAGACTGCGCTTTGGCTCGATCGCAATCCTAGCCCTAGGAATGATTTTAACTGCTGCCGGAGCTATTCGGAGCCAACCGTTGCAAATTGCTCCAGGATTTCCCGAACCGCTGAGAGTTTCGGGAGTTTCCGGCGGCCCGAACAATAGTGGCGACTGCGGTTTCGTGGCCCAAGGCCCGAACCAAGTCATCGAAGTAACGCAGGATTTGCCTTACTGGCGGATTGCAGTACAAACTGCGGGAGCTCCCAGTTTGATGATTCAGGGGCCGAGGGGTCGTTTCTGCGTCCTACCGGCGAATGCTGCTGCGGGGATTGTAGAATTTTCCGGTTATGGAGACAAGGGGACTTATGTGATTTTCGTGGGCGATCGATCGCAAGGTCAACACCCTTATTCTCTCTCAATTTCCCAACAGCGAAATTAACAGTACAACGAGATTAGGGCGTTTGCTGTTAGAAAATTGGGTATTTGCGATCGAAAACCCGCCAAATTTCTGACAGCAAGTGCGTCCCATACTAAACTTGAATAGTATAGCGGTTCTCACAAAGATTCGCGGACGTTGTTGGGCTTGGGCCCTCTTGGTTTAAGCGGTTATATAAGCTGTCAGTTATACCTCATCTTTTTGAGAAAGGCTATATAAATTTTAAAAAGAGCCAGTCAACTGCCGATTTAGGGCAGATTAACCCAAATAATTTGAAGATAATTTGGGCATGAGTGCAATTTTATTTGCTAGGGATTTCACCTCAATTTTGTATTGAGTCTCTCACCCATTTGCGAAACAATCGGAGAGTTTCACTCGTCCCCGCCGTTTGACTTTGTTCGCAATATTGAGAAATCGCTTCAATAATTGGCAGATTGGGAAATATCGGACTAAATTCCGATGCAACATATTTCCCATCTTCAAGCACATTAATCTGAAGCCTTTTATTTTCATAGCGCCAAATCTCAGGTACTCCCAGCGCCTCGTAAGCATCCAGTTGAGTCTTGGAAGTGCGATCGACTTCAATTGCTAAATCCGGCGGCGGATCGACTGTTAAGTCTATGCGTTTTTTGCCAATCATTAGAGCGTAATTCTGGATATAAAAACATTCATCCGGTTCAATTCCTTGCAACATACTTTTTCTTTTAAAAGTAGTCGATCCAAATGGTTCAAAGTCTATTTCAAGTTCCTCAAACAAAATTTTCACTAAATAGCCAATAATAATTTTAGCCTTCTCATGTTCTGGTAGGGGCATCCTAATCTCCAAAGTTCCTTGACTGTAAGCTATTCTAGAGCCGCGGTGTTCTCCCAACTCCTCTAGAATTGCTTCAAATTCCTGCCAGTTGACATCATTCAACAGCAGTCTATGTCCTGGCGGCACACTGATTTGTCTTAATTGCAGCGTTACCATTTCAACCTCCGATTTATATGACTTTATTATAACTTGCACATCAAGGTATGTTGTTGGGCTTCAGCCCTCTTTCTTATATATCAAGCAGTACGGTTATGCGATGCTGCCGATCGGAAACTTTCAAGTCTCACACAACTCGACCTCGATAACAATGACATCAGCGACATCAAACCATTGCAATCTTTGACTAAACTAACTGAACTAGGTCTTAGCAGAAATACAATCAGCGACATCAAATCTTTGCAATTTTTGACTCAACTGACTTCGCTCTCCCTCTCCAACAATCAAATTAATGACATTAAACCGTTACAGTCGTTGACTAAGCTGTTTTTTCTCACTCTCTCCAACAATCAAATCAGTGACATCAAACCCTTACAATCCTTGATTGAACTGGATTATCTCAGCCTCAGCGACAATCAAATCAGAAACATCCAACCGTTACAATCTTTGACTAGCGTGACTTTTATCGAACTCTACAGCAATCAAATCATCGATATCAAACCGCTAAAATCCTTGACTAACCTGATTGGGATCCATCTCAGCAACAATAAAATTAGTGACATCAAACCGTTGCAATCTTTGACTAACCTGACTTCGATCGGACTCGGCAACAATAAAATCAGTGACATCAAACCGTTGCAATTTTTGACTAAACTATCTAGCCTAGGTCTCGAAAACAATAAAATTAGTGACATCAAACCGTTGCAATCTTTGACTAAGCTAACTGGGATCGGTCTCGGCGGAAATCCGATCGCCCCCAAAACTTGCCCTCTCAAACCAGAGTCTATCTGTAATTGGGTATCACTACCTAAATCATAAAACTTTACTGTTCGGAAAATTAGAAGCACAAAATCATGACACTTACATTTGCACACAAACACATGAATTTACCAAAGCCGATCGCACTTACTTGTTCTACGATCCTAGCATTACCTGAAAATGCACGCCGAAAATTCCTGAAACCCCTGTGGGGTGGGCATCTTGCCCGCCCTAAGAATACAAATATGACTTTTATGAGTTTAATTAGTGAATTTAATGAATTGACTTTGACCAAAATCTTTTGAATACTGATTGTAGTTAACAACTTTTCTGTAGAAATTATATAAGGAGAAAAGATTATGTCCCAAGATAAAAGGAAAAGCCCGCCGCCCATTGTTTTTATTATTGCCCTCGGCTTAATTGGGTTTGGTGTATTCAAATTCCTTCCCGGTTTATTCGCATCCAAAAGTTCAGATACATCTACACCTACACCTGGATCTCCATCCACACCGGGTGCGAGTCCATCGGGGGCGATCGCAACTCGCATCAGTTTAGGAAATCAGATATTGGTGACATCGCAAACAACACCTGAAAAACAAGCAGGCGTTACAGCTTTTGCTAAAGGAGATTACAAAGAAGCCGTGCAAAGATTTCAGGCTTCGCTGCAACAAAATCGCAACGATCCGGAAACGGTAATCTATTTGAATAATGCGAGAGTAAGCGATCGCACTTCTTTGAAAATTGCCGTCAGCGTGCCCAGCGGCAGCAACCCCAACATCGCCCAAGAAATTCTCCGAGGTGTCGCCCAAGCTCAAGATGAAATCAACACTAGGGGAGGAATTAATAGTGCCGGTTTGCAAGTTGAAATTGTCAATGACAACAACCTTCCAGAAGTCGCCAAAGAAGTTGCAGCAGCATTAGCAAACGACCAGAAAATTCTAGCAGTAATCGGACACAATGACAGCACTGCGTCTTTAGCAGCCGCTCCAATTTATCAGGAAAAGAAACTGGTGATGATTACGCCTACCAGCAGTACGAATAATTTGTCAGGTTTTGGCAGCTATATTTTTCGGACTGTCCTAAATAGTGGCTCGACGACTGCTCCTTTAGCAGAGTATATCGTCAAACAAGCAGGCAAAGCCAATATTGCCTTCTGCTATGACTCTCAAGCTGCTGGCAGCGCTTCATTTAAGGATGAATTTATTGCATCTCTTTCAGCATCAGCCGGCAGATTAGTTCCTATTGTCTGCGACTTGTCAGCGCCGACATTTAATCCCAACAATGCCATTGCCGATGCTGTTAGCAAAGGAGCAGAAGGATTGATGCTAGCACCCTACATCGAACGCCTCGATCGCGCGATCGATCTAGCCCGTGCCAATCAAGGCAAATTAGCGCTCTACAGCAGTTCAACTCTTTACACCTTTCAAACGCTAAAAGATGGACAAAAGAGCGTTGACGGGCTTGTTTTGCCTGTTCCCTGGCATCCTGAAACGAATCCCGGCAGCACTTTCCCAAAAAATGCCAGTCAGCGCTGGGGAGGAGTAGTAAATTGGCGTACTGCAACGAGTTATGATGCGGCTCAAGCTATCATCGCTGGCTTGCAGCAAAGTAATACGCGGGAAGGATTGCAGCAAGCACTCAAAAGCCCGAATTTCTCGGCACCGGGAGCTAGCGAGGATGTGAAGTTTTTGCCAAGTGGCGATCGGGCGGGTTCGCCAATTTTAGTACAAGTTAAAGCAGTAGGAAAAACTGGGTATAACTTTTCCCTGTTGCGGTAAATTTATTCGGACTGTAGGGGCGGGTTCACCAACAATATTGGCCAAAAACCGACAATCTCATAAACCCGCCCCGGCCTGTTTTTAAGCGATTTTTAAGATATACTAAAATAAGTAGATTAAAGGAGAGCCTTGTATATGATCGCGCAAGTTGAAACCAAAACCTACACGGCCCAGGAATATCTAGAAGCTGAAGTTAATTCTCTGGATCGGCATGAATTTATCAATGGCGAGATTGTTATGATGGCTGGTAGTTCATTGAATCATAATGAAATTACCAGTAGTTTAATGGTGATACTGAAACTAGCCTTAAAAGGGAAACCCTATCGGACTTTTGTTACAAATCAGCGGCTTTGGATTCCGCAACTTAATAATTACACTTATCCAGATGTGATGGTGGTTGCAAAACCGATCGAACTTCAACCGGGACGTACCGATACAATTACCAATCCTCTGTTGATTGCCGAGGTGCTATCTAAGGGTACTAGAGCTTACGATCGCGATGACAAGTTTGCAGCTTATCGCAGTATTCCGAGTTTTCAGGAGTATCTATTAATCGACCAATATCGCGTACAGGTAGAACAATATTCCAAAACTGAAGCGAATAAATGGATTTTTTCGGAATATAGCTGTGCGGGCGATCGGCTGATGTTAACGTCTGTGCAGGTGGAAATTTCGGTAGCAGATTTGTATGAAAATATTGAGTTTAGTGAATAGGCGAAAAGTCCGTGAAGCGAAGCTATCCCGAAGGGAATCGCGATTATTAAATAATATCATCTCCGGTGAATCGATTATAATTCCTGTAGGGCCAGGTTCACCGACAATAATCGCCTCAAACAAATAATTTCATAAACCTGCCCCCGCCCAACGACAAAATAACAGGAATATTGTTTATTCGTTAATAGTTTGCGAGTCCCTAGATCTCACCAACAAACCATATTTGGGGGCAAAAACCATCGCCAACACAAACAGCAGCGTTTGCAGCACCACAATACATCCGCCTGTCGAACCATCAATGTGATAGCTGATATAAGTTCCCATTACGCTAGAAAATACTCCCGAAGTCATCGCAATTAGCATCATATGGTCAAAATTATCGCTCAACAAATAGGCGGTTGCCCCCGGAGTTACCAACATTGCTACGACTAAAATAATGCCGACTGTCTGAAGTCCCGCAACTGCTGTCAGCGATAGCAAAGACAGCAACACGTAATACAGGAAAGTGATATTTAAACCGATCGATCGCGCGTGAGTCGAGTCAAAACAAAACAAGATTAAATCTTTGCGTAAAATTGCCAGAGTCACTAGGGTGATGGCACTAATAATCACAGTTTGAACAATATCCGAATCGGAAATACCTAAGACATTGCCAAATAAGATATGCGTTAAGTCGATCGAACTTCTGACTTTAGAAATTAACACCAAACCAAAGGCAAAAAATCCGGTAAACACTAAACCAATCACTGTATCTTCTTTAACGCGAGTTTTTGCTTTGATAAAGCCGATCGCAATTACGGAGCCCACGCCAAACAAAAACGCCCCCACCGCCAAAGGAATATTCAGCACATAAGCAATCACAACCCCCGGCATCACCGCATGGGAAACCGCGTCACCCATCAATGCCCATCCCTTCAAAGTCATATAGCACGAAAGCGCCGAACAAACAATCCCTACTAAGGCGCTGACTAAAATCGCCTTCACCATAAATTCATGCTGCAACGGTGTGGCAAACCACTGAATTAAGTCCATTATTGCTTCTCCCGATTCACTTGAGTTAACCGACTTTTTGCAAAGGATAAATCACCGATCGCACCGCCAAAGGTGCGGGAAAGATTTTCCTCAGTAAACACTTCTGAGGTGTTGCCGTAGGCGAGAATACTGCGATTAATTAATACTACTTGGTCGCAAAATGTAGTAATGGATTCTAAATCGTGAGTTGACACGAGAATTGTATGGCCTGTTTGCCGCAATTCCATCAGCAAATCAATCATCATTTTTTCGGTTTTGATATCAACTCCGGCGAAGGGTTCATCTAGCAGTAAAACCTTTGCTTGTTGCGCCAAAGCCCGCGCAAAAAAGGTGCGTTTCTTTTGTCCCCCGGATAACTCTCCGATTTGGCGATCGCCCATGGGCCACATTTCCACCCTTTCCAAGCTTTCTCGCACCGCTTGTTTGTCGATCGATCGCGGAATCCGTAACAGATTCATGTAGCCGTAGCGCCCCATCATCACCACATCATAAACGTTCACCGGGAAATTCCAATCTACCTCTTCCGACTGAGGCACATAGGCAACCAGATTGCTTTTTTGCACTTGACGGATCGGCAAGCCATTAATTAAAATTCGTCCGGTGTTTGGCTTCACAAACCCCATAATTGCCTTAAACAGGGTTGATTTTCCCGCACCATTCATCCCCACCAAACCGCAAATTGTCCCCGCTTTAAGTTGCAGAGAGGCTCTGTGCAAGGCTACTTTACCATGATACGCAACCGTGACATTTTCAATGTCAATACTGATTCTATCCATACCAATTTCTCCAAATTACCAAATTACCAATGCCCAAGGCCCTATCCCCCATTACCCTGTAGTCCTTTTATCAAAGTATTGACGTTGTATTCAAGCATCTTAAGGTAGGTTGATGCAGGGCCTTCCGATGGAGAGAGGGAATCGACATAAAACACCCCGGCAAATTTTGCCCCGGTTTCCTTTGCTACCTGAAGCTGTGCTTCGTTGCTGACGGTACTCTCGCAAAATACGGCGGGGATTTTGTTTGCTTTGACTGTATTAATCACCCGTTCAACTTGTTTCGGTGTAGATTGTTGTTCGGCATTTACAGGCCAAATATAAACTTCTTTCAAGCCGTAGTCGCGCGCAATGTAAGAAAATGCGCCTTCACAACTTACTATGTAGCGTTTGTCTGGCGGAATCGCTGAGATAGCTTGTTTGAGCTTTTCATCTATCGCCTGAATTTCGTCACTGTATTTTGTCGAATTCGCTTCATAGGTTGCAGCATTAGCTGGATCGATATTTGACAAAGCTCTGCGAATATTTCTAACGTAAATTAAAGCATTTTTAGGGGACATCCAAGCATGAGGATTCGGTTTACCTTTGTAGGAGTCTTCGGCAATATTAATCGGTTTAATTCCTTCAGTTAAGGTAATGCGGGGAACTTTGGGAAAACTGTTATAAAATCGAGTTGCCCAGCGTTCTAAATTCAATCCGTTATCCAAAATTAGACTAGCACCTTGCCCTCGTTTTAAGTCGCTAGGAGTGACTTCATAGCCGTGAATTTCCGCCCCAGGCTTTGTGATGGATTGAACAGTTAGCTTGTCACCAGCGACATTCTGTGCCATGTCTGCCAACACCGTAAAGGTGGTAAGAATGACTTTTTGGTCTTTTCGGGTCAAATCACCGGCAGTTGAGCTAGAATCCCCATTTTGCTTGGTTTGAGGCTCCGCTGTCGTCTGAGTGTTGCACCCGCTGAGCCAAATTCCCAGCAATAGCCCGAATATACCAATTTGATAGGGTTTCCAGGCGATCCTCTGCGAGGGCTGCGCTAACGAGGCACTGGGGCGATCGGTATTACTCATTGTGGTTTTTTATAATTCTTTCATTGTTTTAATTTAGCATAAAAGTAGAAATAATGAAAAGATTATGAAAGGGGGAGGGATTGGCGATCGGCAATGCCTAGAGCAAGGTGTGAAGGAGCTCTTTGTATTCAGAGTGGCAATTTTGACTGCTGGAAAGTTATACTGTAGTCAATTATCAGACTCTCATGCCAATTCCACAGATTGTTATTGATACCAACATCATTATTGCTGGCTTGCGCTCTAGGCAAGGCAGTGCTTTTCGTTTACTGGAATTAGTGGATACAGGGGCATTTGATATCCATCTTTCCGTACCATTGGTGCTAGAATATCGAGAGGTATTGTTGAGAGAGTTGCCGAATCTTTATGTCAGTGCCACAGATATTGAAGATTTCATAGAATTTCACTGCTCCGTCGCCACAAGACATCGCATATTCTTTCTCTGGCAACCCTATCTACCCGATCCGAAAGACGACATGGTACTGGAACTAGCGGTTACAGCAAGATGTGATAATGTAGTAACGTACAACATCCGTGACTTTTTTGGTATTGAGCGGTTTGGAATAAGAGCGATCGCACCTGGTGAGTTTTTAAGAGCTATTGGAGCCTTGCTATGAGTAATTTGAACGTTCAACTTCCTGACTCATTGTACAAAGATTTGCAAGCGTTAGCCTTGAAAGATGGAATTTCTATCGATCAATTTATAGCGACAGCAGTTGCAGAAAAGCTGTCAGCGCTAATGACTGAAAGCTATTTAGAAGATTTAGCCAAGCAAGGAATTCGCCAGAAGTACGACGCAGTTTTAGCTAAAGTGCCAGATGTTGAACCAGAACTCTATGACGAGTTACCGCCAGCATAAAAATTGGATTTCACCCGATCGTGTAAAACCAATATATTCTGCATTTGAGACGATTTGTGACTGGTGGCAGCAATCAATTATAATCTAGTTTTATGATAAACTTAAATAGATCGCTTACCTAGAAGCGTGTAGTTGTTGGAGTATAAAAATTGGTTGTGGCAAAAGATTACGAAAGGATGATTCAGTCGCTACAATGGGATGGATTGCGAACGCTATGGGACAATATCGAGAATCGTAGCACCCCAGGATGGGACGCGGGCAAAGCCTTTGAGTACCTCGTTCTACGAGCATTTCAACTTGATGGCGCAGAGGTAAAATGGCCTTATAGCGTGGAACTCTTTGGGGAAAAAGTCGAACAAATTGATGGTGTCGTCTATTCATCTGGACTTTCCTGTTTGGTTGAAAGCAAAGACTTTCGAGATCAAACAAACGTTGATATTGCTCCTATTGCCAAACTTCGCAATCAACTTTTACGCCGTCCCGCAGCCACTGTTGGATTAGTATTCAGCCGAACTGAATTCACAGAACCTGCTCGGTATCTTTCATGTTTTTCTCTACCGCAAACAATTTTATTATGGAGTGGAAAAGAAATAAAATATGCCTTGGATAATGAAACAATTTGCGAACTGTTGACTTTGAAATACCGTGTATGTGTAGAACACGGATTGCCTGATTACGACGTTAGAGAGCGAGATATCCCATGATTACTTACATTGTCTGTGAAGGAAATTTCGATGCACAATTACTTAAAATTGCGATCCCAGAAAAATTACTTAATGATGTCGAAGTTGTTGCTGCTGGTGGAGGATATGCTATCAATTCACTGGCTCGTTCTTTAGTTGTACGTCGGCAAGTACCTGTTATGATTGTGGTTGATGCGGATTCAGTAGAACCAGAGTTAGTTCAACAACGTCTCAAAGATATTGAGGAAATAGTTGGAGGCGTAGCAGCTAATACACCAGTAAAAGTAGTCATGGCTGTTCCTGAAATAGAAATTATCTTTTTTCAAGATGTCTCTTTGCTTTCGCGGTTGCTAGGATACATACCTCCTAAAGATATACTTGATATGGCAGTTTATCAACCTAGAAAAGCTTTAGAGCAATTGATTTCTCGATCGGAAATAATTCACAATTCCTCAGAAATTATCGATCGATTGACTAAGGAAGAGATTGAGATTTTACGATCGTCTTCTGTTATGCAGGAGATCGCTCATTTTTTGCAATCTGTACGTGAAACAGCAAACGCTGTATGAAGTCCGCCTGCTGAGTTTTTAAGACCTATTTTTGTCAAATATCTAAAATAGTGGTAATATCCCAGTATATCGATCGGCTCTGATGACAAACACACATCAGACGTAAGGGGGAAAGTTCGGTGCAAATCCGGCGCTGTCCCGCAACTGTAATGAGATGATTCCATCTCTGAGTCAGAATGCCCGCCGATTTGTTTGCGATCGTGTTTTCATCTGCGAGGTATGGATGATGGTTAGTTCAGTATTTTTAGAGTTAATCTGCTGTTGGGTTCCCTTGGGCGATCGACAAAAACGCAATTTTGAGTTAAAACCGCTTTTCGTCGGCGCCACGGGAAACTAAAACAAATGCGAATCAAAGATAGTGTTTGGCAGGGCAGTTTTGGCTACTGGCAGAACTTGTTTATTCACCAGAATATTTTGTCCATCGGATATACTGCTTGGAATGGCTTTTGGCACTTAGGAAGAGGTATTGTTGTTTGCCAAATAGATACTCCCATTAATGGCTCGATCAATTGGAGCGTGGATAATGTAGAGCATGACTTGCAGTTTATTTCGCGATCGCACGCAACTGCTTATTTACAACAATTAGAACTAGAGGAAGACACTGTTGCCAGTATCCTGGGAGTTATTGATAGCTACGAACCTGAAAAAGCTATTATTTTTATACTGCTTGCCAATGGTCAGATTGATATCAATTTGTTGCAGAGCTTGGCAGTTTCGCCCGTTGAGTGCTATGAACAGGTATGCAAACGCTGGGAAGAATTTCAACCTTGCCCGAAATCCTAAAACTTACTAAATTTTCCCAATGTCACAGCCAAAATCAATCGAAATATCCAACGTAACTCGTTACCAAAATGCAGCGCTTAATTACTATCTCGGCCTGACAGAATCTCCCTATCTTCACTATGGTTATTGGGAAAGTCTACCTGTGCCTGCTGATGAATTAACACTGGCGCGGCTGCGAATCGCCCAGCAAGCTTATACGGATAAGTTGTTAGATTTTATCCCGAAAGACATTAAGACTATCCTGGATGTAGGATGCGGGATTGGGGGAAATGCGGCTTATTTGCTCGATCGCGCTTTTGGAGTCGAAGGCCTCGCGCCCGATCCGTTCCAACAACAGCGCTTTCTCAAGTGTACAGGCGATCGCGCCATCTTCCACCTCACCAAATTTGAAGACTTCCAAGCCACCCATTCCTACGATTTAGTCCTCTTTAGCGAAAGCAGCCAATATATGTCTGCTGTCGATATAGCCAAAGGTGCGGCGGCGGTGCTCAATCTTGGAGGCTACGTACTGCTTGCGGATATGTTGCGCTCTAATCCTGATTATACAGAAGGAATGTTTTCTAACTGTCATGTAGTGGAAGAACTGGAAGCTGCATTAATGCAAGCGGGCTTTAATTTAGTAAAAGCTGAGGATATTTCTGCTCATATTGTACCAACAATTGATTTATATGTCGATAGTTTCCGCAGGTATGGATTGAACACAATGATTTATGTTGCGGATTTAATTTCGATCGCGGTTCCGCCGATCCATAAAATTCTGCGTTGGATATTTCGCCGCTGGTTTAAGAAATTGGTGGTTGAAGGATTGGAGGCGAGTCAACTATTTGAAAAGCATCTTTGTTATGAGATTCAACTTTGGCAGTTAATAGAAAGAGATAAAAGTGTTAATAAATTGACAGGTTCGTAGTGAGGACTTCATTCCTTCTTTCCGAGGACTAAAATCCTCGCAGGTTCGTAGTGAGGACTTCATTCCTTCTTTCCGAGGACTAAAATCCTCGCAGGTTCGTAGTGAGGACTTCATTCCTTCTTTCCGAGGACTAAAGTCCTCACTACAAACCAGCTTCGTAGTGAGGACTTCATTCCTTCTTTCCGAGGACTAAAGTCCTCACTACAAACCAGCTTCGTAGTGAGGACTTCATTCCTTCTTTCTGAGGACTAAAGTCCTCACTACAAACCTATTTTACAGGTTCGTAGTGAGGACTTCATTCCTTCTTTCCGAGGACTAAAGTCCTCACTACAAACCAGCTTCGTAGTGAGGACTTCATTCCTTCTTTCCGAGGACTAAAGTCCTCACTACAAACCAGCTTCGTAGTGAGGACTTCATTCCTTCTTTCCGAGGACTAAAGTCCTCACTACAAACCTATTTTACAGGTTCGTAGTGAGGACTTCAGTCCTTCTTTCCGAGGACTAAAGTCCTCACTACAAACCTATTTTACAGATTAAGGTTCGTAGTGAGGACTTCAGTCCTTCTTTCCGAGGACTAAAATCCTCACTACAAACCTATTTTACAGATTAAGGTTCGTAGTGAGGACTTCAGTCCTTCTTTCCGAGGACTAAAGTCCTCACTACAAACCTATTTTACAGGTTCGTAGTGAGGACTTCAGTCCTTCTTTCCGAGGACTAAAGTCCTCACTACAAACCTATTTTACAGGTTCGTAGTGAGGACTTCAGTCCTTCTTTCCGAGGACTAAAGTCCTCACTACAAACCTATTTTACAGGTTCGTAGTGAGGACTTCAGTCCTTCTTTCCGAGGACTAAAGTCCTCACTACAAACCTATTTTACAAATTATCAATATATGTCTCAATCAATTCTAGAATTCGATCGCACTTTTTACTCATATCCGTGCACTTCGCGAGTAGCAATTGGTGATTTAAGCCTCAAAATCCCCGCGGGGAAGCGCTGCGGACTCATCGGTCAAAACGGCTGCGGCAAAACCACCTTGTTTCTGCTAGCAAACGGCTTGTACCAACCGCAACAGGGCATCATTAGCTGGGAAGGGGAAGCGTTTCGTTACGATCGCAAATCTCTCATGAAACTGCGCCAACAAATCGGACTCGTCTTTCAAAATCCCGAACATCAGCTAGTTGCTTCCACAGTCGAAGAAGATATCTCCTACGGATTGTACAATCTAGGATTGCCAGAATCGGAAATTGCTCAACAGGTAGAAAAAGCGATCGAGGAATTCAACTTAAGCGAACTCGCCCGCGAACCAATCCACAACCTTAGTTTAGGACAAAAAAAGCGCGTTTCCATCGCCGATATCATGGTACTCAAACCCAAACTGCTGCTGCTAGACGAACCTACCGCCTATCTCGATCCGCGCCACACCAAACAACTGATCGGTTTGCTGCAACAAATTCACGCAGCCGGAACCACCATACTTTTAGCAAGTCACGACCTCGATTTCATCTACCGCTGGGCGGATTGGGTGTTTGTGATGGATTGCGGAAAACTGATTCTAGAAGGGACACCGGAAACGGTTTTTGCCCAGCGGGATGTCTTGGAACAATTGCAACTTGGCGTACCGCTGGCGATCGAGCTAATCGACCAAATAAAGGATCTCATTGAAAAAAATCCTAACTCAAAAATGCCCGCTTTCGAGGAATTGCAACAACAAATTTTACAAACCCGCAGACTGCTGTAAAAAGCTTTCAACAGTTGACAGTTGACAGTTGACAGTTGACAGTTTAAGAGCGACCTCTACCTATAAGTCCGAGGATTGAAACAGTGAATAATTTTGTTTTATTTCCCCCTCGAAGGAGGAGACTTTAAACCCATTCTTCTTGATAAAAAACTTTTATGTAAGGTACGCATTTCGCACCTACTCAAATCAACTGTCAAGGGTGGATCTAGTTTTTGAAGCCTGAAGAAGCATCACCGCATATAAGTTATTAGTTATAATCCCATATTCACGGAGGTGATGCTATAGCCCCTACGGATATATTTGTCAAAACCAGATGCACCCACTGTCAACTGTCAACTGTCAACTGTCAACTGTTTAACGATCGTACCAAAGTTGCAGCGCCAACCGATGAACTTCGCGCCAACTAACATTTTTAAGTCGGGCAATTTCCGCACAATCTTCGTATTCCGGCTGCACGTTAACAATCGTTTCTCCTGACTTAGCAACTTTTATTTGCACTTCGCCGTACTCTGTTTGAACCTTCTGAATTTCTCGATCCAAAATAGTTCTCTGTTGAGTCGATCGCCTAATTCCCAGAGTAGTAGTCTCTCGAAACATCACAGCTTCGCAAGCATCCTGAAATTCGGGATGACAAATCACACTTAACAAAACCCCCAAGCGCGACTTTTTCATCACAATTGGTGTAGTAAAAACATCCAGAGCTCCCGCGAGAAACAAAGCATCAAAAACATAGCCGATCGCCTGCGGGTTTAAATCATCAATTTGCGTTTCCAAAACACAGACTGTTTCTTGGGAATTGGGCATCGGGAATTGGGCATTGGGAATTGGGCATTGGGCATTGGGCATCGGGAATTGGGAATTGGGCATCGGGAATTGGGAATGACTACCCGTCTTTCCTCCACTCTCCCCCTCTCCCAATCTCCCCCTCTCCCCTTCTGATTTCTCCCCAATCCAGAGGCGCAAAATATTAGGAATTGCCAGATTTCGCGAACCTGCACCCAAACCAATTAACTCAACTTGCATCGGCGGCGGCGGGCCAAAAGCAGAGGCGAGAGTACAGGCGATCGCAGTACCCGTAGGAGTGCACAATTCGCGATCGATTCCATTACTATAAACCGGTACTCGGTGCGTTTCCCACAACCGCATCACAGCAGGCGTCGGCACAGCTAACCTACCGTGGGCCGCCTTCACCGTACCCCCACCAGTCGGCATCGGCGAAAAGTAAAACTCCTGAATATCCAACCAATCCAAACCCAAACAAGTACCGACAATATCAATAATTGCATCCGCAGCCCCCACCTCGTGAAAGTGAACCTCACTGGGGGGAATACCGTGCACGGCAGCCTCTGCATCTGCTAATTTGCCAAATACAGCCAAACTCCACGCTTGCACGCGCTGAGGCAATTTTGCAGCGACGATAATCTGCTCAATTTCTGGTAAGTGGCGGTGATGAGTGTGGCTAATTTCCGCATCAGCTTCGCCGTGACTGTGAGAATGTTCTTCCCCGTGATGGTGGTGGTGGCGCGCATCGAAAGTCGGCGATTCAGTTTCCGAGGGATCGAGGGCGGAGTCAGCAGCCAGATTGTTTGATTTTAAAGGCAAATCGGCAGCTAAATCCACATAAAATTTAGTTGCTTGTTGAGTATTGCGGTGAACTAATTCGGCGCGCAATTGGTATTCAGTCGAAATGCCTAGTAAATGGAGTTTTTCGATTAGGTACTCTAAGGGAACGCCCGCGTGTACAAGAGCTCCGAGGCACATATCGCCAGCAATGCCGGTTGGGCAGTCAAAATAAGCTATTTTATTCATTATTAGCAATTAATTTTCAACATTGATTGTTTTAGCACATTTGTCGATCGCCCACTTAGCCTGGAATATATTAACATGGCAATTATTTACGGACTGCATCCAGTTGCACCCCAGAAAGACCGGATCGAGAAGATTACAAAAGCTCTCAAAGATGGGGCAGTGATGCTTTATCCCACAGATACAGTTTATGCGATCGGCTGCGATCTCAACTCCAAATCTGCCGTAGAACGAGTCAGGCGGATCAAGCAACTATCCAATGATAAGCCTTTAACATTTTTGTGTTCCTCATTGTCAAATATCACCGAGTATGCTGCCGTCACCGATGAAGCATACAGAATCATCAAACGGTTAATCCCCGGGCCCTATACATTTCTGCTACCAGCTACCAAGTTAGTGCCCAAATTGGTAATGAACCCAAAACGCAAAACCACAGGAATTCGCGTTCCCAACCACCCGCTTTGTTTTACACTTCTAGAATCTTTGGGAAATCCGATTATTTCCACATCTGCTCACATTACCACTGATGATGAAGGTGCTGCACCAGTACCTGCTGCAAAAACAGAAAGCTTTGGCAAAGCCGAACTATTTGACTGTTTTTTAAAGTTAGTAGATATCATTGTCGATGATGATTCCGATCCAGGATATCAAGTTTCTACCATTCTCGATTTAACAGAAAGCGAACCAATTGTGGTTCGTCGCGGCTTGGGATGGGAAGCGGCCGCCGCTTGGAAGATTAAAATTTAAGAGGAATTAGACTTGAATTGCAAAATTCGCAAATTATCTTGAATTAATCTCCGTCCATTCTTCAACCCACGGAGGTGGGTTTGGTTTGTATAGACGCGGTTTCAACCGCCCGGTATTATATCATTCTTCAACCCACGGAGGTGGGTTTGGTTTGTATAGACGCGGTTTCAACCGCCCGGTATTATATCAAATTTAATTCAAATAACCCGTAGGGACACAACAACGTTGTGTCCTCTATCTTGACTCGTCTAAATCGCGGCTAACAAACCTGCGGAAAAAACCTTAAGCCTCCACCTTAACTCCTTTCCAAAAAGCAACATATCCTGCAATATTTTTAGCAGCATCTTTCGGAGTAGGATAGTACCAAGCAGCATCCTTATTAACTTGTCCGGCGACTTCAACACTGTAGTAACTAGCAACACCTTTCCAACCGCAAGTAGTGTGAGTGCTGCTATCTTTGAAATACTCGCGGTTGATGGCATCCGCCGGGAAATAATAGTTATTATCTACCATTTCGCACTTATCGCTCTCGGCCAAAACGGCACCATTCCAAATTGCTTTCGGCATCGGTTTATCTGCTTAAATTGAGATTCTCAAATATTGTAACTGTATTTGTGCTCAAAAGACCTAGAATAAGGTAGAAGTCAACAACCAATTACTGCAAATGTCAGGGTCGAATCCGCCAACATCTCTCGCGCCCTCATCCCTCGAACAATCCCTCAAACATTTCTTTGGCTATGACTCTTTCCGCCCCGGGCAGCGGGAAATTGTCGAAGCTGCTTTACAACAACGCGATATGATGATTGTCATGCCGACTGGCGGTGGCAAATCTTTGTGTTTTCAATTACCGGCTTTGTTGAAACCGGGATTGACGGTGGTGGTTTCGCCGCTGATTGCCCTGATGCAAGACCAGGTGGAAGCTTTGCAGGATAATGGGATTGGGGCGACTTTTCTCAACAGCACTTTGAGCGCGATGGAAACCCGATCGCGCGAAACAGCAATTCTCGAAGGTAAAATTAAACTGCTGTACGTTGCCCCGGAAAGGTTGCTGGGCGAGAGATTTTTACCGTTTTTAGATATAGTTGCAAGTAAGTTAGGAATTTCGGCATTTGCGATCGACGAAGCCCACTGCGTTTCCGAATGGGGGCACGACTTTCGACCAGAATACAGGCAAATGGAGCGAGTGCGCGATCGCTATCCAGACATCCCCATTATGGGACTAACCGCCACCGCCACCGAACGCGTCCGCCAAGACATCATCCAGCAGCTAAACCTGCGAAATCCCTACATCCACGTCGCCAGCTTCAACCGCCCCAACCTATACTACGAAGTCCGCCAAAAACACAAGCACAGTTTTGCCGAAGTCTTGCAAATCATCCAAAAAAAAGGCGGTTCAGGAATCATCTACTGCCTCAGCCGCAAAAAAGTTGACGAAGTTGCCTACAAATTGCAGCAAAACGGCATCCAAGCCTTACCATACCATGCCGGAATGAGCGATGTCGATCGATCGACCAACCAAACCCGGTTCATCCGCGACGACGTACAAGTAATGGTAGCAACAGTCGCCTTCGGAATGGGAATCAACAAACCCGACGTGCGGTTTGTAATTCACCACGACTTACCCAAAAACCTAGAAGGATACTATCAAGAATCAGGCCGCGCAGGCAGAGACAACGAACCATCCCACTGCACCTTATTTTTCGGATTCGGCGATGTCAAAACCATCGAATACATCATCGAACAAAAACCCGACGAACAAGAACAAAGAATAGCCCGCCAACAGTTAAGGCGAGTAATCAACTATGCAGAATCCACCAATTGCCGCCGCACAGTCCAATTAAGTTATTTCGGCGATTCATTTCCCGGCGATTGCGGCAACTGCGACAACTGTTGCAACAAAAAACCCGTAGAAGACTGGACGCTTGAAGCCATGAAATTTCTTTCCTGCATCGCCAGATGTCAAGAGAAATTCGGGATGAATCATATTATAGACGTGCTGCGCGGCTCAAAAAATCAAAAAATATTGCAATACCAGCACAACCAACTTTCCACCTACGGCATTGGCAAAGATAGAAGTCCAGACGAGTGGAAAAGGTTAAGCCGTTCGCTGATCAACCAAGGTTTTTTAGATGAAAAAACAGACGGCTTTCCCATTTTAAAACTCAACGAGAAAAGTTGGGAAATCATGAAACGCCAGCGCACAGTCGAAATCGCCATCGAAGCCCAGCGGGAAGTACAGGGAAGAACTCGCTCTTTAGCCGTAGAAGTCGAAGGCTTATTTTCGATATTACGAAGTCTCCGCAAACAAATTGCCGACGAACAATTCGTACCGCCTTACGTAGTTTTTGCCGATAGAAGCTTGCGAGACATGGCAGAAAAACGCCCGCAAAATCTCACCGAATTTGAGGAAGTTTACGGCGTCGGTAGCAACAAGCGAGATAAGTACGGCAAAGTTTTCTTAGAGGCAATTCACGCTTTTTGCCAAGAACAAGGATTGCCAACAGGTGCAGCATCTGCTGCCGCCAATCTTCCCACTCTTGCTAATGCTCCCTCTTATTCGCAGATGCAAACCTGGGAATTGTACCGCCAAGGTTTAACGGTTCAAGCCATAGCCAATGCGCGGGGCATGAGTCCCACTACTATTGCGGGACATCTGGTAGAATTGATGGATATGGGCAAGGAAGTTGATATAAATTTGTTGGTAGAATCGGAAAGCCAACAGGCAATTGTCCAAGCAATTGAAGTTATTGGAGATGAAAGATTGAGAGCGATTTATGAATATTTGCAAGAACGTTATACGTTTGAGGAAATTAAATTTGTGCGTGCTTGGTGGCGGCAAAATTATGTCAGTTTTTAACCGCAGATGTATAGCGGTTATAACAAATATGAGGTACGTTGTTGGGCTTCAGCCCTTCTTGGTTTAAGTGGTTATATAAGCCGTCAGTTATACCTCATCGATAAAGGCTATATGTTGATTAACGCTGATGGACGCAGATAATTAATGGGAGGGCAAAATGAGAATTAAGAAATTAGCTTTTTGGGATAATTTACGAGAGTGGCGTTTTGAACCGATCGACTTTTCCAATTTGGCTTTATTAGTTGGTGTCTCCGGTGTCGGCAAAACACAAATTTTGAAAGGGATTTTTAATTTACAAAAGATAGCAAATGGTTTTTCGCTAAACGGTTTAGCGTGGGATATTACATTTTCCACAATCAATGATGTAGAATATCGCTGGAAAGGCGAATTTGAAACAAGAAAAAATCCGGTACTAATGCCTGACGAAGATGAATCCAATAATTTTAGGATTGTTCAAGAAAAAATATTCAAGAATGGAGATATAATTATAGAAAGAAATTCGACAGAAATAAAATTCAAAGGAAACACCACTCCAAAATTATCACCTTTTCAAAGTGCTGTTCAAATTTTTAATCCAGAAGAAGATATTTCACCAGTTCAACAAGGGTTAAATAAAATCATCTACAGCGATAACTTTAATTTTAAAAGCTCTTTCAATGTATTTTTGGGTCTACCTCAAAGTTTAATTTCAATTAATACCGTCTTAGGTATACCTCAAAGCTTAATGTCAATGTTTTCAACAAGTGATTCTTCATTAGATAGTGTTAAATCAAGTAATTTGCCAATTTTTATTAAAATGGCTTTAATCGCTCGCTATTACCCAGAAGTTTTAAATAAAATTAAGCGAAAATTTGTTGATGTATTTCCTCAAATTGAAGATGTTAGAATAGAAGCTGTAGAGAATGATAAAAATTCATCATCTCCAAGCTTTCCAATTCAAATCAAAGAAAAGGGTGTTAACGATTGGATTTTTCAAAATAACATTTCTTCAGGAATGCTGAAGACTCTCATTCATATTGCCGAACTATACTTGTCGCCAGAAGGCACTGTAATCTTAATCGATGAATTTGAAAATAGCTTGGGAATTAACTGTATCGATGTGGTGACAGATTTGATTGTGGAAAACCGAAATATACAATTCATTCTTACCAGCCACCATCCTTACATAATCAATAATATTGGGATGGAACACTGGAAAATAGTCACTCGCAAAGGTGGGGTTGTAACTGCGATAGATGCTAAAGATTTGAACTTGGGAAAATCAAGGCATCAAGCTTTTATGCAACTGATTAATCTAGAAGAATACAGCGAGGGAATCAAAGTTTAATGAATCTGTATTTTTTAGTCGAAGGAACACAATCGGAGAGAAAAGTTTATCCTGCTTGGCTGGCTCATCTTTTACCGGAATTGCAGCGAGTTGACAATTGCGATGATGTGAACGAAAAAAATTATTACTTGATTAGCGGGGAAGGATATCCTTCCTTATATAATTTTATCCCGCCTGCGATCGCAGAAATCAACTCAAACGGAAAATATAGCTATTTTGTAGTGTGTCTGGATGCCGAGGAAAATACTGTTCCTGAACTCGCAACTGAAATTGATGAGTTTTTAAGTCAGCAAAAATTGAAATTAAACAATGCAGAACTTGTGCTGATATTTCAGAATCGATGCTTGGAAAGTTGGCTGCTAGGCAATCGGAAGATTTATTCTAAAAATCCTCAAGACAAACCTTTATTAGATTATACTAGATATTATGATGTTTCAGTTAACTGTCCTGAAAATATGGGCAGCTATCAAGAGTTTAATACTCACGCTCAGTTTCACGGAGCTTATTTGAGAGCCTTATTTGAAGCTAAAAATATTACGTATTCTAAGAAACGACCCGGAGATGTACTCCAGCCATTTTATTTGGAACAGCTATTGACAAGAATTCAAGTGCAGCCAGAACAATTGACTACTTTTCGCCAGTTTATCAATTTTTGCAATATAGTTAAATCCAAATTGCAGCATTAAATGGCAATTACAGAAATTACGCAGAACAGCTATAGCCTTTCTCAAAAAGATGAGGTATAATTTGCAGGTTGTATAACCGCTTAGACTAAAGAGGGCTAAAGCCCAACAACGTACCTCATCTTTTTGAGAATCGGTATATATATAAGTCCATGTACTAAGCGAGAAACGATATTAGACTTATCTGTGCGGAGTTCGCACTCTACACTTTACAATTGTACAATAAATAGTTAACCTCATTAGCCAGCCATTCGTTAAACAGATTGTGTAATATTTCTTGATAGCGTTCAGGGGTTAATTCCGCTGGGATAAACTTTTCAACCATGAACAAGTGATATCCTCGCTCTGTTTCAATTGGACGGATCACTTCTCCGGGTTTAGCGCTGAATACGGCGACGGCTATGTCTGGTTTTAAAGCCCACCGATAAACCTGGCCTTCGCAACCACATAAATGCCGGCGAGTTTCGTCAATGTCGTAAAGATGGGCAGCATCAAAAAAGCTGATTTCTCCTTCTTGAATTTCATAAAATATTTCTTGGGCAAGTTGTATGTTGGCAACAATTATTTGATAAAGAATTATTTGATCGAATTGCAATTTGCTTTGCACGAAAATCTTTTCTACGTCTTTGGCAAATAAGTGTTCTGCTAATTTTTGCCAGAGAATTCGATCGCAAATTCCGGCCTCTAAGTCTTCTACCGAAATCATCTGCTCCGCCAGCCAAGCAATCGTATCGGAGGCTTTCTCCAGACGCTTCTCGCGCCGCAGCTTGTCGCCCGCAACTTGGATTTCTTCGGGAGTCACAGTTAACCCCCGTTCCTCGGCTGCTTTGTCAATAACTTTTTTCTGCAAAACTTGTTGACAAAATTGCTTTAATTGCCGTTCTTTTCTGAGTAGTTTGATAATTTCACTTGATTCAATCAATGGCTGGTAAAAGTCTTTCATCTTTCTCTCTCAAGCTATAGAAGTTGATTGAACTCATGCCCCCGAGGCTTCCTGCGGGGGAGTTCGCGTTAACGGCTAGCTACAAGGTTTGATTTGGCAAACTGATGAAATCAGCATTGGTTAAAGTTGTTGCACCTGCTGGGTTTATTGTTCCCAAAACAACGGCTAAAATTCGATCGCCATTATTGGAACTAAACTTGACCAGAGTTGCGTCTGCGGTACCGTTACCGTCAGTATCAAACGCCACCAGTGCAATATCTGTGGCAGAAAGTCCGCCTGTGAGCCCGATTTTATCACCTTCAGCGGCATTGAAATCAAGCAGTATATCGGCTAAAAATAGATTAGCCACTGAACTCGCTGTTTCAGGTCTAAATGCAAAGGTATCAGCGCCGGTACCTCCAATCAATGTATCGATGCCGAAGTCGCCACACAGAAAATCGTCGCCGTTGCCGCCAATCAGCAAATCTTGACCTCTTCCTCCCCGCAAAGTGTCGTTTCCATCGCCTCCTTCGATCGTATCGCTACCTCTGTTACCTTTGACAAAATCGTCGCCACCTCCTGCGATAATTCGATCGAACCCGCTACCACAAGTAATCACATCAATGTCGCTGGTTCCCTGCCAATATCCGTCACCGTTGCTGTCGTAGGTAACAGTTAATTCCGCTACTACCTCAGGATTGTTTTCTGGGGCTGGAGTTGTATCAGCATTGCTGTTGTTGGTACTGTTATCGGGAAGTGCGATCGACAAATTGCTGGTACTGTTATCTGTTGGCTCAGCAATTATCGTACTGTCACCGCCAGCACCCGTACTGTCTGGAGGCAAATTAGAAGGACTTGAATTGCTAGAAGTTCCGTCAGTCACCGAATCAAGCGGCGCACCATCATTATTATTTGACGGTGTTGGAGTTGGCGCTGGTGCTAGTGTTGGAGCTTTCGCAGGTGTTAGCCGTATTGGTGTTGGTATTGGCGCTGGTGTTGGTGTTGGTGTTGGCGCTGTGATATTAATTGCCGGTGCAGAGTCTGTAGCAGCCGCCGCTGGAGTTGGCGCTGGAGTTGGCGCTGGAGTTGGCGCTGGAGTCGGCGCTGGAGTCGGCGCTGGAGTCGGCGCTAGAGTTGGCGCTGGTGTTGGCGCTGGAGCCGAAGCAGTGGCGATCGCAGCCGGCGGAGTTTCTAAACCACTGCTAGCTGAGGCGATCGCACTACTAGAAGTGCCACCGGGACTCCATGCTGTCTGAGTGCTGGTGCTGCTCCCAGTCGGAGAAGTCGCTGTCGCGCTGCTGGTGCTGCTCGCACCGCTGCCGTCTCCTAACGGCGCAGGTGTTGGTGTTGGTGTTGGCGCAGGTGTTGGTGCGGGCGCAGGCGCAGGTGTTGGCGCAGGTGTTGGCGCAGGCGCAGGCGTTGGCGCAGGTGTTGGTGTTGGTGTTGGCGCAGGCGCAGGTGTTGCTGCTGGGGCCGAAGCAGTGGCGCTAGTAGTTGGGGGCGCGACAGTAGAAGCACTCGCTGTCGCGCTACCACTGCTTGATGTAGCCCCGGGAGCATAAGCAGTCTCGCTACTTGTACTGTTTCCCATCGGGGAAGTGGCTGTCGCAGTGCTGGTACTGCCCGCACCGCTGTTATTTACAAAGGAACTAGACTTGCTGGAAGCGCTGGTGCTGCCGGTACCAGAGTTATTCGCCACCTGCGAATTCAAGGTGTTTAAACTATTGTTGTTTCCAACAATATTTTTTAATGGATCAGATGAATCTAAGGAAGGCATCGCGATTTATCTCCTTTTAGCTATAAAGACGAAAAGCACTTGCGCGAACACCGATACTGCCAATTTCCAATGAAAATGTATGATTTTGAAGAGTGCGAAGCAATTGCTTTTGACTTCTGACTAAAGACTGAAATGTTTTTAATAAATGAATCTCGATCTATCCCGAAAGTTGGAGGGGAAACAACAGTTGACAGTTGACAGTTGACAGTTGACAGTTGACAGTTGACAGTTGACAGTTGACAGTTGAGTGTTTAAACAATACCGATGCAACCGGAAACGATATTATTAGGACATCGGGGTTTAAAACCCCGTCCTTATAGGACGGCTTTTCCCGAAAAGTGCTCTGTCAGGAATTCTCATGTATTTGGTAGACATCTTCCCGGACAAATATGTGGTAGAATAAAGGCATCAGACAAGATGTAAAAACCTACCCCCGGACTGGGGGAAAGTCTACGCTCAAAACACTTTTAAGGAGATATGACTACGCACTTAAGCGTGCTCTTTTGTGCAAATGTAGTCAGCCTGGGAACCCTATAAATAGGGATATTAAGACTGAAAAGTCTTAAGAATCCTCGCACCTTTAGGTCGAGGAGTGTCAATGACCTAAATATATCTGGACTAATTAGACCTGTGTTGCCAATTTGGCAGAATTGTCTGAGTTGCTTTGGGATGTGGGTGCAGGCTGTGGCTCGATCGCACTCCCATGGATGCGGACGGCGGTGCAGACTGTGGATCGATCGCACTCCCATGGATGCGGACGCGGGTGCAGGGCGATCGCGATGCGATCGCCCTGCACCCAACTCGATACTAAAAAAGGCTGAAGTCCTGACTACCAGATTTGCAAGTTAGTGTGGCAAGTCCATCGCCTTTACACTAACAGTCTCAAAAGCATAGTTTGCTCCTGTTCCAGAATGAAATTTTACTTTCACTTTATCAAAGCCTGCGTAGTAAACATCAACACCAGCTAGAGGATTAGTACCGCTCGCTATAGCTGTTCCTGTACCCCTTGCTTTCGTAACTTTACCGTGGTTGCCAAAAATAACGTCTGTAGCCGTCAAAGTGTTTCCACTATCCACTGATGCAAAAGCATCCAACGCCAATAAAGCACCACCTAAAATTAAGTCATTTTCTGAAACATTTTCGAGATAGGACAAATCAGATAGCCACATAATGCTCCTTATTTTCAAACTAAACTACTAAGCAGGTATGGGAGTTTTTTGTTCCGAAGTAATTACTGTTTTATCTTGACCTTGTTGTTGCAGCACCAGAGCCAAATTATAGTGAGCCTCTGCCAAATCTGGTTTCATAGAGATAGACTGTCGGTAGTAGGCGATCGCAGTTTTCAAATCACCCACTTGTTTGCATTTGGAGCCGAAATCATTGTTCAGTGCCGCGTAATGAGCTTGTTTCTCTGGGGAAAGCTTTCCTTGAGCGTGAAGTGCATTGGCTAAGCTCACCTCAGCTTCAACGCAATTAGGCTGTAGCTCAAGTGCTTTTTGATAACAGGCGATCGCATCTTCCCATTTGCCTTGCTGCTGTAGAGCATAGCCAAGGTTATTGTATGCAGCGATCGCATCAGGCTGCAAAACTAGGAGTTGATGATACGCTTCTATCGCCTCGGGCAACCTATCCTGAATTTGATATAAATTCCCCAAACTAAATAAAGCCTTGATAGAATTGGGTTGAATTTCCAGTAAATCTTTGAACAGATTTTCGGCAGTTTGATACTCGCCTTTTTGCCTCATCAACACCCCCAGTCCGTAAAGTGCCTCTGGGTGATTTGACTGAGCTTTCAGAATCTGACAGTATCCCTGTTCAGCTTTGGTGAGTCGGTTCGAGCGATGATCCCGAATAGCTAGCTGAAGCGCTAAAGGAATAATATTTTCAACATCCTGTTGTCTGTTATGCTTGTACTGGGCTACGATATGTTGAATCTGGCGATCTTTAGCTCCAAAAGAATACTTGTATTCCTCATTCCCCATTAAGAAGTCGTACACTTTAAAGCCATTTTGAATCGCGTATCGGATCGCATCAGCATGGAGGATCAGTCCAGGTGGAGGATTTTTAAAGGTTTGATCGCGACCCGCAATCGCAAATAGCATGGATTTTTGCGGAAAATCCATAAAATTGGCGATCGCCCCTAAAGGTCTATCTCCCTTCCACAGAACCGAAAGATACAGACAGTTATGTTCAAAACAATGATGTAAAATCAGGCGATTGTAAGCCATGACCGACTCAAAGGTATCCCCTTTTTGCTTTTTCCATCTTGCCTCCCATAAGTTGAGTAGTATCTCAATATGAGAATCCAAATTCTCTGAGTTAGCGTAGGTGATAGAAAGCTCGTCAGAACTTTCAACCTGCCTTAAAAAGCGTCTGATTTTTTGGCGGGTATTCGTACCGACATAATTTTGCAGATATTCATCCCAGTCATCTGGTAATGAAACATAAGGGGAAAGATAAAGATCTGGATCTTCTTCCTTCACACTTTTAACGCACAGTTGACTGAGATCGAAACTATCTTCTGAGAAACTACTCAAGAAGAGAGACATCCGCGTATCCGTTTCTAGAATACTTTTTACATTGAAAGTAGACCATGCTAACTGTTGCTGGATGTAAGCAGCAAAAGCAGGAACTGCCTCTTCTTCATAACCAGGCAGGCAAATAAGTCCTGTGTAATCTGCCATACTATTTCCTGCCATGCAAATTTCTGTTTCAAAGCCGCCTCCATCCTGGTGTGTTAATAAAATTTTCAGAGGAAAAAAGGCAACATAGGATGAATCAGATGGATCATCGGTATCTGGTTTTGCAGCTAATATGAACCACGGCTCATGCACCACCTCCAACCATCCAGACAACCAAATCCAGGATAAGAAAAACTGAGCTTGACAATCGGCAGCGTATACATAATCCCAATTTTCTCGGATTTTCTTAAATGTTTCAAAATCATCAATTTTCTCAATCTGCATATCATTTTATCCTTAGCAAAATATTTCGATACTTGTCGGTTAAGACTAGAGCCTCCCCAAGCATCATGAGAGGATTTATGACCATAAAGAATTGCTTGAAAGCCTCTGGCTTTGAGGGAGAAATTAAAATCAGACTATTCATTACTCCAATCATCTTCCTTCTAGGTAGAGGTCGCTCTCCCATGGTCAACTGTCAACTGTCAACTGTCAACTGTTGAAAAGTATCTTGTACAACATCAAATTCTCAGTATCGATCGCCTTCTGATTGGATGAGACTATTAACGCCAAAAAAATTAACGCCCAAAAAACGAAATAGAAGTGCTGCGAAATGTAGATGAAGCAGTTTGGTCTCCATTTGTTCCATAGGCTGTGCCTGTTGCCTTGGCTCTACTAAACTGAAGACTACCAAAGTCTTGAACCGTTGTGTTGGCTCCAGTATTTGTATAAGTATCATCACCAGTGGCAAATGCACCTACAACAGCGATGGCATATCCAGGCCCTGCTTCTGTTGTGCCGTATGTACTAGCGGAAACTTTGCGACCACCTACTACAATGCTACTTTCGTCAATCGGTTCTAAATAACTTAAGTCTGAGATGATTAATGAATTTTTCATGGGTATCTCACCAGAAGTTTTCAGCAAACTAAATTAATTTCAAATGACTTTAAATAGTCATTTGAAAAAGAGACTAACAAACTCTGTCTAGATCGGTTGATTTCTGGCTGTTTTCAAGAATTGCTATATCGACTTAATCTACTCGGTTATTAAATTTTGTTTTGTTTGGACTGAGTGGATGAAGTCGATATAGCCAGACAATTCAACAACCAAGGATTAGTTAGTAGCAGCGATCGAAACGCTATTAGAAGACCACGGATAGACTGTAGCGAAAGTTTGGGTCAAACTATCTTTGCCGTAAGCATCAGCTTCAGCAGTCGCAAGATTGCCCTCGACATAGGTCTTCGAGAAAACATCTTTCTTGATGGAAAAATACTCAGAGAAATAGATCTTGCTATAATCTTTTCCCAAGTTGAATCCACCAACAACAGAAGATTCAGCAGTTTCCAAGTAGTTCAGGTCAGAAATGATCATGGCTTTTATCCTTTTTGTTTGTGAGTTAATTGCCAGCAGCAACCTGTGCTTGTCCTGTCTGTATTTAATATAGCTGAGTGATTCAGACCTGTGTTGCCATTTTGGCAGATTGATTTTGACTTTCTAACTTGCCAAATCAAATTATTCATGGAATAGAAAGCAATGAAAATAGAGGGCAGTATCAGCTAAGACGCCCTCTATTTTTGCGGTTAATTTCATTCTCGATCCATTCAACTGCCAAGGATTAGTTAGTAGCAGCGATCGAGACGCTATTAGAAGACCACGGATAGACTGTAGCGAAAGTTTGGGTCAAACTATCTTTGCCGTAAGCATCAGCTTCAGCAGTCGCAAGATTGCCCTCGACATAGGTCTTCGACACAACATCTTTCTTGATGGAAAAATACTCAGAGAAATAGATCTTGCTAAAGTCATAGCCTCGGTTGAATCCACCAACAACAGAAGTTTCAGCAGTTTCCAAGTAGTTGAGGTCAGAAATAATCATGGCTTTTGTCCTTTTTGTTTGTGAGTTAATTGCTCGCAGCAACCTGCGCTTGTTCTGTATTTAATATAGCTAGATGATTCAGACCTGTGTTGCCATTTTGGCAGATTAATTTTGACTTTCTAACTCACCAAATAAAGTTGACTGCGGGGATGGATAGCCATGAGAATAGAGGACATCATCAGCTAAGACGCCCTCTATTTTTGCAGTTAATTTCATTATCGAAGCATTCAACTGCCAAGGATTAGTTAGTGGCAGCGATCGAGACGCTATTAGAAGAGTATGGAGTGACAGTAGCGAAGGTTTGGGTCAAAGTATCTGAACCATAAGCATCAGCTTCAGCAGTAGCCAAATTACCTTTTACATAGGTCTTCGACAGAACATCCTTCTTGATGGAAAAATACTCGGAGAAATAGATCTTGCTAAAGTCATAGCCTCGGTTGAATCCACCAACAACAGAAGTTTCAGCAGTTTCCAAGTAGTTGAGGTCAGAAATGATCATGGCTTTTATCCTTTTTGTTTGTGAGTTGATCGCTCGCAGCAACCTGTGGTTGTTCTGTATTTAATATAGCTTGGTGATTCAGACCTGTGTTGCCATTTTGGCAGATTAATTTTGACTCGAACCACCAACAAAAAAAGTAGACAACTCCATCAATCTGAGTAGGGCGGGCATGGCTCACTCATGGAAATAATGGGTTATTTTTGATTAAAAAAGACTATAAGTCCACAATAGCTGAAATCTGGTTTCTGAGTATAAAGTAATTAATTTGGCTAATGTTGCCATTTTGGCAGATTTATCTGAAGCGCGGATGTTGGCTACTGAAAAACCCGATCGCCCGCCGCTCCTTCCACCAAAAAAACAGGTACACTCAAGGCTAGCGATCGGGCGATCGGGCGATCGACTAAATTAATTGCCCGCCAAATTAAACCAGCGCGCCTTAAATCCTGCAAAAAATCCTTGATTTGGAACATCAACCGCCGGCGCCAAGATATTGGAACCTTCGCCGCCGACTTGGGCGACAAAACCTGCGGTATCTGAGTGCAACTCGCTAACAGCCTCAATTACACAACCACCTCGAACTCCGGCTCGTTTTTCCCTCACGACTTCCACATAATCTAAATCCGCAATTTTGCTAAGCGGCGGCTGAGTTTCCGATTTTCTCATTTGGGTATTTTCCTTGAGCAAGCGGTTAGAAGTGCGGTAGGGGATATAGTCGAGAGGGTTGTAACCCGTGCACCGCAAAAGTAAAAAACAAGCCCAAGAATACTTTCCTGCCAGAATCGCTGAAATTATCTCATCCAATTGTTCGGGTTTAATTCCAATTTGGGAATGATTGGCAGAATGGTTAAATTGCGAATTCATCGTTTTATCCTATTTTGCGTAAATTAATTGACTGTGGACTGCGGTTTGTAGTGAGGACTTTAGTCCGCAGAAAGAAGGACTGAAGTCCTCACTACAAACCTGTGGACTGCGGTTTGTAGTGAGGACTTTAGTCCGCAGAAAGAAGGACTGAAGTCCTCACTACAAACCTGTAAGTTAACTGACTGTGGACTGCGGTTTGTAGTGAGGACTTTAGTCCGCAGAAAGAAGGACTGAAGTCCTCACTACAAACCTGTAAGTTAACTGACTGTGGACTGCGGTTTGTAGTGAGGACTTTAGTCCGCAGAAAGAAGGACTGAAGTCCTCACTACAAACCTGTAAGTTAACTGACTGTGGACTGCGGTTTGTAGTGAGGACTTTAGTCCGCAGAAAGAAGGACTGAAGTCCTCACTACAAACCTGTTTTTGAGGAATTCCTACAAACTCATGCCGCCTTTTTGTAGTTGCTTGAGCGGATCGAGCAAAATGTCGGCTATGCTGCGCTGGCGGATGACAATTTCCGCCGTGGCTGTCTGGCCCGCTTTGAGTTTCCAGGTTTGATTGTTGGCTTTCACTGAGTCTCGATCGATACTCACTTCCACCCGGTAAACAACACCCAATCGCTCGTCGGTTTTGGCATCTGGCGAAATCGATACAACTTTTCCCGGCATCACGCCATAATTTTGATAGGGAAAAGCATCGAATTTGACTTGTACCGGCATTCCGATTTTGACAAATCCCGCTTCTCGGTTCGGTAAACTGACTTCGAGCACTAGCGGAGCCTGATTGGGGGTCATTTCTGCAATAGTTTGGCCCGGTTGCACGACTTCGCCGGTGTTGTGAATGTTGAGGGCGGAAATTACTCCGCTGACTGGTGCGTAGAGAAATCTTTGTTTGAGCTTGTTTTTGGCTTGAGCGAGCAGGGTTTGGGTTTCGGCAATTTTGGATTTGATTTGGTTTAATTCCATTTCCAACTGCTGAATTTTTTGCTGTTTTTCTAACTGCATTTGGCGCGCTGCTGCTTGTTTGCTGTCGGCTTCGGCTTGCAGTCGATCGACTTCTGCGAGTTGTTCGGCTAATTGGCCTTGCATTTTGTCGATCGAACTGGCGCGATCGCGCAAACCTTGCTCGACTTCAAACAGCCTTTCCTTAACCTGAGTCGCCTCAGACAGTTGACTCCTGATCGCAGCACTTTGTCTGTCGCGCACGGTTTGCTCGACCTCAAATACTCGATCGTCAGCCTGAGTTTTTTCCCCCAACTGGCTTCTAATGACGGCATTTTGGCTTTCCCGCAGAGCATCTTCAGCTTGAAATAGTACATCTTTGGATAGGGCTCCCTCATCTACCAAAGGTTTGAGCCGCCCGATCCGCTCTTTGTGGGCTGCCACTTTTGCTTGCAGTTGTGCTAGCAAATCTTGACTTTTATTTTGCAGTGGCTTCACGCGATCGCGCCTCGCCTCTTGAGAAGTGATATCTGTTTTCAGTTGCGACAACAGATTTTGTGCCTGCTTTTCCAGAGGTTTGATCTGTTCCTGCCGCGCTTTCTGAGAGACTACATCTGCTTGCAATTGCTCGATTTGAGACTGCGTGGTGGCTGCTGAAGCGCGAGATCTGTCGATCGCAGCTTGAGCCCCCCGTTTGTCGGCAGCAGCAATAGCTTGGCTCGCCTGAGCTTCCAGTCGAGTTCTCTCGATCGAACTAATTTGCTGCACCAATTGAATCTGATAAGCATCCAGAATTTTATCTAGACGCTCCACCTCGCTCGAAGCATTTTCCGGGTCTAATTCCGCCAATAACTGTCCAGTTTTGACCTTTTGACCTTCTTTAATCGCGAGGTTAATAATTTTTCCCGGCTCCGTCGGATGAATTTTGTAAACATCACCTTTGGGAACTAATTTGCCTTGAGCGTGACCGACTTGATCTATTTTTCCCAAAGTTGCCCACGCTACAAAAGCTATGGAAAATACCAGACCTCCTAAGATCAACTGCTGAGGAAAAGATACTGGCGGTTGGTCTAGTACCGAGTGCAAAGAAGTAGACCAATTATCAGCCTCAGGCTGCCGGAACTTCGCCGGATAGATATAGTCATTAGTTTTAGAAGAGCGATTTTGAGATTCAACTACTTCTAAAGAGCGGTCTGTTTTTCTGGCTTCGTTTTCTTGCCTTAAAGCTACGCCGCCATAGACTTCAGCTATCTCATCAGGATCGGCGCATATTTTTTGGGCGTCTTCTGAAAGCATGATATTTACTCCAAATTAGGAATTGGGAATTGGGCATTGGGCATTGGGCATTGGGCATTGGGAGTTGGGAATTGGGCATTGGTAATTGGGAATTGGGCATTGGGAATTGGGAATTGGGCATTGGTAATTGGGAATTGGGCATTGGGAGTTGGGAATTGGGCATTGGGAATTGGGAATTGGGCATTGGGAATTGGGAATTGGGCATTGGTAATTGGGAATTGGGCATTGGTAATTGGGAATTGGGAATTAATTGGTAATTGGTAATTGCTTCCAATGACTGTCAACTGTCAACTGACAACTGTCAACTGTCAACTGTCAACTGTCAACTGTCAACTGTCAACTGACTTTAAAGATCGAGTTGTTGTTGAGCAAGGTGATAGTAGAGTCCACGTTCAGCCATCAATTGGTCGTGGTTGCCTTGTTCGGCTAAAATGCCTTTGTCTAGAACCAAAATGCGATCGGCATTGCGTACTGTAGACAACCTGTGAGCGATTACAAACACAGTGCGATCGCGACTGATGCGAGCCAGATTTTGCTGGAACCTGCGCTCAGACTCGGTATCCAGCGAAGAAGTTGCTTCGTCCAAAATCAAAACTCGCGGATCGCCCAACAGAGCACGGGCGATCGCAATTCGCTGGCGCTGGCCCCCAGACAAACTCGTGCCCCTCTCCCCCACAGGAGTTTGATAACCAAGCGGCATATCTTGAATAAAAGCGTGAGCTTCTGCTAGCTTTGCCACTTCGATCGCCTCTTCCAAGGTTGCAGAATCACCAAAGGTTCCTTCTTCGCCATGACTGGCGGGGGTTTCCAAATTTTTGTACAGCGTGATATTTTCCAAAATCGTTCCCGAAAACAAGAAACAATCCTGAGGGACAACACCCAACTGCACTCGCAGCGACTGCAAAGAAATGTGGCGAATATCGTGGCCGTCGATCGTCAGCCGCCCTTTTTCTGGATAATAGAAACCTTGCAGCAGCTTCACCAAAGTGCTCTTACCGGAACCGCTGCGGCCGACAATTGCCACAGTTTCTCCAGCTTGCACCTCAAAGCAAAGATTTTGCAGCGTATTGCGTTCCTCATCCTGAGCATAGCGGAAAGAAACATTGTCAAATTTGATGGTTCCGTGAATGCGAGGCAGCACCAGCATTGGTTTGTAAGGGCTTTCTTCAGGTTCTGCCGAGAATACATCATCCAAACGCTCGATCGATACCAAAACTTCTTGAAACTCATCCCAAAGTCCCACCACCGAAAGCACAGGAGAAATCACACTGCCAATCATCATATTAAAAGCCACAAATTGACCGATCGTCAATTGGTCTTGAATCACCAGCATGGCCCCGTACCACAACAAAGCCGTGCTACCCAAAGTATTAATCCCGCCCCCAACTACCTGCAAAGAGTTCGCCAACTTCTGGCCCCGAAATTTAGCATTAATCATGCAAGTTAATTGATCTTCCCAGCGCCAGCGCATTTCGCGATCGGCAGCAGTTGCCTTAATCGTCGCCACTCCAGTAATCATTTCCACCAAAGAGGAATTTTGCTTGGCACCTTCGTTAAAAACCTCCCGCGACACTTGGCGCAGAAACGGAGTTGCCACCAAAGTCAAAATCACGATCGGCGGAATCAAAGCCAGCACCAAAAAAGCCAGACGCCAGTTATAGTAAAACATCAGTCCGATGTAAACCACAGCCATCAAAGCATCCAACCAAGCCGTAATTGCTTGGCGAGTCAAAAACGACTGAATTTTTTGATTTTCCTGAACCCGCGTCAAGATGTCGCCCACCTGACGAGATTCAAAGAATTTGATCGGCAAACTGAGAGTGTGACTGATAAACCCGCTAATTAAAGTCAGGTCAATGCGGTTGGACAAGTAATCCAGCAAATACTGTCTCGTTGCCCCCAAGAGCGATCGCCAAACACTAAACATCAGCAGTCCGATCGCGAAAACGTGCAGAGTAACGATGCTTTTGCTGACAACTACTTGGTCGAGAATTACCTGAGTAAACAGGGGAGTAACGATCCCAAACAGTTGGATCAACAAAGAGATTACCAAAATTTGGGCGATCGTAGCGCGGTAGGGCCAGATTATGCCCAGAAAATTCTTAACTTTGATACCTTTATGTTCGGCACTGTGATTGCGGTATAGTTCCGCTGTCGGGTCTAAAATTAGGGCGTAACCAGTCCAACTGTCGGTAAAATCTTTAAGACTCATCCACCGCTTGCCCGCCGCCGGATCGGCAACTAAAACCTGTTGATTTTTAAAGCGGTAAACTGCAACGTAGTGATTGCCTTGCCAGTGAGCTATCCAGGGATTTTGATTGCGGAGCGGAGTTAAAGAAGCTCGCACGGGACGGGTTTGAAACCCCATTCTTTCCGCTGCCTTTGCCAGACTCTTGAGAGACGCGCCACTGCGGCCGATTTCTGCCAATTCGCGCAAGTAATTCAGGCTGAATTTCTTACCCCAATATTCGCTAATCATCGCCAAGCAGGTAGCTCCACAATCTGCTGTACTCTGTTGTTGAATGAATGGGTGTCCGCTGCTCAACCATCTGCGCCGCTTGGGTTTTGGGAAACTGATGATTCCGGATGCCGATTTGGGAGACTCGACTGCGGTTAGTTTTGACGGCTCAGCTTTTGAGGTAGACGAAGCATCTTTTGGCGCACTTACTAAGGTTAAAGTCGGAGGTTTGCGGATAATTTTGGGACGGGCATTGCTGTCGGAACCAATTGTGGCTTTTGCCATTTCCCACTGTTTTGAGCGGATCTGGTAAATTAGCAAGTCTGTTGCTGCTTTCCAGTCGTTCGGTACATCTGAATGTCCCCAGTGACTCCCAATAATTGGCGGTGCTTGACCTTGAATTTTACCGCTGCGGAGCCAAAAATGATTGGTGGTTTTTTGGCAGTGTTCCACGAGGGAAACTCCGGCCGCAATTCGGGTTTCTTCTAGAGAAGGAAGTAAGTGCGGCCACAGAAGTTGTTGTTGGTGGGATTTTAGCGATCGCAAATCTGTTTGCGTCTTGAAAAAAATTAACTGCTGGATCTGTTGGAATTCTTGCTGCAAGTGCTGTTGCAGTTGGGGGAATTCCTCTATAACAAGCTGTAATTTGGCTGCATTTATGCAAGCGAGTTGGCAAGTGCCGGCCGCAATTGCTCTGTAAGGCAGTCCGCTGGCAATAAATACGTCGTCTGTCCCAAATACTGCTCCGAGTTCCAGTACCGTCACCGAAACTTCTTGCTGTTGAGAGGCTTCTATTGCTAGCAGCCTGACTCTTCCCTGGCAGACTAAATAAAAATTGCGTGAAGCGAAGCTATCCCGTAGGGAATCGCTCTGTGTTTGTTCAACTAAATTCTTGGTATTATCCGGGGTTTGATATTGGGTGATTTCATCTCCGAGTTGAAACTCGCAAATTTCACAGGCTGTATTTAATTTGGCAATTAATGTCGGTTCGGGACTGATTTCCTCCAAGAGTTTCTCAAGAGCTGGAACTGTTGGCAATGAGGCTTGGGAGCGCTCGAAGTAATTTTGTACCCCTAAACTTTTTTTCATAGCTTTCCCTGTTAAATTTTTGTGTCAATTTTATTGACAGATAATTAACCAGACTGGGCCGATCTTTTATTTTTTAGTTCCACCTAGGAGGCTGAAAAATGCTTCTTGAGTTTTGCGGCGAAAACCTCATATTCCAACATTTTTGGCAACTTTTGAGATGTCGGAATTCGGTGTTTTTTTAGAAAGTGCTGTGATTGCGTAAGTATTGTTTTCGCTGGTTCCAATCATAACTTACAAAATGGCTCGTATGGCTACAGTTATAGGGTCATCTTTACACAATCTTTATAAATCACCCGTATTGTCGCGGAGTATTGTGAAGATTCTGTGAAGTAAAGCCCAGCAGGCTTCCGCCCTGCATCCGTAAATACACGGAGACAGCTTAATTAAATATTAAAACATTTCAATTCTCTATAAGTTGTGCATTCCAGAAGGATTGATGTAAAGAAATGTTGCTAATTTGTAGCAGGAATTCCAGGAATTAATTGAGAATTGAGTAGGCGTATTTAACGGGATTCAATCAAAGAATTTGGAGTTTCCTTTTAGTGGGAAACTCATCGCCCACAGGCGTATCAACTTTGCAGCGGACAAGCCCGGTTTTTTACTAAAATTTCACGCGAGCGGGCGATCGCAAATAAACGCAGTGGTAGTTTATCAAGCGATCGCTTTTTCTTGACTTTAAAACAATATATATCTGAAGAGACTTGACAATATTTTTTAAATGTGTGTTTTAAATTTCAAAATTCTTTAAAACTAGCTATTTGCCCGATCGCCCTTAAATCGCATACAGTCATATAATCCAGACTATAATATCACTTTGATATAAATGCTTGAATTATCAGCCCTAGGGCTGCTAAAGCGGCAACCCTTGCACGGCTATCGGCTAAAACAACAACAGTTACTCTTATCAGAAATTTGGGTTTAAAACCCCGCCCTTCAAGGACGGCTTTCTGCTAAAGAATCAAGTTGCTCGAACACCGCTTGAGAGTCTGTTACCTGCGCCAAGACTATCTAGAGAGCCAACAAGCTGAACAGGAAAATCCTGTTGACTCGTATCAAGCAGCATCCTGGGAAAGGTGTACAGACACCATCCAGCTAGAAATCCAGTGGTTGACAGAGCAACTAGCCCGAGAGCAAAGTGCGATCGGTTTGTAGTGCGGACTTCAGTCCGCAGTTTGAGAGCGGACTTCAGTCCGCACTACGAACTGCACTACGAACCGCGTTTGTTATGGCAATCCAGCGGACATGATATGACTCCCCAACCTCCCCTGAATTCGCATACTCCCTGAAAAAATCCTTCCAACGGAGCCATTCAACTGAGTCATAAGGAGGATTTATAGTCCTTCGTGCACGTGATAAATTTCGAGAACACTTCAACAGTATGTTTAGTTTCAGGACTCAAATCGGCTTTTTGGCGACACCAATCAGCAAATGTTTTGTTTGCCGATCGCACTTCTGCACCATTCACAGACAGTGTGTTTCCAGATAACCCTACGATCGCACAACAAGTAACTACTATCAACCTTGATAAAATCCTGTGTTTCTGTCGAAATATAAATCTCATCATCTAATATCCCTAATTTTCTAAATAGACAACGGCAGGTTGACAAACTGTCACCACACTGCCACGAAGGTCTAAAATAACTCTGATATTAAACTTGTACCCAATAACTTTATCTTTCAAAACCCCCGAAAATACCCTATGAACCACTCCGCACCGGGCGCCGCCTCCCAAATGAGCGACATTGAACTCGCCAACCTCAGCCGCACGATCGACTATAGTGGCATTCGATCGATACCTGAAATTTGGGCGATCGTCAAACAGCGATTTCCCCAAACCGTCGCCCTCCACGATCCCCACACGACACCGGAAATTAAACTCACCTATACCGACCTCTACCAACAAATCCAGCAATTCGCCAGCGGATTGCAGGCCCTCGGCATCAATCCAAACCCAACAGACACAATCCCTCCCCGCGTCGCCCTCTTCGCCGACAACAGTCCCCGGTGGCTGATAGCCGATCAAGGTATCATGACTGCTGGGGCCGCCAACGCCGTTAGAGGCGCCACCGCCGATCCCGAAGAACTCCTTTACATCATCCAAGACAGCGGCAGTACCGCTTTAGTAGTCGAAAATCTGGCATTACTCAAAAAACTGCAAGCGCGCCTCCCCGATTTGCCGATCGAACTTATCGTCCTCCTCTCCGACGAAGAACCAGAAACCAGCCTCACCCTAACCACAGTCAAATTTTCCCAAGTCATGGCCACAGGCGCCAACCGCCCCTTCAAACCCGCCAACCACAACCACCAAACCCTCGCCACCCTCCTCTACACCAGCGGCACCACCGGCAAACCCAAAGGCGTCATGCTGACTCACGGGAACCTGCTGCACCAACTCACCACCTTCGGCACAATTTTGCAACCCGAACCGGGCGAATCAGCCCTCAGCATCCTGCCCAGTTGGCACGCCTACGAACGCACAGTCGAATACTTCTTGCTTTCCCAAGGATGCACGCAAATTTACACCAATATTCGCTATTTCAAACAAGACTTTAAAACTTGCAAGCCCCAGTACATGGTGAGCGTTCCGCGCATCTGGGAATCGATTTACGAGGCTGTACAAAAGCAATTTAGAGAACAGCCACCCAAAAAACAAAAATTGGTGAATTTCCTGTTATCTGCCAGCCAGCAATACATTGAAGCCCGCCGCATTTTTCAAGGTTTAACTCTCAATTTGAAACCTGCTTCTGATTCGGAAAAACTGATCGCCCGCATCAAAAGTATTCTGTTATCTCCCGTCCACGCGATCGCCGAAAAACTCGTTTATCAAAAAGTCCGGGAAGCTACCGGAGGCCGTTTTAAGTGGGCAATTAGCGGCGGCGGTTCTTTGGCCGCGCATTTAGACAATTTCTTTGAAATCGCGAATATCGGTTTGTTGGTGGGATACGGTTTAACTGAAACTTCTCCGGTTTTAACAGTCCGCCGCCCTTGGCACAATCTTAAAGGTTCTGCCGGACAGCCGATCGCCCATACTGAAATTAAAATAGTTGACCCCGAAACTAAACAGCAACTGCCAACAGGCCAGCGCGGTTTAGTTTTGGGACGCGGGCCGCAAATCATGCAGGGCTACTATCTCAATCCGCAAGCTACCGCCAAAGCCATTGACTCCGAAGGCTGGTTCGATACCGGCGATTTGGGTTGGCTGACACTGGGAAACGATTTAATTTTGACTGGGCGGGCAAAAGATACGATCGTCCTCAGCAACGGCGAAAATATCGAACCCCAGCCGATCGAAGATGCCTGCGTCCGCAGCCCCTACATCGACCAAATTATGGTAGTAGGTCAAGACCAAAAGTCGATCGGCGCCTTAATTGTCCCCAATTCAGAAGCCGTGCAGAAATGGGCAGAAACTCAGAATCCGCCAATACACGAAATTGACTGGAATAGCAAGAAAATTCAAGACTTATTCCGTCAAGAATTGAACCGGGAGGTGCAAAATCGCCCCGGATACCGCGCGGACGATCGCATCGGCCCATTCCGGTTGATTCAGGAGCCATTTTCGATGGAAAATGGAATGTTGACCCAGACCCTGAAAATTAAGCGCCCGGTTGTGACGGAACACTACCGCGATATGATTGACGGGATGTTTTGAAATATTCGGAGGACTTGGGGAATGGAGAAGAAAAAATTATCCCTACACCCAAGTCCCGATTGGTGTCAACTTAAGCCTCAAAACCTTTGTATCTCTAGTTTATAGCAGAGGCAAGATCCCCTAAATCCTTCTTAATAAGGGGGACTTTGAGAAGATTCTTATCCCCTGTATCTCTCGTTTATAGCAGAGGCCCGATCCCCCTAAATCCCCCTTAGGTCGGGGGACTTTGAGAAGATTCTTATCCCCCCCTTCTGAAGGGGAGTAGGGGTCGAGTAGGGGGCAAGAATTCGGGGCGATCTTGCCTGAATCGCCAGACATAAGACTGATAATAGGTTTGACGTTCAGTTGACACCAACACCCGAGTCCCGATTCCTGAGTCCTGAGTCATTAGGAAATATTTACCAACTAATGACTAATGACTAATAACTAATGCCTAATTCGCAATTGACAAGCAACAAATTTATGGAACCACAATTACTCTTGAAGCGATCGATTAATGTAAAAGTCGTCGTTACTCCCCGCTGGAAAGAAGAAGCTCAACAGCAACTCCAAGCCCAAATCAATCAAATAGATTCTCAGCTACAACAGCTAGAAATGCAAGGGCAGCGGATGGTTTCAGAAATCCAAAAGCAAAGCCTGCAACCCCCCGGGCCGCAAGTAATGCAGCAAATAGAAAACATTCAAGTGCAGGTGAATCAAAGAAAGAGCGAACTGCTAGAACAGAAAAACCAAAACCTGCAACAGCTTCAGCAAGTGCAGGTGCTAGACCTCGAACAAGAAGTGAGTCAAGGTCAAATTGACGGCACGTTCACCGTCGGGGTGGGAGAAAACTTGATTCAAAAAATGCAAGTAGAAGTTCTGCTCCGCGACGGCATAGTCGAAGAAATTCGAGGTGATATTTAGAAATTAGAAATTGGTAATTGGTAATTGCTAATTGGTAGATAATTTTGAGTTGATAGTCGCACATCTTCGGACTAGAGGCTGGCATAATAATGATTGTTGCCGATTGCCGAGCGCCAATTATCAATCGCCAAACCAACTGTTGTGCATTGAACTTGTATCTTGGGAGCGGGGAGAATGCCATTTTTGTCAACAACAGGCTAAAACCAGGTCTAAATCAGGGTTATAGCCGAGACTCGATCCCCCTAAATCCCCCTTAAGAAGGGGGACTTTGAAGGCTATTGTACCCATCTCTCGCCGCTCCCTCTTCCCAAGGGAAGACGCAAGAATGCTCTTGTCCCCCCCTTATTAAGGGGGGTTAGGGGGGATCGAAACTAGACTAAAAGCGACCTCGATCCTAGGTTTAAGCCTGTTGTTGACACAAATGGCTCTCCTGCCCACCCCACAAAAGTTTAACTGTTTTCGATCGTGCAACTTAAATGCCTCCAAGCTTACCGATCGCCAATTACCAACTCACAAGGAATTTTTACAGATGATTCGCGAAGTTTTCATGCCAGCCCTGAGCTCTACCATGACAGAGGGCAAAATTGTTTCCTGGGTCAAATCGGCTGGGGACAAAGTAGAAAAGGGCGAAACGGTAGTCGTAGTTGAATCCGACAAAGCCGACATGGATGTCGAGTCTTTCTACGAAGGCTATCTAGCAATAATTATTGTACCAGCAGGCGAAGTTGCCCCAGTAGGAGCTGCGATCGCCCTAGTAGCAGAAACAGAAGCCGAAATCGCAGAAGCCCAGAAACAAGGAGCCGGCGCCCCAGCAGCCGCAGCCCCAGCCCCAGCAGCCCCCGTTCCTGTCGCAGCTACAGCATCAGTGGGTTTGCAGCAAAACGTCAGCCGCCAAAACGGGCGCAGCGTCGTTTCTCCTCGCGCTCGCAAATTAGCCAAAGAGTTTAAAGTAGATTTAAATTCCATCAAAGGCAGCGGCCCCAACGGTCGGATTGTTGCAGAAGATGTGGAAGCAGCCGCCGGTAAAGCCCAACCAGCCCCGATTCAGCAACCAGTAACAGTCCCCGCAGCACCTGCACCCGCACCCGCAGCAGCCAAACCCGCACCCGCACCAATTCCAGCGGTAGCGCTTTCCGGTAACAGAGTACCGATGAATGCGCTGCAAAATGCGGTAGTTCGCAATATGGAAGCAAGTTTGAGCGTGCCCTGTTTCCGCGTCGGCTATACAATTACTACTGACAATCTCGACAAACTCTACAAACAAATTAAGTCAAAAGGCGTCACGATGACGGCTATGCTGGCAAAAGCAGTAGCAGTAACTTTACAAAAACATCCCCTGCTGAATGCTTGTTATGTGGAGTCGGGAATTCAACACCGTTCGGATATTAATGTGGCGGTAGCGGTGGCGATGGACGGCGGCGGTTTGATTACACCGGTGTTGCAAAATGCCGATCGTCTGGACATCTATTCTCTCTCCCGCAGTTGGAAAGATTTAGTCGATCGCTCTCGCGCCAAACAGCTAAAACCCGACGAATACAGCACGGGAACTTTCACTCTTTCCAATTTGGGAATGTATGGAGTAGATAAGTTTGACGCGATTTTGCCGCCGAATCAAGGCTCGATTTTGGCGATCGGCTCTTCGCGGCCGCAAGTCGTAGCTAACGAGGAAGGTTTGATGGGAGTGAAGCGGCAAATGCAGGTAAATATTACCTGCGATCACCGAATTATTTACGGTGCAGACGCTGCGTCTTTCTTGCAAGATTTAGCCAAATTGATCGAGACGAATCCTCAGTCTTTGACACTTTAGTATGGGCGGGGGCGGGTTTATGAGATTGTAGATTATTGGCAATTATTGTTAGTGAACCCGCCCCTACAACATTTAAAATCATACAATACCGATGCAGCTCAAAAATCGATATTATATCAAATCCCCAATTCATCCGAATTCTTCCTCTCTCTTCTCTTCCTCTGCGTTCTCTGTGTCCTCTGCGGTTAAATAATTCCGAGTGGAAGTTTACTCACTAATACGATAGGAATCTGTTAAGTTTCTAGAATCTTTGTATGTTAAGGGCGATTTAGTAAAATAGCGATCGCGCTTTTGGACATTAAGGGCGATCGCTCTTTTGGACATTAAGGGCGATCGCACTTAATTAACAAATAGCCGAAGCAGGCGCAATTTCGCGGAGTGGCATCAGGAATTCTTGCTTTTCATCGGCGGTGATGTAGCCACCATTTACAGCCATTTCCATGAGTTGTTCGACAAATCCCTTTAACTCTGTTATAACTTTAGTTTTATTCAGTTCAAAGTGTTGATTTCTGGATTTTAGGGTAAACTGATTTGGAGATAAATATCCAAACTCTTTGAAATTACAGCTAATTTTATCGTTGGTTAAGGGCTGCAATTCAAGAGTAAGACACACACTTTCAACAAATTCTATTTTGATGGGTTTGCCTTGAGATAACTCACTGAGTTTTTTGGGGAGTTCATCTTCTAGGAGCATACAGATATCGGGGTCGAAAAACACTTTGACTTTTTGTTCACCGATTTCTATTGAAACTGGGCGATCGCATTCAAAGCAAAATAGTTTCAGCCCTAATTCAAAATGCGAAATTTCTCCTAATGAGTCCTCTGGTGGAGCGGCATATTTTTCGCCATTAGGTGCTTCTAGGTGGATTGTAAAATTGCTATAGTTATTCATCTTCTTCGCTCCTTTCTAATGAGGACAGCGTAGCATCATTGAGAACAGGATAAGCAGATTTGAATGTTCCATCTGGTTTCCTTCTAATAAAAGCATGGGTAACATTTTCAATTATTGTCCCATCGGGATAGTGAACTTTCCCAATAGAACGCTTAAAATTTATAATGTAACAACCGGGATATTTCGGTGTCACTTGTTCAGCTTTTACCCAGTCTTGAGCATTTAGCCACTGACCTTGAGGCTGATTTTTAGATGCAGCCCTGCCTCTAAAATTAAGGGGTTTCAGTTTTGGGCCATGATGGCGATCGATATGATCGTAGGCTTTGATGGATTTTGGATTATGCCACTGAGGTTCTACTCCACTGCCTGTCCAGTTACAACCACTTCCTACTTCAATCGTTTGCTCTATTATATCTTGTTCTATAACTTCTGGACTGTCTTCAGAAGTATCTCTGCCATTATTCAAAATAATTGGTTTAGTTCTAGATGGTATGCGATTGATGATTATACCATTAACTAATTTCAGGAGGGCGATTCCCTACGGGATAGCTACGCTTCACGTACTTTTGGACATTAAGGGCGATCGCACTTGACGAAAGAAATTAGTTGAGCTAAACTGAAATTTAGTTTAAATTGCTTATAGTAGATGCACATAATCAGCTACCGACGGGTGCGTGAATACAGCGAAACTCATGCTGATTGCGGGGAAGCTTTGGATAACTGGTTTAAAATTACTAGCAAGGCTAAATGGTCTAACTTAATTGAGGTACAATCTGTTTTTCCTAAAGCCGAAGCTGTTGGAGGATTTACGGTTTTTAATATCAAAGGTAATAATTATCGATTAATAGTTAGTATTGATTATGAAAGCCAATTAGTTTATATCAAATATATTCTCACCCATGCTGAGTATGATAAGGAGAAATGGAAAAATGACCCTTACTTTTAATCCAGATAAATACAAAGAGTTATTGTCTCAGTATCAGCCAAAAATAATTAGAAACGAAGCGGATAATGAGAAAGCTCTGGCTATGGTGGAAGAGTTGATGCACCAGCGCGATCGCACTCCTGAAGAAAATGAGTTATATGAATTACTGATTGCATTGATTGAAAAATTTGAGCAAGAATACTACGCACCAGCAGCCACAGCTACGCCTCGTTCAATACTGCTGTTTTTGATGGAACAAAGAGATTTACAACCTGCGGATTTGGTACCCGTTATGGGATCTGAAACAAGAGTGTCTGAAGTGGTTAATGGCGAGGGAGATATTGGTAAGGAGTTGGCATTGATTCTGGGGAGTTTTTTTCATGTAGAGCCGAGTTTGTTCTGTAATTAATATGATGCCCGATCGGTAGATAGTGATTGCTGTAGGGGCGGGTTCACCAACAATATCTAACAAGTACCAAAAATCTGAATAAACCCGCCCCCACCCAACAGTAAATCGCAAACTACCTCTTTATTGATATAGTTATTCATCAGGGGCGATCGCTCCTTTCTAATGGCGAGAGGCTTTATTTAATAGGTTTAATTTCGGCTATTGGGCGATCGTCTTGCAAGAGTACCAAGATATTCCCATCTTGGATGAGTTTAAGAAAGCTCGACAGATCCCTCTGAATTTCATCAATATTAATGTCGATCGCAGTTGCGCCGGAAATAACTGACTCAGCATGGGAAGATAAAGGAGGGGATTCATTAGCAACTATGTCGCGCAGCAAATGCGTACATAAATCCCGATTTTGAGAATGGGTAGAATGTAACATCTGGCTATATAAACTTCGGGCTAAATCCTGATTGAGAATCCCATAAAGTAGAATCATTGTCCATTCTTTAGCATTCACAATCATCCGGTCTATGCTATCAATAAACGCCTGCAACTGGTCTTTTAGCTCAAAAGACTCCAGAAAATGAATGAGACCATACATGACTTCATGTTGTTCGCATCTGTCATCGAAAACTAGATAAAGTGCTGGCAAATATTCGGTGTTAGGATGTAGGGCAAGTTCGGCTAAAGCGAAGTCAAAACTCATTACTTCCTCATCAGATCGCATAAATTTATTAGCATTTAATGTTTCTATTAATTGAGTAACGTTCATCTTATGTCTCCCACTTTATCAAAAGTACCCAACCATGCCACTGAAAAAGGCTTCACTATTTTAATTAAATCATGGAAGATTACTTTGGGTGAATGGAAGGGCGATCGCACTTTTGGACATTAAGGGCGATCGCACTTTACTATACTTAATTATTTCCAGGTTTTTGGTTGTTCAATCCGTCTATGAACTCTAACAGCTTTCTGAATATATCCACATAGCTGATGATACCTGCCATTGTAAATTGTTCGCCTTCATAGTCTCCAACTAAAATGGCGGTTGGTCTTTCATGCCCATCTACAAATTTACCGATTAAGGTTTTTATTGGGCAATTTGGCTCCACTGTGTTTTTATCGGATACTTTGGTCATCATTTGACCTAGAGGATAATCACACAAATCCTCAAAAAGAAGTTGATGCTCTAGAGTTGCAACAGCGACATCATCTACAATACCTATCACTATGTTTCCATCTTGTAATGTGGTGATAGGTATGTGTGTAAACAAACCATCGTCGAAAGTAAACATTGCATCTTGTAGGCACTCAATTTGAGTATGCGTGACGACTTGTGATGTCAATATATCATTCGCTGTTCTCCCGTTTAAAAATCCATCGATTCCTGTCCCTTTGCGTATTATTCTAAGAACATCCACATAGGAAAGAGTTCCCACAACTCGCTCGACACCATCTAAGATAACCAGGGTTCGATTTCGGCGATGATTTTCATCCCTACGAATTAATTGTTTAATGGCATCTTCTAAAGTTTCAGTTTGTAAAAAAACAGGAGGTTTAAAATCGAGAATAGAGTCAAAAACTTCTCCGACAGTTTTTTTACCCATCTCCTTATTAGCATTATGAAGCTGAGTCATGTCGAAACCTTTCTGAGTCAGATACTCTATCGGTAGTTTAGTGTTTCGAGGTGTTAGAACTTTGGCAACATCAACCAGACTCACTACTCCTACCAGTGTCTTCGCATCTAAAACTGGCATCGTTCTGATTTTAAAGCACTTCATTAGACCAGTTAAGTGAGCAATCGTATTAGTGGTTTTTACGGTTTTCACTTTCCCTGAATCTCCCAGACCTTGCAAGATTTGATTGAGCTGTTTTTTCAGACGTTCATTAAAGTATTCTTCGGGCATTTTTTGGATCTCCTGTGATTTTTTAGTTAGATACTTCAAGAACAGTTATTTTACAAACTGTAGGATAGTTCTTGGCGTTATAACCATTTTGGGAATTTGGCTGTCGGAACTATCCATAAGAACAGAAACTTCTGTGTCTGATTCCAGAATTTTCTTAATAACGTCCTTGATATTATCGGTAGGTTGAACGAGATGTAAGCTACTTAGTGGCTGCATAATGTCTCCTAAAAGTGTATTCATTAAGTGGTAGTACATCGGATGTGCTAAAATACTAATTTGCTCTCTATTCAGCAGTCCTAAAATATTTTTGTCGGCATCGCATATTAGGATGTGTTCTATAGGCAAATAATTGATTGCATAGAGCGCAGATTCTAATGTATCCTCTGGCAGTAATGTATATAGCTGATCCAGAGATGTTTTTGTTGAGGACATCTTCTCTAAAAGGTTTTCTACTTTTGATTCATCCAACAAGCGATCATTTCTAAGATATTCTAAAATTCCTTGGCAAGTAACTACACCTACAATTGTTCTATCGTCATTCAAAATGGGTATAAAACTCTGGTCATCCGGTGCTCTATAAAGTTTACAAAACTCATCCAAAGCATAGTCAACTTGTTTCCTTCTTTGCAAAATAAAATAATTTTTATCTAGACTAAAGACTTCACCGATTGTTTTTTTTCCTTGATCCAAAATCAACTCAGTGGCTTGACCTGTTTTGATCGTTTTATGTCTGTATTTAAAAGGCACATTTTGTAATTGAGGCGTAAATTCAAGGGAAACTGATAAACTACTCACAATTCCTAAAAATTTACCCTCATCATCCGTAACGATAAGATCGCTTGGATTCAGTAATGTTACTAAAGAAAGTGCCTGTGCCAAGGTATCCGAAACCTTAATGGTACAAAAGTCATCACTGATAACTTTTGCGTCTTCAAAGCTAGTGGTTAATAAATCAGGATTGTGCAACATTTTTAGCCTTTTTAGCCTTTCAAAAATAGGTGGCAGGTTTGCAGTAGATTCTAAGGTAATTGTTTCTTCCGAGCATTGTTTGATATCGCTGGGAGTCTTTATGAAAGTTTCTAAGCTTTCCAAAAACTCTTGTATTAAAGCTTTAAGTGTGTTAAACATTACCTTCCAGTTTCAGACAAAATCTGTAAAAGTTTTATTAAATCTTTGGGGTCGCTGATATCTGCATAATCAGCACCGTCTTGATCGTTCCCTTTTAGAAAGCCGATCAAATGACTGTCTGACAAAAACCTTTTACATTCTGGATATTTACTCAACGCTTCTTTCGCAGCTTCAGTGCTCTGGCTACGAGCATTTATTATTTCTTTGAGATGCCCAATTAAATGATAATTTTTGGTGGGCAAGGCATCATAAAGTTCGGGGAAATTCATTTGAATTAAAAGAATTTTTGCAAGTTGAGGAATTCTATTTGCATCAGCGACCTTAAGTGATATAGCTAGACTTCTAATTAACGCCCAGGCAATAACAAACTGTTTAGTTTTACGAAAATTTCCTTTTGTTGCTGCCAAAATCATCTTCCACATTCTATCGTCTATGGGATAGTCTTTGCAAGCGACTAACTCGTTTAGTTCATTCTGTAAAACTTGCGTCACTTGATTGGAATTCTTTTCTGGCAAAAAGAAATTAAGCTGAATCATTTTTTCGTATCGGCTCAATAAGTAGGGGTAGCAGTTAATCTGGCTGCCAAGACAATCCCAACGGATAAAGAGCAGATTTTTCGCGAATAATAGTGGACAGAGAGGGAATAACTCCAAGTTGAGAAATTCGGTCGCGCACATAATCAAAAAAACTGATTCCCAACTGACGTGTAGTAGCAACAAGAGACATAAAAGTATCCCATGCCTGAGTACCCTCAATAGTTTGAGTTGCATAACT
>NZ_JAAFKG010000041.1:29702-75036 GCF_013299185.1 Microcoleus sp. bin48.metabat.b7b8b9.023 | reverse complement strand
CCAAATCTGATGAGATTGGAGCCTTTCCCAATGAAACCAGTTGTCTCACAGTTTTTTGCCTCGTCGTAGAGCGAGATCATGCCAAACATGACCGTGGAACCCCCCGCGAATAATTCATGACACTAACTCAATGTCAATATGAAAGTGTCACAGTGAATGCCACCATCGATATTCCAGACGCAGTTAGTATAACCAAACAGTCGGCCAGAGGTCTTATGTTCCTTTGGAACGTGCCATTGAACAGCTATTTCTACTTGCACGCCATCTCGATCGCCCTGAAGGTAAATAATATCTGCGTGCAGCGGTTCCACTTCGGAGTTTAAGTAGGCGAGATATTCCCGGATGCCGTCGGGGTAACAATAAGTTTCGATCGAAGGAGAAGTGCTGCCGAGTATTCCCAAACGATTGTCAGTGAAAATAATTGTTAAACCGGGATTGAGATAAGCAAGCTGTCGCAGGTAAGAGGTGAGAGTCGGGCGATCGAACTCAATACCAGGCTGGAAAATCTCCACATCTGGCTTGAAACAAATCGACGTACCAGTGCGGTTTTTGGGATTTGGTTTAGCTGTTAGTTGCGTAACGGCGACGCCTTTGTCAAAACGCTGGCTGTAAATTTGCTCTTGGCGCCGAACAGTCACCTGCAACCATTCAGACAAAGCATTGACAACTGCTAGCCCAAGCCCGTGGATACCTCCAGAAACCTTGTAGCCGTCGCTGCTTCTGCCAACAAAGCAAAGAACAGTCAAAACTGCTTCCAGGAATGATTTACCAGTTTTGGGATGAATCTCGGTGGGAATTCCCCGGCCGTTGTCTGTAACAGTAACGGAACCGTCAGCGTTCAGGTCAACTTCGATGCGAGTGCAGTAACCTGCCAGCGCTTCGTCGATCGCATTATCCACAACCTCGTAAACTAGATGGTGGAGTCCTCGCAGACCAGTGTTACCGATGTACATCCCCGGTCGTTTGCGGACTGCTTCGTGATTTTCGAGAATTTGAATTTGGTCGGCGCTGTAGGTGTCAGTCATGCAACAATAGCTCCAAAAATGAGGCTGAAGACCCCAAAATTCATAAAATGCAAAAAATCCTAAAAATCATAGCACAAAACCGTTAAAGGCGATGCTAGCGCATTATGAATGGAAATTTATCGGGGGACAGATATCGAATAGTTTTGAGTTCGCTTCGGGATGAACGAGGTGTAGCGCCGTCAATCAGCGGGGGGAGAGAGGATTCGGGGATTTGAGAGTTTTTATTGGGAAATGCAATATGTTTTTTAAGTGTGCGACGGCTTATGTTTAGATTGATTACAATTTGCGGGGCGACGGCGACGGGGAAGTCTGGAGTGGCTGTGGAAGTGGCCGATCGACTGAAATCTTCGATCTTGAGCGCAGACTCCCGTCAAGTGTACCGCGAATTTGACATCGGAACGGCAAAACCTACAAAGATCGATCGCGCTTCTGTACCGCATCACTTAATTGACATTTGCGATCCGACGGAAACTCTAACACTCGCAGAATACCAGCAGCAAGCTCAAAAAATAATTGCTGATGTCGATTTTCCCGTTTCTCCTCCGCTGTTGTTGGTGGGAGGGACAGGCTTATATATCAAATCAATTGTCAAGGGTTTGAAAATGCCCAGGGTAGCGCCGATACCCGAATTGCGATCGCAACTTGCGGAGCTGGGCCAATCTCAATGTTATGCGATGTTGCAGCAAGTCGATCGCCCGGCCGCCCAGAAAATTCACATCAACGATTCATTCAGAACCTTAAGAGCACTCGAAGTATTTTATGTCACCGGGCGCTCTATTTCCGAACAGCAAGGCGAAAATCCTCCCAATTATCCTATTCTACAGATTGGGTTGGACTGTAAGATGGATGTTTTGGGCGATCGCATCCAACAGCGCACCGAGCAAATGTTAGAACGCGGTTGGCTGGCTGAAGTAGAATATTTGTGCAAAAAATACGGCTGCGACTTACCGTTGTTGAACACCCTGGGATATCAGGAAATCAAACGATATTTAGCTGGCGACATTACGCTTGAGGAAGCTAAAGAATTAACAATTTTGCACACGAGGCAATTTGCCAAGAGACAGCGGACATGGTTTAGAGCATATCCTGAAATTGAATGGTTTGATGTTAGCACGCCAGATTTGCTAGAACGAATTTGGCAAAGAATACAATATTTTCTTGTCAAAGGTTCGTAGTGAGGACTTTAGTCCGCAGAAAAGAAAGGACTAAAGTCCTCACTACAAACCTAATAATTTTCAATTAAAGAAACTATTTGATTGTAATCAAAATCATTGGCCAAGAAAGCTAAAGCCTCAGCCACAGATTCATCAAGCTTGCGGATTTGCTCTATGCAACTATCAACTTTAGCCATCTCACAGAGGCTGGAAGCTGCCAATAAATCAGCCAACAATTCAGCAGGCAAATCCGCCAAAGCTGACCGACTCAAAGCATCCTCGATCTCCAGTTTCGTCAAATCCTTGTTGCTAGCAGGTTCCTCATAGATAAAATTTACCCCAATATGTTTTTGCAGCGCATCAAATATATCTGCTTCCCGGAACGGCTTGCGGATAAAATCATCGCATCCTGCCGAAGAAACAACCGCTCTTTCTTCTTCTAAAACACTAGCAGTTACAGCAATAATTGCAGTAGCTTGACCTTTAACAGTGCCTTTGATTAGTTTTGTAGCTTCGTACCCATCCATCACTGGCATTCTCATATCCATTAAAATTAAATGCGGTTCCCAATCATTCCAAATCTCAACAGCTTCTTGGCCGTTACAAGCTTCTTTGAGTTCAAAACCGAGGGGAGAAAGCAGTTTGAGCAGCAGCAAATTATTGCTGGGTTTGTCATCAACAATCAAAATGCGATACTTAGGTTGATTCGGTGCGAGGCAAATCACTTGTAGCGCCGTCTTTTTGCCTTCTATTTCCCTGGGATCGATCGCACTAATTTTAGTATCGAATACAAAAGTTGTTCCGACTCCCAACTCTGAATAGACACTCATCTTGCCACCCATTAACTCTACAAAATTGCGGCTGATTGGCAGTCCCAAACCAGTGCCTTCTTGGGAGTTTTTACCAGTTTGGGTTTGCACAAAAGCTTCAAAAAGACTATCTAATTCATCGGCAGCGATACCTGGCCCAGTGTCGGAGATTGCAAAATTCAGGAAGCACGAAGATGCAGAATCTACATCGTTAGGATTTTGTAGTGGGCTAATTTTACTACATTTTTCAAGACTCTGATTTGCTGGAATATTTGAATTTTTGCTATTCTCCACAATATTAACAGTTTTAGCAGGCTTTAGACTGCTTGCTTCTGGTTTGAGATTAACTTTTATTGCAACTCCTCCTTCTTGAGTAAATTTGAGAGCGTTGCCGATCAAATTTATTAAAACCTGTCGCAATTTGACTTCATCTGTGCGGACGTATCTGGGAACATCAGGGCTGTATTCTACTACTAATTGCAATTGTTTGTCGTCAGATTTGATATGGAACATATCTTCGAGATCGTCCATAAATTGATAAAAATCAAAATTCTTATAGTTGAGAATAGTCCGACCAGCTTCAATCTTTGATAAATCTAAAACCTGGTTGATTAAAGTTAGTAAATGGTCGCCGCTGCGAGTAATAATTGCGACATTATCTTGATGCTCTTTGGGTAAATTTTGGCTGCGGAGCATGATTTGAGAAAAGCCGAGGATGGCGTTGAGGGGAGACCGCAATTCGTGGCTCATGTTGGCTAAAAAGCTGCTCTTCGCTTCGTTTGCTACTTCGGCTTTTTTCTTCGCAAGAGCGAGCTCCGATGTGCGTTCTTCTACTTTTGTTTCTAAGGTGCGGTTGGAATCTGCTAGATTAGTATAAAGTCTGGCATTTTCAATGGAGATGGCTGCCGAAGCCGATAAGACTTTCAGCAGTTCTAATCTGTCTGATGTAAATGCTCCAGCGATCAGGTTGTTTTCTAAGTAAATTATGCCGATAAGTTGACCTTGGTTCAGGAGTGGCGCGCACAATATAGATTTGTTTTGATGCTGTTTGATATAGGGGTCACTGTTAAAATTCTTGCTGGCAAATGCTTGGCTTAAAACTACTGTCTCTCCTGTACGGGCAACATAATTAACAATCGATACTGGTAGGTTATTATCTATAGGAATTGACTGCAATACCGCAATATTGTCGGAATCGATCGCACCGGCAGCTTCGATTAGCAATTCCCCGGAATGGTTGTTGGCACAATCTGAGGGAGAATGAAAAATCAAATAGCCTCGTTGTGCTCCGGCATTTTCAATCAGTATTTTCATCAAAGAAGCCAGCAACTTATCCAAGAGGATTTCGCCAGAAATGGCTTGGCTGGCTTTCACTACCGCAGCCAAATCTAAAGCTGAACTTCCTAAACCAGGGGTGTTTAATTGGCTGGCTATAGTTACTGTAGTGGCATCATGAAATTGAGTTTCTGATGTGGATTTTATTAATAATTTTGGGTGAGTTGCTTCTAACTTTTCTTGTTTGCGTTTGGCGCCCCAAATTAGATAATTGTAGTGCGCTTTTTTTAGGTAAATTTCGGCAAATTCTGCTTTACCTTTGCTCAGCCAGAAATTGGCTGCTAATTCTGCGGCTAATGCTTCGTTTTGGATAAAATAGCCGTCTCTGGCTGAAGTAATCGATCGATCGTACAAATCGATCGCCTCCATCTCCCTACCCCCAATCCGCGCCATCTCCCCAGCTACCAATAAGTATTTATGCTCAAAGGTCTCCGGACAGCTATCAGCCCAGATTTTCATCTGTTTTTGGTTGGCTTTGAGCTTTCTCAGGTATTTTTGGCGATCGCCCTTGGAAGCTTGCGGGTAAAGCGCAGTTAAAATTAGGGAATAATAAAAATTATGTTCGGCTACAATAATTGTGCCGATCGCCAAACTCAATTTTTTCTCAGCTTCCACAGCATAGCTGAAAGCTGCTGCATACTCTCCGTACAAATACAAAACCTGGCATTTCAAAATTTGATAGCCGCAGATTGCCAAAAAACTGCCGCGATCGGCACACCGCTCTAAATATTGTCCTTCGCTAATTTCGCCATTAGAAAATACCTCACAATTAGAAGTTTCTCCCAGTAAATTAAACAAAGCTATCTGACAGCCTAGTAAGTAATCAGTAGCAATTTGATTGTTAGTTTTAAAGTTAAATAGCAAAAAATTCCACACTTCTACACGCAGAGATTCGAGATTTTTGCCCTGGGGGATAGAATACATCAATTTGTAAAGCTGAATGTAACCTGCAAATTGCAATTCGCCCGATTCTAAGCCAGCTTGATAGCCATTATGGCTAATCGAATCCGACAGTTTCAGAGGCTGTATCCAGTGATTTAAATGAGCCACAAGCATTTCCGATGCCTTGCATTTTTGCGTCAAATCGTGAAAGCGATCGCTCAAATTGAGAGCTAACATCCCAAACTCGTATCCCGAGCGATAATCAGCCATCGCAGCCGACAACACCAAGCCGTAGCAAGCATAGCTGTAAGATGATTCCGGCACCGGGCCGTATTTTAGAGAAAGATTGACAGATTTTGTAACAACTAATTGGTAAAGTATCGGATTGGAAAATAAACTCGCGGGAATAATTTTATCCAGAAGTTTCATCGCGGTTCTTTTTTCCGAAATCTTCATTTCCGGTAGGTGCAGCAAAGTACCAATTTCCCGATCGCCCAATTGTGCTGTTGCTTGGGCAAATTCGGCTTTGCAAGCTTGCTGCAACCGCTTTTCGGGCAACTCAACCCCCAACAAACGCAAGCCCTGGCGCCCAAATTCAATTGCTTCCTCGTATTCCCCCAGCATGGTATGCAGCGTAATTAGGCGATCGAAAAATTCCGCTTTTTCCACCGCCAATTGCAACTGCGACAGTGCTAAATTAATCAAGAATTGCGATTGCTCGAAATTGCCAATCAGATAATTCAATTCCGCAGCTTCCAGATACAACTCTCGCGTCAAATTATATTCAGTTTCCCAGCTATCCGCAGCCAAAAGTTCGATCCCAAAACAGACATACTTGACAGCAGCCGCATAAGCTGTAGCAGCTTTGGCTTTTTTCCCAGCCAAAAGATTGAGTTTGGCAATTTTATCTCTTTCCGTGCGATCGATCCCCAAGGGAAACTCCCCTGCGATCGCCCCTATCGCCTTTCCTGCCGCTAGATTTAACTGATCGACAATTTCAAAAAGCTCCTCCGACAAATTTTCATCACCGCTATTATCCAATAACAACCGACCGATTTGCAAATGAACCGCTTTTTTCTGCCCTTCGTCAATCAAAGCATAAGCTGCTTGTTGGACGCGATCGTGCAAAAACTTGTACTCTTCAAACAACAGTTCAATATCCAACTCAGACACCGGAAAAATCAAACCAGCTTCCAGTGCGGGCTTCAAATCTGAGAACACCAAATCCGGAGATTTTTCACAAATTTTTGCTAAAGTAGTTAAGTCAAAAGATGCCCCAGCACAAGCTGCAAAACGTAAAATGTTTTGAGTTGTCTCCGGCAACTTTTTTATTTTTTTTACCATCAAATCAACCACATTATCAGTGATATCCCTTGCTTCAATTTGAGCAATATCCCACTGCCAAAATCCTCCACAACCTCTATTTTTTAGAGCCTTTTGTTCCCGAATCGATAGCTCGGAAGATTCCAGAAAACTAAAATTAATCAATTTCTCAGAATGCAGCATTTTGAGAAATTGATTGACAAAAAATGGATTTCCGTTAGTTTTACATAACACCAAGTCAGCCAAAGATTGCACAGACATAGCATCGCCATGCACAGTGTCAGCTATTAAATTACTAATATCTTGGATGGTTAAATTAGCTAAATAAATAAAATCAATTGTAGCGCCTTCTTTTTGCATTTCATCCACAGTAATCATTAAGGGATGATGGGCGCTGACTTCATTGTCTCGATAGGCTCCAATCAGCAATAAATATTGTGTATCACTATCCACTACCATCAATTGAATTAAATTGAGAGTAGCTGCATCTACCCACTGCAAATCATCGAGAAAAATCACCAGGGGATGTTCCGGCGAACAAAACACGCGAATAAATTTTTCAAACACAAAATAGAAACGAATTTGCGCTTCATTTGGTCTCAACTCTGCTACCTGGGGCTGTTTGCCGATAATTAATTCTATTTCGGGAATTACCTCAATAATTACTTGACCGTTTGCACCCAATGCAATTAAAAGTTTAGTGCGCCACTCATCGAGTTTTGCGGAACTTTCGGTTAGCAGTTGTCGCACCAATCCCGAGAAAGCGCTAATAATCCCTGAGTAGGGAATATCACGCTGAAATTGGTCAAATTTGCCGGAAATAAAATAGCCGCGTTTTTCAGTAATTGGTTTGTAAATTTCTTGTACCAGCGATGATTTCCCCATGCCCGAATAACCTGCAACTAGCATCATTTCGCTTCCAGAAAAACTATGTTGTGGGTTCGCAACTCGCTCGAATGCTGCTAGTAAAGCCTGGACTGGCGCCGCCCGCCCGTATAGTTTTTGAGGGATTTGAAATCGATCGGAAATATCTTGTTTAGCTAAAGGAAACTCTAAAATAGTTCCTGTTGTCTGTAATTGACGCAGACATTCCTCTAAATCTGTTTGAATTCCCCAAGCACTTTGGTAACGGTTTTCGGCATTTTTTTCTAAAAGTTTCATGACTATTGCTGACACAGCCGGAGGAATTTGTGGATTGATTTTGTCGATGGGTAATGGCTGTTTGGCAATGTGAGAATGTACCAATTCCATTGCATCTTTGGTCTCAAAAGGCAATTGGTTGGTTAGGAGTTCGTAAAAAGTAATGCCGAGGGAATAAAAATCTGTACGGTAATCTAGGGAACGGTTCATTCTCCCGGTTTGTTCTGGCGAAATGTAGGCTAAAGTTCCTTCTAAAAAATTGGGATTTTTTATGGTGGGAGTTTCTCGGGTTAACAGGGTGGAAATTCCGAAGTCAATAATTTGGATTTTTCCTGTGGCTTGGTTGAGAATAATGTTGCCGGGATTGATGTCTTTGTGGATGATGTTTGCTGCGTGAATTTGTCCTAATATTGCGGCGGCTTGAATGCCGATATTGAGAAATTCAGACAGGCTAAAGCTTTGCTGTTCCTGCATTTGTTTCAATGAGAAACCGCCAAAATCTTCTAAGATTAGAAGGAGAGTGTTGCGATATTTTTGTAAGTCGTAGGCTTTGATGACTCCTGGAAGGTTGAGGATTTGAAGAATTTTGTATTCCTGTCGGTAGCGGACTATTTCGCTGGGAGTTGGATAATCTTCGTTGAGCAGTTTGAGAATAATTGGCTGTTGATTTTGTTCTCTGATGCCTCGATAAACTGTTGAAATAGAATTTTCGTGTATTTTATTTAATATTTGAATGCCGGGAATTTCAAGCATTGGATATTTTCCTTTTTTATTTACAGCAGATTAATTTCAGGCGAGGCTGACGTAGTATAGAGTTATATAGCCTTTGTCACTAACATGATGTACGCATAGGGCATAGGGCATAGGGCATAGGGCATAGGCATCGCACTCACTTTTTTGAGAACCGTTATATACGATTTATTGAATTATGGCAATTCACAGAAGACGGCTGTGCCAACCGCGTCTATAAAGACAAAACCCACTCGCCTGCGGGTTGCAGAGTGGGGGGTTGAAATTACATTTTAATTACATTTGATTTTTGATTCCACTTGTCGTGGACTTCTTTTCACAAGAAGCGGTTTTAACTGCCGCCTTAGGTGTAAAGACTCGCCACATATTCGCCGTAACCGTTATAGGGCAAAGTTGGGCGAGTTTCCCACGACCAACTGTTACCGGGCCCGACTACCCGTTCGCTGGCTTGTGACCATCTGGGATGCGGTTTGTCGGGTTCGACATTGGCTTCAAAAGCGTATTCGTTGGGGCCGATGGTATTCCAAAAAGTAGCGGGCTGTTTTTCGACAAATTCAATTTTAACGATCGACTTTGCGCCCTTAAAACCGTATTTCCACGGAATCACCTGCCGCAGCGGCGCCCCATTTTGCTTGGGCAGCCGCCGCCCGTACAATCCTGTGGCAAAAAATGCTAAATCGTTCGCCATTTCCTCAATCCGCATACCTTCGGTGTAAGGCCAAGGATAAAATTGCGACATCAAACCAGGGCCGGGAGTGATTTTTGAATCGTAAAATGAGGTGAAGCGCACAAATTTAGCATTCGATTGCGGTTCGACATCAGCCATGAGTAATTTCATGGGAAATCCGACCCAAGGAACTACCATTGCCCAGGCTTCTACGCAGCGAAATCGATACACTCGTTCTTCGATGGGAAATTTTTTGTGGAGGTCGTCTATATCGTAGGTGCGGGGATTTTTGACTAAGCCAGTTACTTCTACTTTCCAGTTTTCGGTTGGTAAAGCTTGGGCGGCTTGCCAAATAGATTTTGTGCCTCCGTACTCATAAAAATTGTTATATTTGGTAGCTAAGGCTTCGTCGGTAATTGCCCGATCGACTTTTGCAAAGGCTGGATTCCGGTTCAAGCCCGAATATGCTGGGGTTGAGCTTTTTTCTAGGGCAGTTTTTGAGCTGTCATTGCCTCGACATCCTGCAAGCGGTAGCAGCGAAGCCGTCACGCCGGCGCCAATTAAATTGGTCATGAAACGGCGGCGGTTGAGAAAGGCTGTTTCTGAGGTAATTTGTGAGTCGAGAATTTCCCAAGGTTTGGGAACGCGAATTAACGGCATAGTTCAGTTGATAGTTGACAGTTGATAGTTGACAGTTGTAGGGGCAGTGTCCCCGTGCCTGCCCTCTTAGTTTACAGTTGACCAATTGAGGGCTACCTCTCCATAAAAGGAAGAGGCTTGAAAGAGTGAATAATTTTGTTTTATTTCCCCCTCGAAAGAGGAGGCTTTAAACCCATTATTCTTGGTAATAGTTAAATATTAGTAGTTAGTTTGGCAAAAGTTACCAAAATTTCAATTCTTCGGTTAAGTTGAAGTTTGAAATTGACTTTTTTGCCACAATTACTGTATCCACAAAAATAGTATAGCGTAATTCTTGGACAGCGAGTCCACCCGAGGAATCAAGTTCGGTGCGATCGACTGATTAAGCCTCGATCGCATAAAAGCCCTATTAATTTGAGATTTTAGACTGCGACGGCTGCGCTGGCTCACAAAACGCTGACTGACAAGTCGCCAGCGCGATCGCCCTTGCTTGCCGAAGTGTCGAACGATTTTAGATTGGGGATGACTGACTCGATAGTGGTGGGAATTTTTTCTACAGTTGTATTATTTGGGTAAATAGGTGTCAGCAATAATTTACGCGCGATCGCTCCAAGCAATTGTGGCTAAAATCTAGGAAACAATTATGATAAAGCAAAGATTCAAATTATTTAATTTGTCCACAGGAAGCGGCACGCACCGCCCCGCTTTCCTCCCCCACTCCTCCCTTTAAATCGGACGGGGGTCTCCAGCGGCAAGACAAATGAGTTACTGTATCAATCCCAATTGCCAGAATCCCAAAAATCTCGATCGCGCGACAACCTGCACAAATTGCGAGTCGAACTTGCTGCTCAAAGGGCGCTACCGAGTATTTCACACCCTCGGCCAAAATATCGCTTGCGGCACCTTCCTAGCAGCCGATGAAGACCAACCAGCGCAACCCCGCTGCGTCATTCAACAGTTCTGCGGCCCCATGCCGTCAATCGCCGACGGTCAACACCAGTTCAACCGAACATTTTTGGGTTCTGCCTCAGTTATCGACAAGTTGGGCAAACACCGGCAAGTACCGAAACTGCTGGCATCTTTTGAAGTCGAAGGCTGCCAGTATTTAGTGCAAGAATACATCGAAGGGCGCAATTTAGCCGATCGACTTTCGGAAAAAGGCGTTTTTAAAGAAATTCACATTTGGTATCTGCTGAGCGAGTTGTTACCAGTGCTGGAATTTGTCCACGAAAATCAACTGATTCACCGAGATATCAAACCGTCCAATATCATTCACCGCAAATCTTCCCAAACGTCCGCAGCAATAGTCGGGAAAGAGTATCTGGATTCTTGGGACGAGGAATCCGGTCTAGTTTTAGTCGATTTCGGTTCCGCAATTCCTGCCAACAGCGGGCCGCTGAAAACAGAAACAGTGACGGGTTCTGCCGAATACGCGGCGCCGGAACAAATTAAAGGTGAAGCAATTAAGAGCAGCGACATCTACAGTTTGGGCGTCACGTGCATCCACTTGTTAACGGGAATGTCGCCCTTTGATTTGTTTGACATCAAAGCCGACGCTTGGGCCTGGAGGGATTATTTGAAAGTACCAGTTTCTGCCAGACTCGGCCGCATCCTGGATAAAATGGTGCAGCGAGAACCATCAAAACGCTATCTATCGATCGAAGCAATTCTCACAGACATGAAATACGGCCCGACACCGATAGAGGCGATTGTCAGCAAACCCAAGTGGACTTTAGCTATGTGGGGGGGAGCCGCAGTTGCTCTGATTTCATTGGTGCTCGGTTCTCGCTTGCCATCTCCGGTATCGGAAGCTTTCACTTCCAATGAGCCTGTTTCTAGCATTCCCGACATTCGGTTCGACCCGCCCCCCATGCAGAATTTCAGCACTGAGCCATCGCTGTCACGGCCCGCAGTGCGGACTCTGACAGAGCAAGACAAAAATCCGGTGTGGGCCGTAGCAGTCACTCCCAACGGCCGCGTGATAGTCAGCGGCAACAACGACGGGACAATTCACCTGCTGCACAAGCGTCACGGTAAAGTGCTCAAGGTTTTGGCGGCACATTTGGGGCCCGTGTGGTCGGTGGCAGTGAGTCCCGATGGCAGGACGATCGCCAGCGGTGGCGCCGACGGTACGATTAAAGTGTGGAATTTCTATTCTGGCCAGTTAATTCGGACATTGGACGGACACACAGACGGCGTGTTCTCGGTGGTGTTCAGTCCCGACGGCAAAGCCCTCGCCAGTGTCGGCAAAGATAATGCTTTGAAGCTGTGGCAAGTCGAAGGCGGCGCCGAGTTGCAAACACTCAACGGGATAACAAACGAAGTGCATTCGGTAGCTTTCAGTTCCTATAAAGACACTTTGTTTGCTGGCAAAGGCGACGGTACGATCGAGATGTGGAATTGGAAAACAGGGGCATTCCAAGCCACTCTCAGGGGTCATGTGGATGCTGTGTCGGCGCTTACCATCAGCCCCGACGGTACAATTTTGGGCAGCGGTGGCTGGGACAATACCGTGAAGATTTGGGATATCACCACGGATCACGGGCCCGAACCATCCGGTATGGTGACTTTTGCCGGTCATACCGATCGAATTCAGTCTGTAGCTTTCAGTCCCGACGGGGCGACGCTAGCCAGCAGCGATTTGAGCGGAACTATCAAGCTGTGGGCGATGGATGGCGGGGAGCAAGGCACGCTGAAAGGTCATTCTACTTGGGTGGAATTGGCTTTTAATCCTCAGGACAAAACTCTGATCAGCGGCAGTTATGACGACACGATCAAGGTGTGGCAACTGTCTCCTTGATTTTGGCGATCGATTGTCCGGGCGATCGACTTAAATTAAGGTATGTTGTTGCGCTTCAGCGCTCTTTCTTAGATCCAAGAGCGAAGACAGCGCAACAACGTACCTAAAAGTCTACCTCAATAAAACCAAATTGCCGATCGCACTACCGCTTTCCTGCAATTCATGGGCGGCCGCAATCTCGTCTAAACCAAACCGCCCAGCAATAACGTGGCGCAAAACTCCAGCTTTCAGTTGTAGGGTGTGTCGCCTGCAATCCCTAAACCAAGCTCAAAATTCTCATAGCAACGCACCTTTACTTAGAGGTTGAGTGAAAAACAAAAACACTTTTTTTGCACAATTATATGATGTCCGCTAAACTCACCCTAATAATATAGGTTCGTAGTGAGGACTTTAGTCCGCAAAATGCTGCGGACTAAAGTCCTCACTACAAACCGTTTTACCACAAAAAAACATGGATTTACTAGAAAAAAATCAAGACCAACAGCACCCGCAATACAAGCGCGATCGAGCCACAGTCGATAGTTTATTAGGAAAAGAACCAACCGACCAAAATTTATCAGAATTAGCAAGATTAATCATTCGCTACAAAGGATTTCCCGGCGCTAGAGATATCCAAGCAGACTTAAAAAAAGCCCTGCAACAATGGAATCATACCGAAGAAACACTTTACGAACAAACCCGCAAAATTCACGCCACAGGTGAAGTTTACAGGAAACAAAAAAGTGACCAAGAAGATTGGGCTTAATACAGTAAAATTGGTTTGTAGTGAGGACTTTAGTCCGCATCCATCTAAGGACTAAAGTCCTCACTACGAACCAGTAAAATTGGTTTGTAGTGAGGACTTTAGTCCGCATCAATCTAAGGACTAAAGTCCTCACTACGAACCGACATCGCATTCCGCCACAATCAATCAAAACACAACAATCTTGTGTCCCTACCAAATCCCTCTAAACCATCTCAGCCGAAACAGGCATTGCAGGCTGCGGCTGGAACTGGAACAGCGAATAAACCACGTTGCGGCGGATATCCGTCATCATGTCCAAAAACAGCTCGTAACCTTCAGTTTTGTACTCGATTAACGGATCTTTTTGTCCGTAACCGCGCAGCCCGACAGACTCGCGCAAAGCATCCATTTGCTGCAAGTGTTCCCGCCACAAAGTATCAATTTGCTGCAAGATAAAGAACCGCTCAGCATCGCGCATCAAATCGGCACGGATGGCATTAACTTCCGCTTCCTTCATGTCGTAAGCATTGCGGACTTGTTCGTGGAGGAAAGTTTTGATTTCCTCAACAGACAAATCTTCAAGCTGATCCGATGTCATGTCAGCCAGCAGATAAACAAATTCCTTTACCTTGCTGACAAGTTTGTCAAGTTCCCACTCTTCCGAAGGCAAATCGGGATTGATGTATGCTCCCACAATGTCGTCCATCGTTTGTTCGCCATACTTAACCACCTGTTCTTTTGAGTCCAAACCTTCCAATACCCGACGGCGTTCCGCATAGATGGCTCGACGCTGATTGTTCATCACTTCGTCGTATTCAAACACCTGTTTGCGGATGTCGTAATAGTAGGTTTCGACTTTTTTCTGAGCGCCTTCGAGCGATCGAGTCAGCATTCCAGATTCGATCGGCATATCTTCCTCAACACCAAAAGCCTTCATCAAACCGGCCACCCGTTCGCCGCCGAAAATCCGCAGCAAATTATCTTCCAAACTCAAGAAAAACCGAGTAGAACCGGGGTCTCCTTGGCGTCCCGCGCGGCCGCGCAACTGATTGTCAATCCGGCGCGATTCGTGGCGTTCCGTACCGATAACGTGCAAGCCACCCAACTGCACAACTTCGTCGTGTTCGGTGCTGGTAAAAGCATCGTATTCGCTGCGAGTGCGATTGTAAGCTTCCCGCAATTTTTGAATGACAATGTCTTTGGTCGGCGCTTTTTCCGAGGCTACAGCCACGATATCATCGGCTTGCAATTCCGAGAGCGATCGCTCGCCGTACTCCTTCACCGCCAATTCAACCGCCACTTTCAGCAGTTGCTCGGCCTCTTTCGATAGCTGTGTCGGGAAAATCTCGGCCGAAGCCTTCCAAGACTTGACTTTTTTGGCAGTTTGACCAAAACCTTGAGCTGCGGGGCGGCCGCCAATTCCTGGCGCTTGTACCAGCGAAAACCCGTCTTCATCATCGGGCCGCACGATTCGGGGCATCAGATACTCGCGCAACTTCAGGCGTCCCATGTACTCAGAATTACCGCCCAGAATGATGTCAGTACCCCGTCCCGCCATGTTTGTGGCGATCGTCACAGCGCCTTTGCGTCCGGCTTGAGCGATAATTTCCGACTCCCGTTCCACATTTTCCGGTTTCGCATTCAGCAAATTGTGAGGAATCTTGAGTTCTCGAAGCAGCCGCGACAGCAACTCGGATTTTTCCACACTCGTAGTACCCACCAGCACCGGCCTACCGATTTCGTGCATTTCGGCGCATTCTTGGGCGATCGCCTTCCACTTGCCGGCCTCTGCCTTGTAAACCATATCCGAAAGGTCGCCACGGCTGGGAATCCGGTTAGTCGGAATCAGAGTCACTTCCAGACTGTAAATCTTCTCAAACTCCGTTTCCTCAGTCTTCGCCGTCCCAGTCATCCCCGACAGCTTCGGATATAGCAAAAAGAAATTTTGATAAGTAATAGTCGCCAGCGTCTGAGTTTCTGGCTGAATTTCCGCGTGTTCTTTCGCTTCAATCGCCTGGTGCAAACCGTCGCTCCAGCGCCTACCGGGCATCACCCGCCCGGTAAACTCATCGACAATCACCACTTCGCGATCGAGATTGACGATGTAATTAATATCCTTAATAAACAATTCCTTAGCCTTGATCGCATTAAAAATGTAATGCGCCCAAGGGTCAGCCGGGTCGTACAAATCCGTAACGCCCAACAAATTTTCAGCTTCACCAAACCCTTCATCGGTCAACAGCACATTCCGCGCCTTTTCGTCAACCTCGTAATGTTCTTCATTTTCCTTTCTCAAGGAAGCGGCCACCTCAGCCGCCCGGATGTACTTCTCGCTGGGGCGTTCCACTTGGCCGGAAATAATCAGAGGCGTGCGGGCTTCATCAATCAGCACGGAGTCAACTTCGTCAATCACGCAGAAATTAAAAGGACGCTGCACCACATCTTCCATGACAGTAGCCATGTTGTCGCGCAAATAGTCGAAGCCGACTTCGCTGTTCGTGGCGTAGGTAATGTCGCAGTTATAATTTTTCTTGCGTTCCACCTGATCCATGCCCTGCTGAATCAGTCCCACAGTCAATCCCAGGAATCGGTGCACCTGCCCCATCCATTCCGCGTCCCGTCTGGCGAGATAATCATTGACGGTGATGATGTGCACGCCTTTACCGTTAAGGGCGTTGAGGTAAGCCGGCAGAGTAGCTACGAGAGTTTTGCCCTCACCCGTTTTCATTTCGGCAATTTGGCCTTTGTGCAGGATGACGCCACCGAGGAGTTGGACATCAAAGTGGCGCATTCCCAAAACTCGCTGTCCCGCTTCCCGCACCACTGCAAAAGCTTCGGGCAGGATTTCATCGAGGATTTCTTTCTCTTCGTTGAGAGATTTAGCTTTGGCCAGACGTTCTTTAAATTCCGCTGTTTTGCCTCTGAGAGCGTCGTCTGAGAGAGCACGGAAGTCTTCTTCCAAGATATTGATATCAGCTACCCAAGGCTGAAATTTTCTCAGTTTGCGCGCGTTGGGGTCGCCTAGCAGATTTTTAAACATGGCAGGAGAGGCAGATTTTTAATAATTAGCTTTAGTTTGCAGCATTAGGGGCTGTAGTGTGAGCCACAACGTTTACCTTTACCGATTGTAGCAACCATTCGCCGTCCTAAGCAGTCGAAGCCGTCCTTGGGGGCGATCGACCAATTGGGGATTTTGGATCAATTTCCCTAACTCCCGACCAAATCCCACAACACATCAATACCTGAACCGACGTATGGTGTATGTTGGTGGCGATCGATCCATTGCACGACAGCAGGCAAAATCTCACTAGATTTCAGCCCCAACTTACCCAAGGCTTCTACTACCTCAGGACGCAGCCAACCCTTTCGACCTTCGAGACATAGTAACAATGTACTGATGATGGCTTCTGAAGCATTTCCCAACTTACCCAAGGCTTCTGCTGCAAAGTAACGCACCGTAGGATTCCCATCTCTGAGACGTAGCAGCAAGGCACTAATGACAGCTTCTGAAGCATTTCCCAACTTACCCAAGGCTTCTGCTGCAAAGTAACGAACCTTATTAATTTCATGTTCGAGACATAGCAGCAAAGCGCTGATAACTGATTCTGAAGCATTTTTCAACTTACCCAAGGCTTCTGCTGCCGAAGCACGCACAATACAATCCCCATCTTCGAGACATATCAGCAAGGCACTGATCACGGCTTCTGAAGGATTTCCTAGCTCACCCAAGGCAGATGCTGCCGAGCTACGCACCCACTCCTCCTCATCTTCGAGACGTAACAGTAGGGCGCTGATGACGGCTTCTGAAGGATTTCCTAGCTCACCCAAGGCAGATGCTGCTGACCTACGCACTGAGTCATGCCCATCTTCGAGACGTAGCAGCAGGGAAGTGATCACTACTGCTGAAGCATTTCCCAACTTACCCAAAGCTTCTGCTGCCTCACGACGCACACTATAATCCCCATCTTGGAGACGTAATACCAAGGCACTAATGACTGTTTCTGAAGCATTTCCGAACCTGCCGAAAGCTTCTGCTACCAACAAACGTACATCCTTATCCTTATCTTCGAGCCATAACACCAAGGTACTAATGACGGCTTCTGAAGGATGTCCCAACTTACCCAAGGCTTCTGCTGCCTTATGACGCACAATAAAATCCGCATCTTCGAGACATAGCAGTAGGGCGCGAATAATGCCTTCTGAAGGATGTCCCAACTTACCCAAGGCTTCTACTGCCTCATGACGCACATTCCCATTCTCATTTTCGAGACGTAGTAACAAAAAACTGATGGCGGCTTCTTTTTCCCCTAATTCTACTTGATATCTCCAAAACCGATTTTCATCAACACCCTTTGCTTTCAAAAGCTCCAAAGTTTGCGCCTCAAACTCAGTCTCATTCATGCTGCAAAGAATTTGAAAAACCTGAGAGTGAACTTTCTCACCAACCTGTTTCTCACCCATTACCTCCAACTCAACCAACTTCTCCAAAATCTCCACAGTGAGACTGGAATCTACCACCTTTAACTCTTTAATATTTTCAGCAAGGCAACTGCCAGCAAAAAACAAGTCACGGTGCAACCATTCCTCGTACTCACTATTCGCCGCCAAAATTGCCCGCATCGCTTTCGCCGCTTTCTTCGGTTTTTGTTGAGCAATCAATAACAGCAACACCTCCCGCCAGTGAGCATCGTGCAAATTGTCTCGAATATGATTCAAGATAATCTCAAAATCACCGTCATCATCTGCCTGATAGGCAATTTCCTGAGCGCACAAATATTCTTGAAAAGTCTTGTGTACAAAAGCATACAAATCTTGTCCTTGTTCGTTGAGCAATCCCGTTCGCTGTTGAATAAAATCTACAAATCGTCTAGCTTCCTCTCTTGCCTGGAACCGTTCAACCTGTTTTTTGGTTTTAATGTTCTGAGTTAACTGCTCCAACAAATCATCCTTGGCAATCAGCGTTCCGCCTTCAGGATTATCCGTACTACCCTGAGTGTGAATCCAATAGGCGAGAATTTCCATCAGCCGCCGTAAGTCGTCTGCATCTAAACATTTGAATGACGACTGCTCAGTTATTTTTTTGTTGGCATCCCAACACTTTAATAGCGTCTCCACAGCCTTCTCATAAAGCTTGTGACGGGCCCTCGGCAGTACCGCTTGATAGCGGTGAATCAAAGCAATGATTGTCAGCAACAACGGATTTCTCGCCAACAATTTAATCCGGTCATTATCATCCAGAGCTTTTTTAATACTTTCTTTACGGCGTTGAGCTTCCGCCGGATCTCGAACGCGGCTGTCGTACCAATGATCGATAAACTCATCAACCTTAGCATCATCAAGCAGTTGTAACTGATAGTGCTCAAACTCGGAACTATTAAAAAAATCGCGCTTATAACCCGCAGGGCGAGAAGTAATAATTGCCAGATTTTGATTATACTGTCCCAAAAAATTCTCAATCTGCTGCACTACGGCGTAGCGCTTGGATTCTTCGACAACTTCATCCAATCCATCCAACAAAATCATCGCCCTACCGTCAGCCAGCCAATACTCAAAAAAGCCTTCGGGCAGCCGTTTCACAGACATAGTTTTTTCTGCAAACTGGCGCGCGTATTCGAGGAGACTGATATCTGAAAGCCTAGCAAAGTCGCGAATTTTAATCAAAATCGGCAAGCAATCTCTCTCAGCATCCCAGCCGATTTTTTCTGGATATTTCTGAGCTAACATCACCGCAAAAAAACTGAGTAATGTTGTTTTGCCAGAACCGGGCGCGCCCAGCAGTACAAATTTATGCGATCGATTTTGATTCAATAATTGCGATGCTAAAAACTTTCTGCCCGAGCGACTTTCTCGTTGCAATAATTGCAGATTTTTGCCTGCCTCTAAGTCTTCAATATCCAAGCTTATATGAGTATTTATATCTTCCAAGACATCGGGCATCACAAAAATCTGAGCCAATTTTTCTGATTTTTCGATTTCCTGGCCTTCGACGGCAATGCCAGCAAATTTGACATCATCAAACCAGTTAGCCACTTGCTTAAAGTAGTCGGCTTTAGCAACCTGAAAACTTAAATAACAATTTGTTTTCTCGAAATAGGTTTTTGCAAAAACATCCAGCCAGTCATACACTTTTTCTGGCATGAATCTGTCTTGAATTTTTTTGTTGTCTGCGACTGTCGCATTAAAAGCTGCAACTAACAAATCAACTTGAGGCGTTCCTTGGTTGTTGAAAGGTTTCAGGAGTTCTGGCAGTGCGGCGCCGGTAAAGAATTTTTCTAGAAAACTTTCGACTAAGCCTTGTTCGCAAGGATAGAATAATTCATGGGTTTTATTGGCAGTTTTAATGCCACAAGTCCAAGCTTTTTCAAAATCACTAGGATTGAATTTCTTCATAGCTTCTTTGAATCCTATTTCTGCAAGTTTAGGCGCGACGGCTTGTGCTAGTTTTAAGCCTAATGTGCCAAATTCAATTATCATGGTAATTTTAAATATTTGGGGTTAATATAGTTTACAGTATTACAGCAGATTCCAGCTTCATAAAGTACAATAGCAGCTATATTCTTTGGTCTTTGGTAGGGTGCGCGTCGCTGCGATATCTTAGATAAAACTTGCAGATAGATCCCGTCGCACCTTACACGGGAACTCTCAATATTGTGTATACCACATAAACCTGAAATATGCTATATATTCAGTGACCTGAGATTTTGAAAGGTGCGTCGCTATGAGATTGTCGATTTTTTTGATGATTTTTGATGGCGACGCACCCTACAGATAACTCATTTTTACAATAAATGCTATATATAGCCTTTCTCAAAAAGATGAGGTATGACTGGCATCAGTATAACCGCTTAGACTAAGAGGGCTGAAGCCCAACAACGTACCTCATCTTTCTGAGAACCGCTATATTTAATTGATATTTGCTATCATAGGCTTAACAAATAACTGAATAAATGTATGAAAATTAGAGCAATCATTCATCCAGCAGAAGAAGGTGGCTATTGGGCAGAAGTTCCCGCACTGCCGGGGTGCATTACTGAAGGAGACACTATCGAAGAAGTGATGATTAATTTAAAAGATGCTATAGTCGGCTGGCTCGAAGTTGCTAATAGTCGTGAAACAGTTGCCTCCACAGATAAAATTGTGGAGATTGCTGTATGAAATCTATTTCTGGCAAACAACTTTGCAAAATAGTAGAGCATAAAAATTGGGTTTTGAGAAGAATTACTGGCAGTCATCATATCTATGAAAACCCAGAATTAGACCAAATTTTGTCAATTCCTGTTCACCGCAATCAAGATTTGAAAGTTGGAACCTTGAGAGCCTTAATGAAAATAGCCCACCTATCTGAAGAAGATTTACTCTGATAGGGTGCGTGTACTCTGATTTCAGTGAGGGAAAATACATGAAAATTCGAGAATCTCAAGGTAAGAGTGTCTGGAACCATTCTGAGGGCTGGTGCTGCGAGCCTCTTGACACCATACCGCCCGGTCATATTGCCCTAGCCGTTGAAGCGATCGCCCTAGATCTTGTAGACTGGGATATCGAAGAAATTGGCGAAAAAGCAGGTTTTGATATTCAGTACAAATACACGGGAATCAATGACCCGAAAAATGAATCTTTAGCTTGCGTAACTCAGTTTGTGGGCATTTATGAGGACTTCTCAAAGCTCGATCGCGATTTAGCAGCTTTGATTGCGGCCGGTATCCCGCGCCATCTATTTAAAATACTGACTTCCAACGATGACATCGATTTGAAACCTGTAACGCAATACCTCAAAGCAGTCTTATAATGCTTTGAGTGTAGCGCAATTGTTCTTTTTTTCAAGTGCGATCGCCCTTTTTGTCCGAAAGTGCGATCGCCCTTTCCCATCCCTCTCAATACCCGACTCAACCATTTACACCTACAACACTCAACTCATCAGACATTTTGCAATTATTTGTTGCATCATCTTTTGGCAACTGTTCGCTATTCAAGAATTCTTCAAATAAATCAAAAAAGCGCTTCAGTGCATCCGCTTCATCCTCAGAATAAAAAAGAATAATGCGACTCCAAGATTGAGTATCTGCTTGGTTAAATCGATTCTCTATCCATTCTTGAAACTCCTCAAACTTTGTTTCTTGTTCTGTTACAGGAATGCCAAGTTGACGGCGGGCAAAGGTATAACCGTCCAAAAAAACATGAAGATGACTAAGCGATCGCTTCCCCAAGTATAAAGACGATCTTTGCTTGATTTTTCCGAGCAAATCATACAAATCTAACATTGTTTCATCTCCTTTTAGCTAAAATTCGATCGCCAAACAATAAAATTTTCCCAACCACTCTTGTTTAGAAATTCCTTCATTGTGGATATTATCAAAAATTAATTCCTCCCCATTAAATGGTGGAAAATAACAAAATAACTTTTGATGGCGACGCACCCTACAGATTAACTTTAATCCTACTTTTCAACAAGCCTGGGTATTTCATAACTCAAAAAGTCATAGGCCATTTTCGTATTCGGAAAAATTGCCTGGGCTTCCTTGAGCAAATCATCCAGGACGATCGCATTTCCCGGAGCATAACGCGGGCTAAAATGCGTCATGATTAACTGTTTCGCCCCAGCGAGCAAAGCAACTTGAGCGGCCATCGTCGAAGTTGAGTGCAGGCGATCGAAGGCCATTTGAGCATCTTGATGGGCAAAAGTCGCTTCGTGCACCAACAAATCCGCATCCTTCGCCAATTCCACCGCGCTGTCACAAAAAACCGTGTCGGTACAGTAAACAAACTTTCGCCCAACTTGATCCGGGCCGCAAAAATCACTGCCTTTAAACTGTCGCCCGTCCGATAACTTGACTGTCTTTCCTTGTTTTAATTCGCCGTAAACTGGCCCGGAAGGAATGCCCACAGCCTTGGCTTTTTCGACATCGAAATGTCCCGGACGGTCTTTCTCAGTTACTCGATAACCAAAAGCAGTAACTCGGTGTTTTAAAGGAGCGCAAGTAACAATATATTCGTCGTCTTCATAGACAACTCCCTCGTGACTTTTGTGTACCTTCACCGGGTAAGAAAAATGAGTTTGAGAATAGCGAACGCCAGCTTGCAAATATTCTTCAAGTCCCGGAGGCCCGTAAAGATCGATACGCTTGACATTCCCCGCCAAACCGCAGCTAGCCAGCAAACCCATTAAGCCGAAAATGTGGTCGCCGTGCAGGTGAGTGATGAAAATCCGGCTCAGTTGGCTGACTTTTAGCTCGCTACGGAGGAATTGGTGCTGGGTTCCTTCGCCGCAGTCAAACAGCCAGAGTTCGGCTCGCTGGGGCAAGCGCAGGGCGATGCTGGATACGTTGCGCGATCGCGTGGGGACGCCGGAGCTAGTTCCGAGAAATGTAATCTGCAAGAGTCAAATCACCTCAATTAAATCTTAAAAAATATGTTACAAATATCCAGGTGCGGCCAATCTGACATAAAGGAATTATTCGCAGGCAGGAACCGGGATAAATCGCTGTTGCTGCCAGGATCTAGTCGCTCCAATCATTTTTGACGCACAAAGTGCTAAACCCAATTCTAACGTTTTCTTTCTGCCGTTCTCCTTCCTTTTTCCCGAACCTTCCCGAACTCTTAAAAATTGTCAAGCTCATACAGCACAGGAGGAAAATTTTAAAATGCAGTCAGGAGTGTTCTTTACTTCCGTTGTTTCGACATTAAAAAAACGCTACTTTTGGATGGGGCTGTTGTTTTGGCTGGTGATGGTAGCCCCAGCGCAGGCCTCGCTAATTTTGCGAGTGGCGGTACAAGACGGGACGAGTCAAATCAAAGTCGGCAGTTCTACTAAGGCTGCCATCCGCGACAGCAGCGGGCGCAATTTGGGGGAACTGCCGGCAAACAGTTCTCAGTCAGCTCAATTTCGATCGGGAACTGTGGCAATTGGCCGCTGGGCTGCTAATCAAATTTGGATCGAGCCGACCGCAAACGGTTATGTTTGGATTGGCGATCGATGGTATCGGGGACGCACGCTTCTAGTTCCCGAAAAAGGAGCCTTGACTGCCGTCAACTACGTCGATATCGAACAGTATCTCTACAGCGTTCTCGGCGCCGAAATGAGTGGCAATTGGCCTCAAGAGGCTTTGAAAGCTCAAGCAGTCGCCGCCCGTTCCTACGCTCTCCACAAGCGCCTCAAAAGCGAAACCGACCTTTACGATGTGGACGATACTCAATCTTCGCAGGTTTACAAAGGACTGCAAACAGAATCTTCGGGTACTTATGCCGCAGTCGATGCCACCGCTGGTCAGGTTCTCACCTACAACGGTCAGATTATTTTAGCTGTTTTCCACTCTGCCTCTGGCGGACATACTGAGAACGTTGAGGATGTGTGGACGGAACCCCTGCCTTATTTGCGGGCTGTTCCGGATTTTGACCAAGGGGCGCCGGTTTACCAATGGAAAGAAAATTTTTCCCGCGCTCAAATCAGCAACAGGATTTCTGGTGTTGGGAATGTGATCTCGATGAAGCCAGAACGCGCTACTGCTTACGGCAGCGTTTTGACGATGAAAGTAGTCGGAGATGGCGGTTCTAGGGTCATGAGTGGCGCAGATTTGCGTCGGGTTCTAAATTTGAGGAGTACCCGCTTTACTGTGATTCCTCAGTACGGCGGGATTTTTAGTGGGAGAAATAGCGGGCAGCCTCCTACGGGTTTTCAAGTTGCTGGCAAAGGTTTCGGTCACGCTGTGGGAATGAGTCAGTGGGGGGCTTACAATTTGGCTAGGCAGGGATACGGCTACCAGCAGATTTTGTTGCACTATTATCGGGGTGCTGCTTTGGCTAGAATTGCTGTGCAGTAATTGCTACACCTTTGTTATTGGTTATTTGTTACTGGTTATTGGTTATTGGTTATTTGTCATTAGTAGCAACTCACAATTCACCAACAATACCTAACAACTACCAACAAATAACTAATAACTAATCACTAATCACTAATCACTAAATTAAGGATTGCTATGCAAAAGTGGGAGTATTTATTTGTGGATGCGAATATGTATCCTTTTGGAAATAAGCTGATTAGTTTATATGTAAATGGTGAGGAGCTGCGAGATTGGAAACAAGGCTCGCTACATTTATTTGTCAATCAGTTGGGGGAGGATGGGTGGGAACTTGTAGCTCTGCGACATGACTCGAAATACGACCAAAATTGTTTGATTTTTAAACGACCTAAGATTGTTAAAGAATGAGAAAAACAACAGATTCTAGTATTCAAAATAAATGATTTTGGCGTTGTTTAATCAGGGGATGAAAATGGGTAACTTGAAAATTCAGCTATATTGACTGACTGGTTTGTTTCATTTTTTCACATTGAGTCGTTCATACCGTTGCAGCAGCAACGCCAATACAAGGTACGTAGTTGCGCTTGAGCGCTCTTTCCTAATATAAGCAAAGAGCGCTGAAGCGCAACTACGTACCTAAGATCAATTCTCAGAAGACTTCTAGTCTCCGGCGGTTAGAAACCGCGACTACAAAAACAAAGTCCACCTCCGTGGACTATGAAAAAATCTGTGTGTTGCCTTCCTGATTCTTCGGGCTATACATTATCCGATCGCCCAATTCGCCGCTGCCATTCAGCATCTATTTTGGCTGATTGTTCTAGTTCTTGTTGAGTTAATTCGCTTTCTGTGGTATAAGCTAGGTCTTCTCCAGTCAGAACGTTTTCGCCTGCAAATTCCTGGGCGTAGGCCAGTTTTTGCTGCAAGTTGGCATCGGGTTGGTTTAATAACATGGCTCGCTGCTGCCGATCGCGATTTCGAGCTTCTATCTGGCTATTTTTCCACTGAATCCAGAAGTACCTGATTAAGGGAATTGTCAGAAATCCGACGCCGTAAATCAGCAGCAGTGGATAAATACCGCTGACGAAGCCGATGAATCCACCTGCGATCGCACTTTTAGTCAATAAGTTTCCCAAAACTAACGCACCGACAAGATTGACGGCTCCTAAACCTGCTGCGAGCATGATTTGGCCGGAGTCGGCGTGACTGAAACGCCACAGCATTTCTCGCAAATAAGCTCCTGTTGGTTGAGGATTTTGCAGGATGGCTGTGGTTTGCAATTGCGGAAAATGGTAGATGATTTGGCCTTCGGGACTGACTTCGGGGCGGCCGTCAAAACGGGCGAGAGCTGGTAACATATATTCTTCGTATTCTCGGGCGTATCCCTGTCCGAGATTGTCGAGATAGGGCGCAATTTGTTCGGCTGCGACTGCGCCTCGGTTGTTGCGAATTGCGGTGGCTATATCGCTCCACTTGCGCTCTTCTAGATTTTTATTGGGATTGCCGTCTCCAAATATAAATGAGAAAACTGCTTCCAGAAAACTCATTTGGGGTTTTTGAGCGCGATCGCGCGATCGCTGCTGGTATGGTTCATCATGGTTCCAGTAAAAGATCCAGATTAAGTCGTTCCAGAAGTAGGGAAAAAAGAAAAAGCCTCCGCCGCCACCTCCACTTTCGCCTCCGCTTCCGCCGCCTCCGCCGTTATTGTCGCTATTCATGCTGGAGAGTAAAAGCGTAATAGCAACAACAATTAAAAGGATGGAAGCTACCAGCACTACGCCAAAAGATATTCTAATCAAGTAAAATAGGACTCGCCAGATTTTTTGCCACCATTCCTGCAACTGCAAGCGCAAGAATTTGTTTCGCAAAATATCTCGAAAGTTGTTGGGAAATATGTAGGCAATGTCGCCGGATTCTGCTACTTGCAGGTTCCCACCTGCTTCGGAGGCCAGCGTTAACAGTTCTCGCTGGGCAAAATTGACATCTAATCCAGCTTTTGCCGCCACGTCTCCAACCGTAACGCGGTAGCCAAGTTGCTCGACGGCTTGCATAATCCCGGGATTTGGAGCCATGTGTTTCTCTTTGTGAAAATTACGCGGTTATTTTTAATTATAGGTTGCGGGCATTAAAGCTGGTTTAGACCTGGAGAATTTAGGCTTTTTTGTGGCTGACCTTGATTTTGGGGCAAAACATTGCTACTTTTGGCATGGTTCAAAAATGGCAGTTTTAAGGTAGCACTGCACGGCAAATTCTGCCATCATTAAAGGTACATCAAAGCTGATAGCGATTGCTGTCAGCTTTGGGTCGAGAATACCGGCGATCGCCAGTAATTCGTCGCGTTGACCAATTGAAAACATCTACTTGATTCTCATTTGTTTCTGAGTGGTATTTGTATTCTTGCGATCTGACTCAAAATAGAACTAGATACAGGGGGTGTCGGAATATAACCACCTGCGACGAATGCCATCTTAATAAAAAATATCAGCTTGCATATAGCCTTTCTCAAAAAGATGAGGTGTGCCTGACAGCTTGTATAACCGCTTAAACGTATAGGGCCTTCTTCCCAACAACGTACCTAACCTTTCTGAGAACCGCTATAATTAAATTAGTGAATAGTGAGTAGTGGATAGTGAATTAGATTGTTTCTAAGAACTCAAACAAATAGTTTTCATCTTTTAAGTTAAGAAAATTTTCTTTACCATTGAGAACATCTTCATAAGTCATTTTATCCAATTCATCTTTGCTCAAGTTTAGATCTATATCAGGCTTTCCTTTCATAACTATGCCTAAGCCAAAATCGCAATCCAACACAAAGACTCGCAAATCTTTGCGATTACTTCTTAGATAACAAATCGTTTTCCAGACATCACCACACCAGTTGCCATCCCATCCAGGTAAATTCATGTCGATCGCAGCTTGCAGAGACTGAGCTGGACAGGCTGCGAGGACATGGGGTGGTTTGCAATCATGCATGACTATTACGCCATTTTCATTGAGGTTGTCCAAGGTATTCAGGACATCTTGCAATGATTGTTCGTAGGTATGCAATCCATCGATAAATGCTACATCAAACCGTTCGATCGGATTGGCACTTGCAAAAAAAGCATCGCTAGTGGCGTCTATATATTCCGCTGTTGCATTACATAGATTTTTACTAGCCCATTCCAATTTACGTTCTTCAGAAAATGCAAAACTAGGATCTACTCCCACCTTTTGAGCGATCTCGATCGGGAAAAAACTATCGCCATTATTTACGCCGATTTCTAAATACCTCAGGGCTTTTTTCTTGTCGATTATTTTTTGAATTACATCGGTTCTGAGCATTTTGGTTTCCTGATATAATACACAACAATTTGAAACCTAACTATTTAGGCTGACTGTTTACTATAACATATCTCACGCATTGCCCCACGTATTTTTGTTACTGCTGTTGGGGGGAAGGGGGAAGGGGAAAGGGGGAAGGGGTAAAGAGTACAGGACTTACGCAAAGACTCTATCTGTAGGGTGCGTTACCTCTGGTAGCCGATCGCCAACGCTACTAATAGTGTGGGTGCGTACTTTGTCTTTGCCAATATCACGATCGCTATTTTCTGGCGAGCATCAAGCGGTAAACTGGCTGCGACTGATTGGCTCGGGCTCATCCTTGTAGATTATACCCAGGTTTTTCCTAAGTTCCCTCTGAAACCATCATAAGTTCCGCGCAGACAAGCCCAAATTTTCAATCTTCTTGATAGGTTTTCTAATAGCAAGATTTTAATAACTAAATTAATCATAATTTTAATTCTATGAATACTAAACATAATCAATAGTTTGTTCTCCATAGCGAGACTAAGTTCGACAAAGGTGTTATTCCTGCATCGGTAGTAGTAACGCAACGGAGAACAATTCAATCGCATTATTTTTATTTTAGGATAAAATAAATTAACTTCTTGAGTCTCTCCAAATCGTTGTTTTAGAACAATATTTCTATTGACAAATATAGAATAATTTTGTTTCTTTAATTTTAGACAATATTCCCAATCAACTGCTTCAATAAATAAATTTTCATTAGGAAAGGGAGTATTGTGAGCGGCTTGAATGGAAATAAGAGAACCTGCTGTAATAACGGCATCACATTTATAAATTTCAGGGATTTGATCGTTTATAAGAAATTGTTTTAGTTGATACTTATCTAAGATCATTCCATTCCATTGTTGTCCTGTGACTCTATCAACAGGAAGTGGAGCAATAATTCCAATTTTTTGATGAGCTTCTTTGAGATTATCATAGGTTTCAATTAATCTTTTTAAAGCATCTGGTGAAGGTTCAGTATCTTGATCGAAAGTCCAAATAAAATCAAATTCATTTTTAATAGACCATTCAATACCCACTCGTAAACCGCCAGAAATGCCGATGTTTTGGGGATAAGATTTGACGATAATAGATTCGTCTAATTCTTCAGGAGACAACAAAACATGAGGCGAGTTATCGACTATTAAGATTTTCTCGATCGAATAAGTTTGACACTTAAGAGAAGCGATACACCGCTCAAGGGCAGTTTTATCTGAATAGGCGGTGATATAAGCAACAATACGATACGACATTACCTAATTAATACTTCCAACTTATTTTTACTACAAATGAATACAATTACCCTGACTGCCTGATCCTGCTTGAAAAATTAACATTTTTTACGCTGGAATAGTCTGACATTACCATGCTAATTAGCAATTGTCAACAACTGTCTCAAATTGTTGTTGGATCTGAAAAATATCTCCATGACAAGGAGTATCAGGCAGGACTTCTTTCTGACCTGCTCTCAATCCCGTCCCGACATCAGCAATGGTGAAATCTGGCTGAAACCCCTGCGCCATCGCATCTAGCAAATGCCAACCCCAAGACTGATTGGCTCGGACTCATGCTTTGGGGGGCGAATTAGGACTAAGGCGACAGCCTTCACCTTACACCGATCGCTCGCAAACTGTTACCCTCAATTGAACCGTACCCTACTTTTTTCCCAAAAGCTTTTCAGTGTTGGCTGAACTTTCAATAGTTCGGACAGTTTTTTTAACGACTCTGTAAGTCGTATCGCGAGTAAGCCATGGCATTTTTAATGATTTTTTGAAACGAGCGGGCTAGACTTAAAGATTGAAAAAATAGTCAGCCCTATAGCCATCAAGGGTTTGAGATACTCGATGAGATCTAAAATTGTCCGAAGTATTGAACTTTGAAAACTTAATAAAAGTTTAAATATGTAAAAAAAATATGTTTTTTTTGTAAGTCTTGCAATAGTTATCTACAATAGATAGGACTTGCGCGTGTTGTCAAGTTTGTTCTTGTGTCTCACAAGTCTTTTTCGCATCCTCAGCACAACTCTCAACTAAAATTGTTGTGCAAGTATTCATAGGAAAACTTTACCCGCTAATTTTTGAGATTAGCCACTAACCAAAAGAATCGCATATGCCAAGAACTCAACGCAACGATAACTTTATTGACAAAAGTTTCACGGTAATGGCTGATATCATCCTGAAGATTATGCCCGCGAAAAAGAAGGCGAAGGAAGCTTTTGCTTATTATCGGGATGGTATGTCGGCTCAAGCTGATGGCGAATATGCTGAAGCGCTGGACAATTATACTGAAGCGCTGAAGCTGGAAGAAGATCCTTACGATCGCAGTTATGTATTGTACAATATGGGTCTGATCCATACTAGCAACGGCGAACACGATAAAGCTTTGGAGTATTACAGCGAAGCGCTTGAACTGAATCCCAGAATGCCGCAAGCGCTGAACAATATTGCTGTGATTTACCACTATCAAGGGGAAAGGGAAAAGGAAGCTGGCAATGTTGAAGCGGCGGAAGGGCTGTTTGACAAAGCTGCGGATTACTGGAAGGAGGCTATTCGTTTGGCGCCGAACAATTACATTGAGGTGCAGAATTGGCTGAAGACGACAGGGCGATCGCAAATTGATGTGTATTTTTAACTATGATGAGAATGGGGAATGGGGAATGGGGAATGGGGAATGGGGAATGGGGAATTGATAATAGTTAGTAGTTAGTAATTTGGCTAATAACAACAAATAATCAATGCCTTATTCCCAATCCCTTCTTCCCAATGCCCAATTCCCAATTCCCAATGCCAAATTCCCAATTCCCAATTCCCAATTTTTATGATTGACAAAGAAGAAGTTCGGAAAGTAGCAAATTTAGCCCGATTGGAATTAACGCCGGAAGAAGAAGAGCAGTTTACTGGTCAACTGAACGGTATTTTGGATTATTTTGAGCAGTTGAGCGAACTGGATACGAGTAAGGTAAAACCGACAACTCGGGCGATCGATGTTAGCAATGTTATGCGATCGGACGATTTGCAACCTTTTGCTAACGGCGAGAGTATTTTGGCTGGTGCTCCCGATCGCGATGGGGAGTTTTTTAAGGTTCCTAAGATTATGTAGAATTTCCGCTGTGTACCTGACTCGATCGCCCCTTAATAAGCGGGGCGGTTTTATTGTCGTCATACAAATTAGGTACGTTGTTGCGCTTCAGCGCTCTTTATAATATTAGGAAAGAGGGCCCAAGCCCAACTACGTACCTTAAGATCGCACTAAATTCTCACTCCAAAAGATGCGGCCAATTCTCGTTCTGGCTGCGTACCAACTGTCGGCGGCATTGATCGACTTGCAACCTGCTCGATCAATTGTAACTGCTGCGGTAACATATTAGCTAAACTGTAGCGTTCTAGGGCGGTTTGACGGGCCTTGACGCGAATTTCTGCCATGCGGGTAGGATGGTCTAAAACTTCGTCAATGCGATCGGCTACTTGTTTCGGCGAGAAGTAATCGACGATTAAACCGTTTTCTCCATCGCGGATAACTTCTCTCACCGGGCCTGTATCGGAACCGATTACTAAACATCCTGCCGATAGAGATTCAATCATCGACCAAGATAGCACGAAAGGTCTGGTTAAATAAACGTGTACGTCGGATGCTTGAATTACTTTTAAATACAGTCCGTAAGGTAGCGGCCCGACAAAGTGCACTCGCGACATATCTAGCGGCACTTTTTTGAGCATATGGTCTTTGTAAGACTCGCCGTTGGGTAGGGAACGGCCGTAACAAACTCTGTCTGAACCAACAATTACAACGTGACAGTTGGGGCGGCGTTCTTGCACGTAGGCGATCGACTCAATGAACTCTGGAAAGCCGCGGTAAGGTTCCATTCCCCGCGATACGTAGGTGACAATTTCATCAACGCCGGACAAATCTAAATTCGGTAAAATTAGTTTAGCACCGGGATCTGGTTTAAAGTAATCGGTGTCTACGCCGTCGTGGAGTACGGATAATTTTTGTTGTAATTCTGGCGGGAATTGCGATCGCTGCCAATAAGTCGGCGACAAACCCCAATCGCAAGAATATAAATCGATCAGAATCGGCGCATTTTTGATTCTAATTCTCGCCATGTCGTCAACGCTTAAAGGTTCCGCCGGATCGAAATCTGCGTCGGAACCAATGGCGTGATAAAACCACTCGAAATAACACAAAAGTGGCGTATTTGGAAAAGCTTCTTTGACAAATAGTGTCGGCCCCCAACCTGAATGCCCGCAGATTACATCGGGTACAAAACCGTCAGCTTTGAGTTGTTCTGCCATTCTAAATACGGCTTGTCCGTAGATGACGGCACTTTCTAAAGGGCGCACGTATTGGTGAGTCTGGGCGTGGGGTTCGCGGCTGGGGGTAAATGCTGCTTTGCGAACTCCGGGAATTTCCCATTCTGGACGCTCGTTTTTAGTGCCGAAAACAATTTGATTTTTGGGATTTGCGCCTAATGCCGTGATAATGTGCCGGTATTGAGCGGGGAAGTTGGGGTGGAGAAATAATGCTTTCATTGTGGAAGGAAGTTCGGCAACTGATTTAGTAACGGATGTAAGGAAGAAAAAAATAGTTGGCTTTAGTTACTGCAAAGCTCTGATTTTAAGAGCGCGCATATTTTTAAAGCATTGTAGATTAGTCTCTGGATCCCCCCTAACCCCCCTTAGGTCGGGGGGACAAGAGTGTTAAAGTTACCCTTATAAGGGGGAGAATGAGAGCGTTAAAGTTTCCTTTGTGAAGGGGGAGACAAGAGGGTCAAAGTCTTCCTTCTTAAGGGAAAAAGAGCGTCAAAGTCCCCCTTTTTAAGGGGGATTTAGGGGGATCTAGACTTGGATACAAATCCTATTTTTCAAAGTTTTTACTCTGCAATTTAGACTAAGGGAGCTTTGCAAATCCAGATGCAATCTCGCGGTACTGAAGATGTATTTTTCAGGAGAATTTCATAGTTTAAATGGTTGAGAAATTTTTCCATAATTGTATCGGTCATTACTGAGAATGCAGTGCCATCTCTGCGCCCTAGCAAGTTTTTGTCCCACTCGCCGGCAAATTTTTGCCACCCTAATTCGCTGAGGATATTGCCGTGGTGGAAGACACAAATGCGATCGCCCCGCAGCAGTTTTGGAATGCGAGTTAGGTAGTTGAATATGTCTACGGCTTCTACGTGTACCATGGTATCGTAGCAAAAGCAGACATCGGCTGCACCCTGGGCGATGCCATCTAGCGTTAAACCGTCGAGTTTGACGTAGGAAACGCGATCGACTCCCAAGCGCGATCGGGCTGCTTGCAGCATTTGACTGGAAATATCGGCGCAAATTAGGCGATCGCAATATTTCAGCAACAGCGAACCAGTTTTTCCGCCACCGATACCAATTTCTAAAACCGTATGTTCTGGTTTGATGTACGGTGCAATAAATTCTTGTTCGATCAGCGCTTCGTATTCGGCTAAGGAGTTGGCCGCACCAGCAGCTTTCCCGATCCATTCGTCGCCAATATGGGAAAGTTCGGGATTAGTTTCTTGCCACTGTTGGGCGTAACTGTCCCACGCATTTTCGTAATCTACTCTTGGGCGATCGGTCATTTTTTCATCGTTCATTTTTGATTGTTTTATAGTATAGATGTCTGGATTTTCAATATGTTCCGCAAGTCTTCGTTTCTCCTTCCCCTGTACTACCAATTATATCAAATCCGGTCTTTATTAGAATAATTCATCTCTTCATTCTCTCGATTTTCTCCCTCTGTGTCCTCTGTGTTCTCTGCGGTTTAATAATTCCGGTACAGCCAGATTTGATATTACCAATTAATTAATGACTGCTGAAATATGCTTCGCAGAAAATGTCTGCATAAGCTTGAGTCATCTCCTCAAAAGTATTCAGTGAATCCAAGACATATTTAGCATTTCCCGCCAACTGCTGGCGCAAAGATTTATCCTCCAACAAACTAATCAAAGCTGCCAGTAATTGATCCGGACGATCCGGCGTATAAAACAAACCGTTAATTCCCGGCCTCACTTGTTCCTTAATTCCAAAAACTGGCGATGTAATAATTGGTAAATCGCAGGCCATCGCTTCCAAAATCACTCGCGGAAAACTTTCGACACGAGAAGTGCAAACAAAAATATCCGCCGCTTTGTAATATTTTCCTGGTTCCCCGGTTTCCGGGACTACTGTCACCCTTTGTCGCAACTCTTCCGGCAATGCGTTCACCATCTCGGCTAATTTATTGCTGTAAATACTCGGCCGATCGCCCACAATGAAACACCTAATCTTATTGTGCCATTTCTCAGGCAAAAGTGAAAGCGCTTGAACTAAATCTTGCTGGCCTTTCCGTTCGCAAACAGTTCCCAGCAGCAACAATACCACATCTTCTGCTGCCACACCTAAAGTGTTTCTAGCATCTTCTGAATTCTCGGAATTTTCCAGTTTGCTCAAATCTAAGCCGTTGTGAATCACTGTAAAATTGTGGTGGCTGTTGAGAGGCAAATACCTGTCCCGCGTTGCATCCGCCACAAAAATTAACTTGTAAGGAAAGCGGAAACATTCCAAAGCTCTCGCCGCAATCTCCGAACCAAACCTGTTAAAATAAGTTTGCCAAGGTTCGCTTTCGTGCACGTTCCACACCGCCGGAACTCCGATTTGGTGCGCCGCATCAACTACAAAGAAGTTTTCTAAAGTATTGGCATAAATTGCGTCTACTTTTAAACTTTCAATTTCCTTGCTAAAACTGCGGATAGCTTCATCGTAAGCATCGCGCTGGTAGATGTGTTCGAGGGGATTGTTTCGCACTATTACTTCAATTCCCTGTTGTTCGTAAGCTTGGCGCAGGGGGCCATCTGTGGCGCAAAGTACGATCGGCAAAATCACACCCTCAGCCGCCAATTTCACCGCAATCTCGTACTGATGCAGCGGCGCCCCCGTGAAATCCAGCGAATTGCTGCACATCAAAACCCTAACAGGATGAATAGAATGTTTGGCTACTGATAACACACGGGAATCATCAAATCTTAACTCTTCCTGCTCTCTTTCATCCGCTACATCCGTTACATCCGCTACATCCCGCACATTGCTCGTTGCCGAACCTTCTTCCTTCATAAACACCCGTCGGGGTTGAATATGAAAATACTCATCTTCTAAGGACAAATGAGGACTGTAAAAACTGTCAGTTTTCCCCGCATACTTGCGCCGAAAAGACGCAACTTCTTGAGGATTATCAGTAAAACCTCTCGAAGTTCCCTCTTTGTGCAACAACTCCGCATCGGGACAATACACACACCGATAACCCCGTTCTAACAATCGATATCCGTAATCGACATCATTGTAAGCAACAGCAAAATCATCCTCATCAAAACCGCCCAATTCTAAGAACAATTGACGGGGAGTAATCGTGCAAGCAGCAGTTACCGCCGAGTAATTTCGCGTTACCATCGCTTGAGAAAGATAGCCTCGATTCTCCTTATCCATCAGCTTAAAAGCGTGACCGGCCAAACCGTGATGGAGGCCGTGAATTACTCCCGCGTGCTGAATTCTACCGTCGGGATATAACAGTCGCGCGCCGACTGCACCCACGTCGCGAATTTGAGCGTATCCCACCATTTGACTCAGCCAGCGCGGGTTAATTACTTCAGTATCGTTGTTCAAAAACAATACATATTCGCTGTCAACTTGCTCGACGGCGCGGTTGTTGATTGCTGCAAAACTAAACTTGCCACCAGGATTTTTGATTCGCAAAACTTGGCAAGTTAATTGCTTTAAATATTCTAGAGTTTTCGGATCGTCGCTTTCATTATCTATGACAGCAATTTGAAATTTTTTGTAGGTTGTAGTTTCCAGAGAATCCAAACAGGCTTTCAGCAATTTCACCTGATTTTTAGTAGGAATAATTACCGTTACTGACGGGCCGTCATCCGGGAAATCCTGGGCAAAGATGCCCAAATTTTCTTTGGTAGCCCAGGCGTGCTGAGCGACATTGCCATTAATTTGTCGGCGGTTTAGTGCGTCTTGGATTGCTTTTTGACCTGCGCCAAAACTGGATGGTTTCGCGGCCCCAGATATGGCTGTAGAACCGGGTGCAGTTCGCCAATGATACAGCACTAGAGGCAGGTGGGCGACGTGGCGACAAATTTCGGTTGCTCTTAAGGCAAAATCGTAGTCTTGCGAGCCTTCAAAACCGATTCGCAAACCGCCTATTTCTTCAAAAATATGTTTTTTGACGGCGCACAAATGACCGAGATACATATAGGAAAGCAGCAGTTCTGGCGACCATTGCGGTTTGAATTGTGGGGCGAAACGGCGACCTTTGGTGTCGATTTTGTCGTCGTCTGAGTAGAGAAAATCGGTGGTTGGATGGGTGGCAAAATATAGCGCGACTTCGCCTAGGGCGTCGGGAGTTAGTTCGTCGTCGTTGTCTAAAAATAGGATGATGTCGCCTGTGGCGAGGGCGGCGGCGCTGTTAGTCGCGGCGCTGATGTTGCCGTTTTCTGTGCGAAATGTGATGCAAATTCGATCGTCCTTTTCGGCCCAATTTTTCAAGGTGTCAGCAACTGTAGCGTCGGTACTACAGTCGTCAGCGATGCAGAGTTCCCAGTTTTGATAGACTTGATTGATTACACTCTCGATCGCACTTTCGAGAAAATCTATCTGCGGATTGTACACTGGCATCACCACCGAAATCTTTGGCAGCGCTTGCCCACAGGATTTTAACCGAGAAATCAAGTAATCGCGCGATCGACTATTCCACTGATTCACCTCCAACCAAGCATCATACCTATCAATCGGTTTCGGCACCACAAAACCCGCAGGCGGTAGCAAATCCCCCGGCGCAGTCAACTGTTTTTGCTGTTGGTAAATCTTCCCCAACTGGCGCATCACCTTGACAATTTCCCAAGGCATCGGCACAATTCTACCCAGACGCTGTTTTCTCTCCCTAGCCCGCTGCCGGATTGCCTCTACAAAACTCGAAAACTCCTCAAATTTATCAGCACTTCGCTGCCAAATATGGTAGCGCCGCACAGTCAATACTTGTGGCGCTTGAAAAGACAAAATTTCCCCGGTATCTAACTCAGCTTGCAGCGCCACGTGCCATTCCCCTGGCGGCAAATCGACAAGTGCCTCAAAGCCACTTTCCGAACTGTTAACCCAGTCGGGAAACACTTCGCCGACATCTTTTCTCCGCAAACCGTAGGCGCATTCTACAGAAATATCGCCGCACACAAAGCTTAATTTAGCAATTTTGCGATCGTGGTGACAGCACCAACCTGCGAACAAAATTTGACCCTGACGCTGTTCCCACACCACGGGTACATCTAACGATGCTTGAATCGTTGAAACCAACAGCGGATAAGTTGCCAAAAGATGCCAATTTCCGCCTGCTTCTTGGGCTTCTAGTATTACTTCGTGCCGTCCGGCAGGCGCTTGCAATTCAATAGTAAAACCCGCTTTCCTCGCAGCCGGAATATTAGAATGTGCTATCGCTATATCGCTTCTTTCTATGCCGTAAACGCCCGAAAATATTTTGTCATCAATTCGGACACGCACTGCTTTAATCTCAATCTTTGTGTTAAATACCCAGCCCACAATTAGGACATTAGAATCGCTAATTTGCCAAGTAGTGGGTTGGTCTAACGAAAAAATATATTTCGGGAAGAGGTCACGGATTCGACGCTGAAAACCCCACAGATTTTCTCGGAGTTGCCACCAGTCAGAAGCTTTGATTGCCTCAATTTCTGCCCGCACTCTTTCTGTTTCCTGGCGCGACTTTTCTAAGTCTTCCCGACTTTCATTTAATTTTTCTTGAGTTTGACTCTGTATAGTTTCCATCCACAGTAACTCAGCTAATTTCTGCTCCAGTTTGAATTCTTTTTCTTCGTATTTTACCTGACTCTTCCCTAATTCTGCTTCTAATTCCAAGACTTTTGCTAAAGCTGTTTGAAATTGCGATTCTTTGCCGGCAAGCTGTACCTGAGTTTGTCCTAATTCTGCTTCTAATTCCAAGACTTTTGCTAAAGCTGTTTGAAATTGTGATTCTTTTCCGGCAAGTTGTACCTGAGTTTGTCCTAATTCTGTTTCTAACTTCAGGACTTTTGTTAAAGCTTCTTGAAATTGCGATTCTTGACCGGCAAGCTGTGCCTGAGTTTGTCCTAATTCTGTTTCTAATCCGAGCAGTTTTGCTAAAGCTTCTTGAAAATTAGATTCTTTGCCGGCAAGTTGTACTTGAGTTTCTCCTAATTCTGCCTCCAATCCCAACACTTTTGCCTGGGCTTGGTGAAATTCTTCTTGCCACTGTTTGATTTCGGAATTGCTGGTTTTTTGCTGTTTTTCCAGCAAGCGGATTTTTAGCCAATCTTCAAAAGGGCCGACAGAAGATGCTGGAAAATGAATAATTTTATCGCTGGCAGAATTCGATTCGCTGCCCAGATTGCCAGCTTGGGTTTCCAAAACTTGATATAGTTCTAAGGCTTCGGGAAAATATTGTTCTATTAAACTCGGCCTATGACTTTTGACAATATCATTTACTAATAAAGATTCTTCAAAATTGTCGGCAGGTATCGCACCTAAGTTAACGTTAAATTTTTCGTTGACTCGATCGATAAAAAGTTCGGGAGTGTTGCCGATCGGGTAAACGTTCGCCAGCAGACAGCGATCGGGAAAACGTTGGTACAATTCTAAGACTTTTTGGTTGTAGTGAATCCACATTTTTACTGCCATTTGGGGATTTTGCAGCAAGCTGACATCGGTTCCCCGGCGGTACAGCGAATCCACGACTTCCCAGGGCGATCGATAAACACAGATGAAATTGGCTGTGGGAAGCAAATTTAGCCAAAAATCCCAAAACAAAGCGGTTCGCGGGTCTTTCCAGCCCCAATGGTTGTCAGTTTGTTGGTTTTGGTCGATCGCCCGTTTGGCAATTTCCACATATTCCGCTGCTACCGGAATCGTTTGTTCAAACGTACAGCCGAGTTCATCTATGCCGTGCGATCGTAAAACACTCTTGTGAAACTCAACAAAATCAACATTCTCAAAATGACCTTTCACATTTCCCACCGCCGGGCCCACCAACTGTTTACCAATATCAACTCCGACTTTCTGAAACAAAGAAGCAGTTAAAGATGTACCGGAACGGTGCATTCCAGTAACAATAAAAACCGACGGTTTGCTGTCATTCATACTCACAATTTCTCTCCCTCGCCCTAATTCCCAAACCATTTTTACTCGCTACACTATTTACCCCAAAATGCAACTTTAGGTAATATCCCAACACTTAGTCTATCATCTCTAGCAATCTCCAATCCCCAATCTAAAATCTAAAATGGTCTTCTCTTATTCTCCCGCTAACCCGATCGCTCGCCTGACTTGAAACCACGTGCTTCTGAGCTTCCAGAACTTGCTACTTTCCATAGCCACAACTCGACATTGCGATTGCTGTAGTTCTTGCTTGACATTCATCAACTGATTTTCTGTCTTCTCCAACTGCATTTGCAGAGATACTAACAGACTTTGAGCTTGTTCTAACTGCGAGTGAACTGAAATTAATTGATTTTGACTTTCTTCTAACTTAGTATGAGATTCTTCTAACTGAGTTTCAGTAATCATTAACTTACTTTGACTTTGCTCCCATTCTATCTTAGCCGCAGCTAACTGAGTTTCCAGCAATTGAAGCTTGAGTTGAGTAGATCCCAATAAAGAGCGCGATTGCTTTTGTCTTACCAGCGATTGTACAGTGCAAGTTTCCAAAATCCATGTCAAACCATAGTTATTGATTGCTTTAACGGTTAACACATCCTGCGGCGCCACAGAATTTTTCGGTAAATAACAGTTCCAACCAGACTGCAAAGCCACATCAGTTTCAAAGTGTCCGGCCACATCCGGGCGATTGTAAAAAGGCTCGCACCTCTGCACAAACTCACCGTTTACCAGCACTTGCAAATCCTCAATTTTACCGCCATTATTCAGATCTGCCGCCCATCCTTCCAGATACAAATTCTCCTTATTTGTAAAAGCAGCAACATCAACATATCCTTCCGGGTGGTGATTGAATTTCAACTCCGAAAAATCTCTAGATAGTTGATTGGTGACAACATACAAATCCTGAAACCTGCATATACCTTTTTCGATGCGGTGAACAAAAGCCTTACCTGCGCTAACTTTATCGACAACTTCTCTGACAAACTTTTCAGTTACATAAGTTGTGCCGTATTCCTCCTTATCCAAAGACTGACTTTCGCTCAAGGCGCTGAACAAAATACCACTAGCAGGCATTTCTACATTAGGAGCTCGCAAACACTCATCGTGAACGCTGAACATCAAAATGCCGTTAGGAGTCAACAAATCGTACAAATTTTGCAACCAACTTGTAAAAGTTCTTTCCGGCATATGGCTGAAAAAAGAATTAGCCAAAATGCAGTCAAATTTGCGATCGATTAAATAATTTTCTGGTTTTCCAGTCGAAACAATACCGCTAACGCCGAAGTATTCAGCTTGAAACTTAACCGCATTAGCATAAATATCAGAAACCCAAACTTGTTCCGCTGGTATTTCCTGAATCAAAAACCGTGTAAATCTACCGTAACCGCAGGCAAAATCTAGAAAAGACGGTACATTCTCAAAACTGCCAAAATGCCAATCCACAACCTGTTTAACCGTATCCAGGATGCGGCGCCCCAGCGAATAATAGCGCACCAAAGCCCGATCGCGATCGTCCTTGACATTGCTCAACGCAAACAAATACATTTCATCGTTTTCGCAGATATTTAGTTTAAAATCTTCGGGAAACTTAGCTTGCTCTCGAATAAATGCTTCGATAACCGGATTTTGGACTAAATCTAAATTGCTCTCGCTCATTGTTTTCACAGAATTTTAGATGACTTCGGTTGACGCCTTTTTCACCAGAGAATCAGAATTAACAACAGTTAAACACGGTTCTATCAGCAAGTCAACGATGCCGTTACCGCAGGACTCTGTACAAGACTGAACTCTAAACATCGCCACATCAACGCAGCGATCCAGATAAGTTAAATCCTCATCTACCGTTCCCACAACCCCTGCATTCAAAAAATAAACTCCAGGATTTAGCAAACATTTAAACTGAAACTTCACGACAATTGTCGTACCCGCTTCCACATACCTAACGCACTGACTGGAAGCCTTTAAAGAAGCACCAGCCAGCTCAAAACCGCTAATCGTTTTAATCAACATTCCAAACCTCACCTTGGAAGTTGACCGCGAGAAAGTGACAGAGTAAGTGTAAACATAATCTTGACGACCAATCAAGTGATTGACCACAGTTCCCTTGAGAGTCTCGATGTGGGGGTTGATAATTTCCGCTCCGCGAGACGGATACCTCACCGTATTCGACGGTATCATCCCCGGATCGTAAAATTCATCATAATGTTCCGGGGATTTCGAGTGATATTGCTCGGGTTTCACCTCCGCCTTTGTGCTTTCTAAATTAGCATCCTGCTGAAGATTGTTATCACTTTCTTGCTTTGTGAGTTGATTTAGCGATCGAATATCTGACTTCAGCCCCAACACTTTATCTGGATCTGCATAGATCAACTTTTGATACTTAGAAATTACCACCTTCGGCGTGTGAGCGAGCAGCAATTCTCCGCTATCCATTAAAATTGCTGACGTACAAAGTTGCACCACCGAAGTAGCAGCGTGAGAGACAAATAAAATCGTGCCGCCACCTTCTTGAATGCTTTGCAAGCGGGCAAAACACTTGCGCTGAAAAGCTTCGTCGCCTACCGAAAGTGCTTCGTCAACCACCAAAATATCCGGTTCGACGCTAGTCGCAACAGCAAAAGCCAGCCTGACAAACATACCGCTGGAATAAGTTTTGACTGGCTGTTCGATGAAATCTCCAATATCAGCAAAAGCAGCTATTTCATCAAACTTTGCTTCAGTTTCTTTTTGACTGAATCCCAGTATTTGAGCGTTGAAGAATACATTTTGCCGCCCGGTAAATTCCGGGTTAAATCCGCTTCCAAGTTCCAACAAAGCGGAAATTCGTCCTTTCACATCCACGCTGCCGGTGGTGGGCGTCAAAGTCCCCACAATTATTTGCAAAAGAGTGCTTTTTCCCGAACCGTTGCGCCCAACAATTCCCAGAGTTTGTCCTTGAGGAATTTCCAGATTGATGTCGTGGAGAGCCCAAAATTCGTCAGCGAGTTTTTTGTTAGGGTAAATAATTTCTTTTAAGCGGTCTCCTGGACGATCGTATCGCTTAAAGCATTTAGAAACATTTTTTAGTGAAATTACATTTTCTGTCATCCGATTTTAGATTTTAGATTTTAGATTTTAGATTTTAGATTGATATTATGTCCGCTCACTAAAAATAGGTTCGTAGTGAGGACTTTAGTCCTCAGATTTTTATGAGGACGGCGTTGCTGACTTACGGTATGAACGACTCAATGTGAAAAAACAAAACAAGCCAGTCAGTCAATCTTCTGAATTTTTAAGTTATCCATTTTCATACCCCGATCTAGCAATGCCTGAGGACTAAAGTCCTCACTACAAACCTTTATTGGAATTTTAGATTTTAGATTGACTTTCGATATCAAATAAGTTTACAGCACGTCAGCAAAAGCGGGGCGCAAACGGCGGTAAACTGCAAAACCTGCACAAAATATAGCAGCAGAAATCAGCGTGGCGACACCCCATTCACCCCAATGCTTGACTTCTCCAAGCAGTATCAGATCTCGGTAAATCTCGGAGATGGCGGCCATGGGATTGAGCCAAAATATCCACGCTCGCCATTCTTCGGGGATGATTGATGCTGGATAGACGATCGGCGTCAAATAAAACCAAAAATTTAGAATAACACCTAATGTCTGAGGAATGTCTCGCAAAAACACTGTCAAGCCCGCTGTCAAATATCCCAAGCCGGCTGTTAGCAGCAACTGAGGCGCCCAAACCAGTGGCAGCAAGCATAAAGTAGCGTTGAGCTTTTGCGTGGACACTGCTACGATCAGAATCAAAGCTGCTAAACCCAGAGAACTTTCAATAAAAGCGGTCAAAATCGGCACTAGCGGCAGCAAACCGAGGGGAAATACCACTTTTTTGACTAAATTTGGCTGCCCCACCACGGATACTCCCGATTTAATCAAACCGCTGGTGAAGGCACTCCAAGGCAATAAACCTGCAAACAGCCAGACTCCAAAGGTAATGTCACTGTTTTCGGGGAACCCTGCAAGTTGGAGCTTTACCTTGAGGACGATCGAGAATACATAAGTGTAAATCACCAATTGGGATAGCTGATTGAGCAGCGGCCACAAATTGCCCAGAATGGAGCCTTTGTATTGAGATTCCAAGTCCCGGCGCACTAATGTTGCCAGCAGATTCAGCTTTGTCCACCGTTGGCTGCTTGCGGGCATCCTGCCGCGAGCCGATCGGGCTTTTTGGGCAACTCCTTTCACCGTTCTCAGCAATTTTTTCGCCCTCGTTCACTAACCTTCACACCTAAATCAACTCCAGCTACGATTGTGCAGCCTTTGCTAAACCGCAATTATTCCACAGCCCCGCCGCTTTGATCAAGCATCTGCCGCTTCGGCGAAGGCAGTCGCTGGTTATTTTAGCCGATCGCCTCACTCACTGCTGAGCGTATCGCCATTTTTTGCTCGTCGTCGTAGCCCCAGCGTTCAAAAAATTCCTGGTACTCGCCGCTGGCATCCTGCAAATTTGCTAGCATTTCCGACGCTATAGTTTGACAGGCCGGCATTTGCAGAATTTGAATCAAATTGCGCGATCGCCCCTGCACTCTAGCAGAACCCGCCGCTCTTTCCTCGCTTTGATGGCGCGAATGATAGACAACCATCGCCGACGACATCGCCAAATTTTTCACCAGCAGTTCTGCTACGATCTCAGGAGCCGATCGCAGCGCCTCGATCGCTCCGGGTGAAGGCCTGTCTGCCGCCTGTCCCTCATCCGTCAGATAAGTAACAAAAAAACCCCGAGCACCGTTCATAGTTTTCACCAGAGAAGCCACTGCTTGCTCGATCTGGGCCTCTGAAAGTTGTGAAGCGTAGCTATCCCGTAGGGAATCGGCCTCAATTTGGGCTAGTAAAGATTGAGTCAGCTCGATCGCCCCCTCAAAAGTTATGCTTTCCGAGGCTAATAAAGAAGATGGAATACTCATAACGAACTCAATACTGGTAATGATTCCGCTCACAATTGTAAACAATTCCCATTGCCCGATCGCAAATAACTATGGCAATTATCTCCTCCAAACAACAACCACCCGACCCAAATCTACCCGAAGACATAGCCCCGGCACCCCGGAAAAAAGCCGCCAAACCCGAGACGGAATCGCTACTAGAATCGCAAGAACTACCCGACGAAATCAACAGCAAACAAGAAGACAAAATCCGGCCCCAGCGGTTAGCTGAATACATCGGGCAAAAAGACTTGAGAGAAGTTTTGGCGATCGCAATTGCAGCAGCCAAATCCCGCGGCGAACCGATGGATCACCTGTTACTGTACGGCCCACCGGGATTGGGCAAAACCACAATGTCGCTAATTTTAGCAGCAGAAATGGAAGTTGAATGCAAAATCACCACAGCCCCAGCCCTAGAAAAACCGCGAGATATTGTCGGATTGCTAATCAACCTGAAAGCAGGCGACGTGCTGTTTATCGACGAAATTCACCGATTATCTAAAGTTACCGAAGAAATCCTCTATCCAGCGATGGAAGACTGCCGCTTAGACATTACGATCGGTCAAGGAAAAAGCGCCAAAATCCGCAGCATTCCGCTGAAACCCTTTACCTTAGTAGGCGCCACCACCAAAGTTGGCTCGCTGACATCTCCATTGCGCGATCGCTTCGGCTTAATCCAAAGACTGCGATATTACGAAATAGACGAACTTAGTCTAATTGTTCAAAGAACCGCCCAAGTTCTCGACACTCAAATCACCCCAGAAGGAGCCGAAGAAATTGCCCGCCGAGCTCGTGGAACACCTCGGATTGCCAACCGCTTGCTGCGGCGAGTCAGAGACTACAGCGAAGTCAAAAAATTAAAGCCAATCGACGCCGAAGTTGCCTCCGTCGCCCTCGAATTGTTCAACGTCGATCCGCTAGGTTTGGATTGGACAGATCGGTCTCTTTTGACAGCAATGATCGAAAACTTTAACGGCGGCCCAGTGGGTTTAGAAACCCTCGCAGCTTCTACAGGAGAAGACACTCAAACAATTGAGGATGTGTACGAACCTTATTTAATGCAAATCGGATTTTTGCAGCGAACAAGTCGGGGCAGAATTGCCACAGCCGCTGCTTGGAAACACCTAGGTTTTGTCTCACCTAAATTATTGTAGGGTGCGTTAGATGGAGCGTGCTTAAATAATTGCGATGGAACAGTCGTAGGGTGCGTCGCCCTCGAAAATTCCCAAAGAAATATCGATAATCTTACAGCGACGCACCTGACAAACAGCGCTACAGTGTATCAGGAAAGGCAATACTCAATTATCACTGAAAATTCTATCTATCACAAAGCCCTGCACGAAACTCGTCATGTTGTTGATTGATAGATACATTATATCGTTTCCGGTTGCATCGGTATTCTTTAAAACGTAAACAATTAGCAGTTAATAGTTAACATTCAACATCACCTGACAGTACAACCGAAATTGATATAACTTGCTATGTCACAAATTTTAAGAGGGCCGGGGCCCAACAACATACCTTTCTTGGTACGTAGTTGCGATGCAAGCGCTCTTGGGGCTGAAGCCCAACAACATACCTTTCTTGGTACGTAGTTGCGATGCAAGCGCTCTTGGGGCTGAAGCCCAACAACATACCTTTCTTGGTACGTAGTTGCGATGCAAGCGCTCTTGGGGCCGGGGCCCAACAACATACCTTTCTTGGTACGTAGTTGCGATGCAAGCGCTCTTGGGGCTGAAGCCCAACAACATACCTTTCTTGGTACGTAGTTGCGATGCAAGCGCTCTTGGGGCTGAAGCCCAACAACA
>NZ_JAAFKG010000041.1:0-29692 GCF_013299185.1 Microcoleus sp. bin48.metabat.b7b8b9.023 | reverse complement strand
GCCCAACAACATACCTTTCTTGGTACGTAGTTGCGATGCAAGCGCTCTTGGGGCTGAAGCCCAACAACATACCTTTCTTGGTACGTAGTTGCGATGCAAGCGCTCTTGGGGCTGAAGCCCAACAACATACCTTTCTTGGTACGTAGTTGCGATGCAAGCGCTCTTGGGGCTGAAGCCCAACAACATACCTTATATTTACCGAAATTGGTATAACTTGCTATGTCACAAATTTCAAGAGGGCTCCCATCCCAACAACATACCTCATCTTTTTGGTAAAGGCTATATGTCTATCACAATCAATCACACACTATCCGAAGCCAGCCGCAACTCCCGCAACATCTTTTCTCGCTCGCGCGCAATTCTTATAGCAGTTTCCCAAGTAAAAGTAAAAGATTGAAAAGAATCAGAATCAATCCGATCTTCGTCCAAATCTACAATCACCTGGTTAAAAATCTCAAATAACTCTTCTTGCAACAAATCAATTTCATGCGAAGTTTTCGCTTGACGAATTTTTTGAATCAAACTTAAAATCGCCAAATTAAACTGATCGGCTTGATTTTTTTGTTTTTCTACAAAGCGCGAGCGCAACTGCCAAAGCCAAGAGGCGAAAAGCGTTCCGATAGATAAATATAAAGCCATAAGATCGGAATTAGCAGCCCAAAAATCCGGTTTTTCGCGATCGTAATAAGCCTGAGCGCCCTCATGTAGGGGCAAAGCTAAACCGCCATTCGCTCCAGGCTGACGAATCATTGCCGCCAGCGAATTAGCAGCTACCAACTGGCGGCGGTATTCAAACAAAATCCGCGTAATTTCTCGCACGATCTCCGGATCGACATCCTCCCGAACCAACAGAGTAGCCTGCACTCCCACGGTCGCCAAATCTGCATCGGGAACAGGCGGATCTGCTTTGTAAGTACCCTTAGGAATCAGATCGGCTTCCAAATAAGGTAATCTGATTTTCATGGCAGATCCTTGGTCGATAGGCACTAGCTTTCCTTCGGTATTTTGCAGCAAATCTTTAACCAAACTGCTGCCGGGAGGCAGTACCCTAAAAATAGCATCAACATCTCCATTACTAAATAATTTATTAGCCTCTGTCCAAGAAGTTGAAGTAAATATAAAATCCTGTTCTTTTAAACCATAATGTTCGCTCATAAACCAAAAAGAACTGTAGGAACCGCTGCCTTTAGCCATCAGTGCAATTTTTTTTCCTTTTAAATCTGAAATACTTTTAATACCCGACTGTTCGGAAACAATTAAATGAAAAACCTCCTTAAACAACGAAGCTATTACCCGAGCAGAAGGTACCGCAGCCGTATCGTTTTGTACGATCGCTAACTGAGCCTCATTCGACTCAAGCTTCCGCATATTTTCCTCAGCACCTTGAGTTTCAATAACTTGAATGCGGATGCGCGGATTGTGTTTCGCGACGACATCAGCAAGTGCCTGTCCGAAAGGGTAATAATTCCCAGTTTTTGTTCCCGTGGCCAGTGTAAATTGATAGACTCGCTCCTTGTCTTGGTGAAGCTTCCAGCCAAAAGCTCCAATCAGGACAAAGCTTAAGAGAGCAACGGGCAGCAGTAATTTACTTTGCATTGATGTTGAGACTCGATCGATAATGGCAAAATTACAAGTATTGTAGTTGAAAATTAGAATTCCCAATTACCCATTCCCATTCCCAATTCCCCATGTTACTATCCCTCAGAATAGAAAACTTTGCCCTAATTGACCGCCTGGATCTAGACTTTGGCCCGAGTTTGAACGTATTTACAGGGGAAACCGGGGCTGGCAAATCGATTATCTTAGATGCGATCGATGCAGTTTTGGGCGGGAAAGTCGATCGCCGATCGATTCGCACCGGAGCAACGCGGGCAATATTGGAAGCTACCTTTGAATTAGACTCATCCGCCGCCAAGTGGCTGGGCGAGCAAGAAATCGAACCCATAGATGGCAATTTAGCCGTTTGCAGCCGGGAAATTAACGTATCTAGCGGTGCTTTGCGGAGTCGATCGCGTTTGAACGGAATTCTCGTCAACCGCCAGTTAATGGAGCAACTGCGCGATCGGCTTGTGGAAATTACGGCCCAAGGCCAAACCGTCCACCTCGGCCAAGAAACTCTCCAGCGAGAATGGCTGGATTTGTACGGTGGTAAAAAACTCACTCAAGCGCGATCGACAATCACCGCCGCTTGGCTGGGGGCTTCCAGCGCCAAAACAGCCCTCAACCGCAGGCGTCAGTCGGAACAGCAGCGGCTGCAAAGACTGGATTTGTTAGAATACCAAGTCCGAGAACTTAGCGAAGCCCACATCGAAGACGGCCGGGAACTCGAACAGCTAGAACAAGAATCAATCCGTCTGGGCCACGTCGTCGAATTGCAGCAGCAGAGTTACCGAGTTCACCAGGCCCTTTACCAAAACGACGGCGATAGCGCCTCAGCCGCCGACTTGTTGAGCAAAGCCGAGGAAATTTTAAACGACATGGTAGTCTACGATGTCCAGTTGCAACCAATTTTAGAAATGGTCAGCGACGCCCTAGCCCAAGCCACAGAAGCCAGCAGCCAAATTAGCAGCTACGGCGAACAATTAGAAGCAGATCCCGAAAGACTCGAAGAAGTAGAAGATCGGATTCGCGAACTCAAACAAATTTGCCGCAAATACGGGCAGCTCTCAGAAGCGATCGCCTACTACCACAGCATCCAAAACGAACTAAACGAACTTTTAAAAGGAGGCGAGTCAATGGAAGCCTTAGAACTCGCATATCAGACCGCTCTAGAGCAATTAAAAGATGCTTGCAGCCACCTCACCATCCTGCGGCGCGAAGCAGCCCTGAAACTCGAAACCCACCTCGTGGGAGAACTTAAGCCCTTAGCCATGGAAAAAGTCCAATTTCAAGTCGAGATCTCGCCCTGTAGCCCAACCGCCACCGGTGCCGACCAAATTGCCTTTTGTTTCAGCCCCAACCCGGGGGAACCGCTGCAACCTTTAGGGGCGATCGCCTCCGGGGGAGAAATGAGCCGCTTTCTACTCGCCATCAAAGCCTGTTTTTCCCAAATAGAAAGCGCCGGAACCCTAATTTTTGACGAAATCGATGCCGGAGTCTCCGGGAGAGTCGCCGGTGCGATCGCCAAAAAGCTCTATCAACTCTCCGACAAACACCAAGTTTTGTGCGTCACCCACCAGCCGCTAATCGCCGCGATGGCTGATTGTCATTTTCGCGTCAACAAACAGACGATCGCAGCAGAATCAACTATCGGCGAAGCAGCCAACTCCGAATCGGGCGAACGAACTGTAGTCAGAGTTGCCGTTCTCAACAGCCAGCAGCGCCGGGAAGAGCTCGCCCAACTCGCCAGCGGTCGATCGGCCACAGAGGCGATCGCCTTTGCCGAATCACTACTCGTCGAAGCCGCCGGATTGCGCCAAAGTCAGTCCGCCAAACCCTCAAAGTAGCAGCATTGCTCCCGAATCGCCAATCGAAAATACTGTTGTCAGTAAATCCACCTAACTTGACGTAAAATATGAATCGCGATCGAGCTTGCTGTATATGTCTTCTGACTTCATGGCGATCGATAACGAAAGTCTTCTTGCTCTTCCTTTTACTCACCGTTCCGAGTCTCCCAAACGGTTTGAAGGAAATATGGAGAGTTAAAAAACCAGTTTCAATGCCCAAAACTGCAAAAAAACTGCAACGGACAACCGACGATCGAACGGAGTCAAACTCAGTTCTTCAAAACTTAATCTGACCCTCCGGGCGATCGGGGGGTCAAAAGGCGGACTTTTTTTCCGAGTCGGAGGTTACACTGAAAATAACAACCGCAAATCTTACAAAAAAAGCTCACAGCCCCTGACTTTAGTCTAGGCGTTCAAGGGTATAGCAGTAAAATTGACAGAAATTCTAGTTAAAAACCACAATTGTGTACAGAAGGGCACACATCACCAACAACTGGTGGTGTCACAATTGCGGCTAGTCCTACAATGCCATCCCTTTTTCAGCAGTCCCGCAACACGCATTCCTGTTCCTGCGGGCGATCTCTGCAACAGGGCAAACCTAATTCAAGCGGGCGCACAATGCCAAAATCAGTTATTGACACTCTCCGGCGTGAACGCACGGAGATTCTTGGCTCACCGAGATCACTTAACCTAGATTCCTTGCGTTGTCTCGCGCCAGAGGTGAAACTCTCCCCAAGCGTTACTTCGGGTATGCCCTACCCTAGTTGCATTGCTGCAAGTCCTGTTTACCTTGAAACAAATATGCTTCAAAACCCGATCGCCAGTGTTCCTGTGAATCTTTTACCTGCTGCCAGGAGGAAGCTAGAACAATGCAGCAGAACCGCATAGATTCAATTGTCTCTTGTTCAGCGCTTCGTCTTTCGACAGCAAGGTTTTTTAAGTGGTTGATTACCTTTACCACTGGTACAATTCTACCAAAAGCCGTCGTAGAACGACGGGGTTTTAGACCCAAATTTTCGATAAACCATTAAAACACCATTCACAATCTCTAAAAAGATTCCAGCAATCACACCGTGGCTTTACCGTATTACTAGCAGTTGAGCAGCAATGCCAACTGAACCTCCCTTGCTCTAGGCTCGGACTTCTGTAAACTGGGAAATAGTTTCACACCTACTTGAGTCTTGTGCGACCTGTCTGACTCAAAAGATGAACTTGCCCGCTGTCCTAGCTTAGACTAACCCTTACACTTAAGCTTCTGTAAAGGTCTATGAATCCTCCTGCATCTTCCACAAATTACTCTTCTCTCGACAACGTGATAGATGTCACTCCTATCAGCAGTGAAAATAATCAACCCTACTCTACCCCTACGCCTCCTCCCGAACCCGAACGTGTGGCTGCCCCTGCCCCTACCAGCAGCAGTGCAATTATCCCGCGCCAAGGAGTCACAAACATTCTTGCTCACCTAAATAAGGAAAGTTCCGTAGCAGCAGTTAAGGAAGTAGAAGAAAAACTTAAGGTTGTCAATCAAACCCTGGGAATGCTCGATAACATCCTGGAGAGCGAGGGATTTGACGCTATCCTCAACGATATGTTGCAGTCGATTACCCTCAAAACAGGGGAATTGCTCAATGCCGATCGCACTACGATATTTTTATTAGATGACGACAAAAATGAACTCTGGGCGAAAGTCGCTAAAGACGAAAATGGCAACAGCATAGAAATCAGAGTTCCCGCCCACGTGGGCATCGCCGGAGAAGTAGCCACCGAGAAAAAAGTGGTTAACATCCCTTACGATTTTTACAACGACTCGCGATCGGCTAACGCCAAAAAAGTTGAAGAAAAAACGGGCTACCGCACTTATACAATGCTGGCAATGCCCCTGCTAAAGGAAGAAACAGAGGAGTTAGTAGCAGTCGTTCAACTGATTAACAAACTAAAAGCAGATCACCAAAATCACGCTAGTTTAGACCAACAAATCGACAGGGCTGGATTCACCGAAGAAGACGAACGAGTTTTTAATGAATTTTCTCCCTCAATTCGCCTAATTCTAGAATCCTCCAAATCTTTCTACGCAGCAACCCAGAGACAGCGGGCAGCCGAAGCGCTGATGAATGCCGTAAACGCTCTTTCTAAGAGCAGTCTCGACTTAGAAGATACCCTTAAAAGGGTCATGGATCAGGCCAAAAAACTCATGAATGCCGATCGCAGCACCCTCTGGCTGATCGACGAAGATAAAGATGTACTGTGGACGAAACTCCCCAACAAAGAAGGCATACTGACAAAAATTTCCATACCTAGAACAGCGGGTTTTGCAGGCAGCGTCGCCCAATCCGGCGAACCGCTGCTGATTCCCTTTGACGTGTACGACGACCCCCGCGCCAAAACTGCCATAGAAACAGACCAAAAAACAGGCTACCGCACTTGCAGTATGCTGTGTATGCCAGTGTTTAACTCCGACAACAAATTGATTGGAGTTACGCAGTTAGTCAACAAAAAACGACAAGGAGAATTCCCGCCCTACAACCCGGCAGATTGGCCTCACGCCCCCGAACAGTGGAAAGCGAGTTTCAATAAAAACGACCTGGACTTTATGCAGTCGTTTAACATCCAAGCAGGAGTGGCCCTGCAAAATGCCAAACTGTTTGCAGAAGTCAAACAGCAAGAACAAAGACAAAAAGATATGCTGCACGCCCTGACTAACGGCGTGATTTCTACAGATAAAAAAGGCAATATAGTTGCGACAAATCCCAGCGCCCAAAAATTACTCGGTGTCAGCGAGGCAGAATTAGCAGAAGGCCAATCTTTGCGCGAGTTAATTAAGTTAGAAAAAGGCGATTTTGCCAAGTGGTTTGATGCGTCTTTGTCTCCAGAAGACGATAACGATCGCCAGCAGTATTACCCCGATCAAATTTTGCTCTCCTGTGAAGGAAAATCGCAGAGTATCAATCTCTCGATCAACTCAATGACCGATGCTACCGATCCCAACAAAGTCAACGGCGCGTTAGTCGTCATGGAAGATATTAGCAGCGCCAAGCAAGTCAAAAACTTGATGTACCGTTACATGACCCCAGAAGTAGCCGAAGCGCTGTTAGCTTCAGGGGATACAGGATTGGGCGGCAAGCGCAAGGAAGTTTCGGTGCTGTTCTCAGATATTCGCAGCTATACCACACTTACGGAAAAATTGCAAGCTGAAGAAGTGGTGGTGATGCTCAACAAGTATTTTGAAGTGATGGTAGATGTCGTATTCGAGTACGGAGGCACTCTCGACAAATACATCGGCGACGCTCTGATGGCAGTTTTCGGCTCTCCGGCGCCCCTAGAAGATCATGCTTGGTGCGCGATGCAAACGGCAGTGAAAATGCGAGCAGAACTCGATAAATTCAATCTCGATCGTATAGCTAATGGTGAGTTGCCCATCAGTATTGGTATGGGCATACATTCCGATCAAGTTGTCAGTGGCAACATTGGCTCAAGTAAACGCATGGAATTGACTTCTATAGGAGATGGCGTCAACCTCGCCTCTCGCTTAGAAGGCGCCAGCAAGCAGTACGGAACTGACTTAATTATTAGTGACAATACCTACAAACATTATCACGAGAGAGTCTACGTGCGGGAACTCGACTTCATTACCGTCAAAGGCAAAAGCGAACCAGTTATCATTTACGAACTCGTCGGCATCAAAGAAGGATACTCGCCCATTGGCAAGTCACTAACCGAAAAACAGCAACAAGTTGTAGAACATTATAATAAGGGTCGCGAACATTACAAGACGCCAGTCACTCACAGACTATCTGACAGTGAGGTGAAAAATATCTTAGATGATGTCGCCCAAATGCCGGAGACAGAAATCAAAAAACTTTCCTACAGTGTCGAGGAACAGTTGGAATACGAACTAAAGAAGTTGTTATATCAACTCAAAAAGCTGTCAGAGTACGATCCCAAAAATCTGTCTGAAGCAGATAAACTAATCGTGCTGTTGCAGCCAGAAATCCAACTGTTGAAATTGGAAGGTCTCAAAAACCTCTCGGAAGATGAAGCCAAAATGTTGCTGCAAGCCAAAATCAAGCAGCTATCAGCAGACGATATTCAATCCTTGCAAGAGGGCGAGGTTAAAAAACTGTTGGAAGCAGACATCTTAGAACCATCAAATCCTAAAATTAAAAGGCTGAAACCAGCACAGATCAGGCAGCTATTGCAGGCTAAAATTAAAATTAAAGCCTCCGAGACAGTTGTAGAAATGTTAGAGGAGGAATTTGAAAATCTGGGACTCGATCGCGTCAAAAAACTCCTCAGCGAGTTTAAGAAAGTCTTAGAACCAAAAGCCAAGCAAGCTTTTAGAGACGCAGAACGCGAATTTACCCTTGTTCTGGACATTGAACCCAAAAACAAGGCAGCTAAACTGCACGTCGATCGCTGCGGGTTATATAAGCTCAGCCCTCCCGACGTACTAAACTGGGACGGCGTATGGAATCTCACAGACAAATAGCAGCGGCGCCCGGTGCGGGCGGGGGCGATCGCGATCGGGAGTGCACCTCCCCTTCAATCAATTAACCTTAATATCCTGTTGGGGCAATTTTAAATCAGCTCCAGCAGGTATGATTGTTAGATAACCGGACTTGGGATCGCTTGCCTCGCCACCGCCAGATACCCGCATTGTGCGGTGTTTGGCGACAACAAACACAGCACTTCTACCTTCAGAAGAGCTTAAAAAACAATTAGGACTTGCGCCAGCATTACCCAGTTTCTAAGCAAAATCTGGGGCAAAGGCGACCTAACATCCACTCAAAAACCGGGTTTTTTACCCCGCGCCCGTAAGTCTTAATAACTTTGGCGGCTCTTAAAAGCAACTTGCTTTCAGCAGAAAGCTAACGTTCTAGTCTTAGATATAGAAAACTACTAGCATCAGTTATGGATAATTGGAATTCGCAATCGGGAGATATTGAGTCGGTAGATCAGGTTTACCAACTATTGCTAGAGATTGCCCGCAGCTCGCTGTCAGATATCCCCAGAATCCCCGAAAACATCACTCAAAAGTCTCTTCCCCTGCTCCAAAAATTACAAAGCATTCAGCAAAGACCGCAGGGACAAGCGTTTAAATCTGATTCGTTTTCGGTAAACGATCTCGAATGGGTGGCTCAAGTCCGCCAACTGCTCGAAGAACTGACCCGCCAGTCTTTGTCGGAACGGCCAAAAATGCCAGAAAACATGGCGGGCAGAGCTTTGAGTCTGGCAGATAAGGCACAAAGCATCAAAGAAACCATAGAAAATGCAGCCTCCAGCCCAAAAGATGAAGATGATAACTCGTTTCAGTCTCCAGAGACGCTGCTGAATCTATTGCACCAGAGTTTAAAAACTCAGCGGGCGAAAAGCTACCAACCAGACGCTCCCGAATGGCACCAACTCATGACCATGCTAGATGTAGTGCAGTCAATTTACAAACAAATTCAACGTTAAATTTAAGCTTGAATCAGGGGCATTTTTATGGTGTTTAAAGGCGCTGGTTCTTTGGCAAAAAAAAGTTTTTTGCCGTAGCAATGTCGGACAAGGCATCGTGCGGCGTTCGTACTCCAAAACAATCACTCTGAGCTCGCTAGGAGGAAACGGCAATGCCGTTTCCCTAGCCCGATCGATCCTAGGGAAACTGGACGTGCCGTTTCCTGAGTGTGGGTAATATTAATTGCGATATAGCCTTTCTCAAAAAGATGAGGTATGACTGACAGCTTACAAAACCACCCAGACAAAGAGGGCTGAAGCCCAACAACGTACCTCATCTTTGTGAGAACCGCTATACCACCAGGTTCGATCTAAATCGCTTAAACAAGTGCAGACAATTGCAGCTTGGCCAGCTAAGGTGGGTTCAATCGCTTCAGTGGCAGGTGAACATGAGCGGACAAAACATCGGGGATTTGTTAGGAGAAATATTAGGAAATCGGTATAAGTGCGATCGGCGACTCGGCAAGCAAGCCGGACGGCAAACACTGCTCGCCCGAGACTTAGAAACCCAACAGCAAGTAGTAGTCAAACTGCTCTCATTCAGCAGCGACTTTAACTGGGAAGACTTAAAACTGTTCGAGAGAGAAGTCGAAACCTTAAAATCCCTATCGCATCCCGCAATTCCCCAATATCTAGACTCCTTTGAAATCGACACACCCAGCCGCAAAGGATTCGCCCTAGTTCAGAGTTACATCGAAGCCAAATCCCTCCAAGAATATCTTTCAGACGGCCGCACTTTCAGCGAAAACGAAGTCAAACAATTAGCCGCAGCATTACTAAACATCCTCGCCTACCTACACCAGCGACAGCCCCCGGTGATTCACCGCGACATTAAACTGAGCAATATTTTACTCAAAAATCGATCGGGAAACAGCGTCGGCGAAGTCTACCTCGTCGATTTCGGTGCAGTTCAAACCCTAGCCACGCAACAGGGAAAAACAGTCACCGTTGTCGGAACCTACGGCTATATGCCGCCCGAACAATTTGGCGGGAGAGCAGTTCCCGCTTCCGATTTATACGGATTGGGAGCCACATTAATCGCCTTAATTACCAAGCAGCATCCAGCCGATTTACCACAGCAAGATTTGCAGATTGAATTCGAGCAATTTACCGAACTAAGTCCCGGTTTTACCAACTGGTTGAAGTGGATGACGCATCCCAGTTTAGAGCGCCGTCCCGCCTCAGTCCAGATTGCAAAAGAAGTTCTCGAAAAACCGCAGCAAATAGATAAATATTCCCTGGCATTGAGACAGGGAAGAAGGGTGGATACTGGCGAATTTTTCTGCGATGCGATTTGGCGCAGCATCGGGGCAGGAACTGTATCTGTAGGAGCTTGTGCAGCAATTTACGGCACCTTTTTTTTTCCGATTTTCGGGACAATAGCCGGAGGAATTCTCGGTATTTTCCTCGGATTGCTGCTGGGATTTTTAAACGGAATAATCATCGCAATTGTGACGCGATTGTATTTTTATCCCCTAACTAATCCCAAACTTAACCGACAGGTTATAACTGCGATCGGTACAGGAATCTGCACTTTGATAAGCCTGGGATTTTTTATTGTATTCGATCCGGGGAAAGTGGTTTCCTTTTTCTTCGCAAGTTTTATGATTCATTATGATGTTTCTCTACACTCATATACACCCTCATTATACGATCGAATTTTTTTCATTTTTGCGCCGTCGCTAATTGCAGGAATATCAATGGGGATAAGCAGCAAGCTTTTTGCCCGGTGGTATCAACAAGAAAGTGGACTGTAATCTAAATTATGCGATTTATAGAACATAATAGAACCAAAATTAAGGTAAAAAACATGACGGCGAAAGTATTAGCAGAACGCTACGAAGTGCAGTGGCAACTGGGAAAACAAACAGGTCGCCAAACGCTGCGGGCTCGTGATTTGCAAACTCAAGAGTTAGTTGTTATCAAACAGCTATTTCTTGGTAGCGATTTTGAATGGCAAGACCTCAAGCTATTTGAACGGGAATCGGAAACTTTAAAGGCACTCGATCACCCAGCAATTCCTCGCTACCTCGACTACCTGGAAATTGACGAATTAGACAGTAAAAACTTTGCCCTGGTACAGACTTATGTAAAGGGGAAAACTTTAGAAGAGCATTTAAAAGCTGGACGTACTTTTAGCGAAAGCGAGGTCAAAGAATTAGCTAAATCGCTGTTAGAAATTTTGATTTATTTGCACGAATAAGAAGTGCCTGTTATTCATCGCGACATTAAACCCAGCAATATTTTACTGCACAGCCGATCCGGTCACTCCGTCGGACAAGTTTATTTAGTTGATTTCGGTTCAGTGCAGAACCAAGCTGCAAAATTTGGCGGCACAATTACAGTAGTAGGAACTTATGGATATATGGCACCGGAACAATTTGGTGGGCGATCGGTTCCGGCTTCCGACTTGTACGGTTTAGGTGCAACTTTGATTTATTTGGTAACGGGTTTGCATCCCACGGAAATGTCGCAGCAGGATTTGAAAATTCAATTTGCCGATCGCGCATCCCAACTTAACCCAGATTTAATCGATTGGCTGGAGTGGATGACAGAACCTAGCTTGGATAAACGGTTATCTTCGGCTGAGGAAGCATTGCTATCGCTCAAAAATCCCCGCCAGATATCTAAAAATATTAGGGCATTGCAGCCGCAAGGTAGCGAGATTAAATTAGCAAAAAATGCTGAGTCGATCGAGATTGTAATTCCGCCAAAAGGAGTCGGTTTTGGTTTAGTTTTCTTGTTTGCGACGGAAGTTGCTGCGACTCTCAGATTGTGGAGCACTTATGACAGTCTACCAGATAGGAAATTTTGGGTGACGATATTAGGATTTTTAATAGTGGGTGTAATAATGTATTTGTTTGCAATGTTTCGGGAATTGCATCTCAGAATCGATCGCCAGCAAATATCCTATAGCGGCGATCTGTTCGGGTTGAAATGGAATTATTGTCGCTCTTCCCCCAGACAGGATATTTGTCGCTTAGAAATTGAAAAGATTGCAGGATACCAAGCTTCTCAGATAATTGTTACATCGGGAAAATCAAAATATAAACTAGGAAAAAAGCAAGGACTAAGTGCATCAGAAATCGAGTGGTTAGCAAGTGAACTCAGTCAGTGGTTAAAATTGAAAATCATTATTGTAAAAACATGAGATTCCGCGTAGCGATCGAATGCTAAGACTGAAAATATCTGCCGATCGCCCAAACAAAGCATTCCCCTGTCAAACTGTGGGATGGGCGTCCCGCCCGTCCGGTATATCTTCAGTGGGATGGGCGTCCCGCCCGTCCAGGCTTTCTCTCAATCTGGTGCAGCATCGATCCCGATCGCCCGTAAAATGCTATCAAAGGGGTTTGGCAACTAGCGCTCATCCCCGATCGTCTGTTAACGTGGAGATATTATTGTGGACTTATCGCTAATTCCGGCACAGCCGAAACCAGGACTGCTTAACGTCCTGATCGAAATTACCGCCGGTAGCAAAAACAAATACGAGTTTGATAAAGAGATGCAAGCTTTTGCACTCGATCGCGTGCTCTATGCCTCAGTGCAATACCCTTGCGACTATGGCTTCATACCCAACACCTTAGCCGATGACGGTGACCCCCTCGACGGCATGGTAATGATGGACGAGCCCACATTTCCAGGGTGCATCATCGCGGCCCGCCCGATCGGAATGCTGGAAATGATCGACGGAGGCGACAGAGATGAAAAACTGCTGTGCGTTCCCGACAAAGACCCCCGTTACGCTCACTATAAGTCCCTCAAAGACGTAGCCCCACACCGCTTGGACGAAATAGCCGAATTTTTTAGAACCTACAAAAATTTGGAGAAAAAAGTGACCGAAATTCTGGGTTGGCAAGATGTCGATCTAGTAATGCCGTTAGTCGAAAAGTGCATCGCAGCCGATCGCAAATAGGTTCCAAGCGCCTGCATCCTCGACTGCAACCCGAGTAACAATTCAGGAAGCCGAACTTAATGCAACCGATCCACGTCTAGGACGTGCAGTCGAGGAGGGGGGTGGCTAGAATCTAAAATCATTGGTGAATCCCCAGTCACCGGAACGGGATTCCTCAAAGAGCCACCCCCGGCACAATCTTGAAAAAAATCCTAGTCATAGAGTAAGATTAAGCGCAAATTCTCAGCAAGCGGGCGAGTGCGTTCTACTTTTGAGGAAAATTTACCCGAATACTGACATCAACGCTATCTTAATCTCAGGACAGTTCCGCACGCCGGGCAGCCCACAGGGTGCAAAAATGGTCTCTAAAGCGTGATATCTGTTACAGCAACCGATAGCGCACAGGTTGAGGCTTCTAACAACCCAAGTGTTCGGTAAGTCTGATTTCCGAGTTTGGTACTCGGATAGTTTCCTATAAAGCGTTTTATAGTACGGATTGCTAAAAACAAAACACTAAAAACTAAACACTAAGATCTCAACTCCCAAGTTCCTGCGCCCAAACCTAAAAAAGATGCCAGATTCCGCACCCTCTCAAACCACTCCAGAGCCTTCCGATCAGAAAGCCAGTATGGAAAATAGTCCTTTGACCGAGTTTGTCGTTCAGTTTTGGGGCGTGCGGGGCAGCATCGCCACCCCCGGCAGCAAAACAATTCGCTACGGAGGTAATACCTCTTGCGTAGAAATGCGCTTGGGGAAAAAACGCCTGATTTTTGATGGTGGCACCGGTCTGCGAGTTCTGGGCCTCAACCTGCTGCGACAAATGCCGGTCGAAGCCCATATGTTTTTCAGCCACACTCACTGGGATCACATTCAAGGATTTCCATTCTTTACTCCTGCCTTTATCCCGGGGAACTGCTTTCACATTTACGGAGCGATCGCCCCCAACGGCACTACAATCAAACAGCGTCTTGCCGATCAAATGCACCACCCCAATTTTCCAGTCCCCATCCAGGTGATGCAGTCAGACCTCAAATTTAACGATTTGACGCCAGGGGATATTCTCGAACTCGACGATGTGAAAGTCGAAACGGCCCTGCTCAATCACCCCAATACTGCGATCGGATATCGAGTCACCTGGGAGGGACACACGGCGGTCTACTGCACCGATACAGAGCATTTTCCCGATCGGCTGGACGAAAATGTAGTACACCTAGCTCGCGACGCAGACGTGCTGATTTACGACGCCAACTACACCAACGAAGAGTATTACGACTTCAAAAACCCAAAAGTCGGCTGGGGACACTCAACTTGGCAAGCCGGAGTAGAAATAGCGAAAGCTGCGGGAGTCAAAAAGATCGTGATGTTTCACCACGATCCGGGTCACGACGACAATTTTCTCGATCGCGTCGAAGCAGACGTGCAGGCAGCATTCGCCAATAGCTGCTTGGCCCGCGAAGGCATGAGCATACCAGTGATCTAGAAAACCCATCCATGCGGGCTGGGAAAAAACTCCTCCAGACCGCAGAAATTAGCAGGCAGAACGCAGAAACAGAATGAATCACGAAACTCCCCCCAAGTATCGCTCTCGTGGCTTGCGGGGGCTTTACTCAACATTGCTGGTGTTGATAATTGTCTGCTGTACAGGAGGCGGATGGGTGGCAGCCCAGACTGCGAGCTCCAACACTCCAGCGCGACTTGCTCAAGTGTCTGCTATTGAAGATAATGGCAATGTCGATCGCATCCCCGAACGCTATCAACTCGGACAGCAACTCTACCTAGAAAACTGCGCCACCTGTCACATCGGCTTACCCCCGCAAGTATTGCCAACAGAAACCTGGCGTCGCTTGTTGCAAGATTCCCAACACTACGGACAAACATTGAAACTCCTAGTAGACCCGCCCCGGTTGCTAGTGTGGAATTACCTGCAAACTTTTTCCCGGCCCGAAGGCAAAGACGAAGAACTAGCTTACCGAGTCGCGAGCTCTCGCTATTTCAAAGCTTTGCACCCCAGAGTCAAGCTGCCACAACCAGCAAATATCAGCAGTTGCGTTACTTGTCACCCCGGCGCGTCTAAATACAATTTCCGCCAGCTTACCCCTGAGTGGGAAAATTCCCCGTAAGGAATCTTAAGTTCTTGATTGAGGAAAATCAGAATTCAAGTCTGGGCGATCGAACCACTGAAATGAGGGCTAAAGTCTGAACGATCAAACCGTGTAAAATATGTTCTTGACACTCACCGCGCCCAAGCGACGGTGATTCTTAGATCCTAGACCGGACTTAAATCAAGAACATTGCTGCACCAGATCCAGAGATCCAATCTCCCTAAGCGTTTACTGTATCGAGTACAGAAGTTCCGACGTGCCCCGTCGTACCTATCCCGCGATTAAGGATATTAATTGCGGCATTACGATCTCTATCCATTTCACATCCACACTTACAAGCATGGGTTCGAGTGGATAGAGATTTTTTAACGACTTCCCCACAATTACTGCATTCTTGACTGGTGTATGCAGGATTTACCGCGATGGTAATCCGACCAAACACTTTCCCAAAGTATTCTAAGAACACTCTGAACTGATACCAAGAAACATCGCTAATTGATTTTGCCAGACAATGATTTTTAATCATGTTAGACACTCTCAAATCTTCATAAACTACTACATCGTTTGATGTGATTACGCACCTGGCAAGCTTAATTGCATGGTCTTTACGCTGTCTACTTATTTTGAGATGTCGCTTACCTAAAATCACTCTAGCTTTGCGGCGATTTGACCCACCCTTGACTTTCCGACTTACAAGACGCCCGGCACGTTTCAACCGCGTTTCACCTCTACGCAGAAATCTCGGATTATCAACCATTTCACCATTTGAATCAGTATAAAACTCTTTCAAGCCCACATCTAATCCAATTGTTTTTCCTGTCATTGGAACAGTTTCTAATCGGTCTACTTGAATGCAGAATTGGACATAATATCCATCTGCTCGTTTAACTAACCGTACCCTTTTAATCTGGTCTGGTTGATAGAAATTAAGATCGCGAGTACCTTTTAACTTCAGTCTGCCAATTCCACACTTATCGGTAAAGGTGATTGATTTTCTATCGAATGAGAGCTTCCAAGAATTAGTTTTGTACTCAACAGAACGACAGTCTTTCTGGAATTTAGGAAACCCAACTCTTTTGCCTTTAATGCCTTTTTTGACGTTTTCATAGAATCGAGAAATACTAGCCCATGCTCTTTCCGCACTAGCCTGTCGGGCCATCGCACCTAACTTATTGGCAAAGTCAAATTCTTTTGCCCAAATCGCACAATATTTAGAAAGATCGAACCAAGATTTAGCATCACCATCCATCCACAGTCGGATCGATTTGTTGCGAATGAATTGACAAATTCTAATCGCTTCATCGACTCCCTGGAATTGATCTGGTTTTGCGTAAGCCTTGAATTCGAGAACGAGCATCTTTGTTTCCTCCTGTTCCTATGATAACACATTTATCATAGAAACTCTCTATTCTCTCCAGAAATATGGAGAAATTCCCCCTAGAAGGGGGAGGCTCTAATCCCAATTTTCTGGTAGTGAAGACTTTAGTCCTCAGAAAAAGCAGGACTGAAGTCCTCACTACAAACCTGTTTTTTAGCCTGTATTCCGCATCCCTGCGGCAATACCATTAATCGTCAGCAGAGCTCCTCGCAACAACTCACCCTTGCTGTAACGCGAGTGAATTACCCCAGGTACTCCGCCAGTACCATGTTGCCGCAAGCGCTTCAGCAGCGAAACCTGCAACAAACCCAAAGGCACAATTGTGGCATTTCGTAATTGCACAGAACGCTGAAGCGATGGATCTCCATCCAACAAACTCTGGTGTCCGGTAATAGTTAAAACCAAATTACGAATCAAGTAGAATTCGGCAGCAATTTGCTCGAATAAAGCCTTAAATCGCTCTCTGTCTGCCGGTAACGCCAACTCCTGCACGTAGTGTTCTGCAATCTGCAAATCTACCTTAGATAATGTCATTTCTACCTTGGAAATTACCATTCTAAAAAATGGCCATTTCAAGTAGAAATACTGCAAAAGTTTCATGTGTTCTTCCGGTTCTTCCAGCAAATACTCTTGTAAAGCTGTGCCGACACCGTACCAAGAAGGCAGCAAAAAGCGGCTTTGAGTCCAGCTAAACACCCACGGAATTGCTCGCAAACCGCTGATGTCTTTCTTCCCGCCGCGACGGGCTGGGCGAGAACTAATTTGCAACTGACTGATTTCTTGAATCGGGGTAACGTGGTGGAAGAAATCGACTAAATCCGGCTGTTCGTAGATTAAATTACGGTAGTGCGATCGCGATTTCACCGATAACTCTTCCATAATCTCGTTCCAAGAGTCGATGCCATCGAAACCTGTGTGCAGCAAACTAGCTTGAATTACCGCCGCCGCCACGGTTTCTAAATTGTAAAGCGCCAACTCCGGCAAAGAATATTTAGAAGCCAAAACTTCGCCTTGTTCGGTAATCTTAATTCGCCCGCTGATACTCTTTCCGGGCTGAGCCAAAATCGCTTTGTAAGCAGGCCCGCCGCCGCGCCCTACCGAACCGCCACGGCCGTGAAAAATTCGCAATTCTACTTCGTGCTTTTCCGCAACCATTTGCAAAGCTTTTTGAGCTTTGTGGATTTCCCAATTGCTGCTGAGGAAACCCGAATCTTTATTACTGTCCGAATAGCCCAGCATCACCTCTTGCAATTTGAGTTTTCGGATTGGACAGTCTAGATTTTGTTCGCTTTCTTTTGCTGTTTGTTGGGCGTATCCTCCGGCTAATAAAGCTCGATAAAGTGGCAGTTCAAATGCCTCCTGCATTACTTTAGGCGCTTTTTTCAAGTCTTCCACTGTTTCAAACAATGGGACTACTTGAATGCTGCTAATTCCTGTAGCTGGATCGTAAAGTCCTGATTCTTTTGCTAGCAACAAAACCGCCAGCATATCGCTGACATCGTGGGTCATGCTGATGACGTAGGTTTCGCAAATTTCCGGGCCGAACTCCTGGTGCATTTGCCGCAATATGCGGAAGGTATTAATTGTCTCGCAAGTTTTGGGAGAAAATGGCAATTCTGCGGGAATTAATGGGCGGCGAGTTTGCAGTTCTGTTGCAAGCCATATCACTCGATCGCTTTCTGACATTTGATTGTAAGGCTTGGGCAAAATTTGCAAGTATTCTGCAATTTCGCTCAAAGCGTCGGAGTGTACTGTTGACTCTTGGCGGATATCTAGGTAAGCCAAGTTAAATCCGTAGATTTCTATTTGACATAGCAGATTTTCTAAGTCCCGACAGCTTAAACCGGTTTCGGTTAAATTGCGCTCGATGAGCTGCAACTCGGTCAAAAACTCGGTTCCCGATCGATAAAGGCCGGTCATTCCGGGATGTTCTGACAAGGCTTCGCGCTCCCGCTGCAACTCGTCTCCTTTGTAGAGGCGCCAGTTGCGATCGCGCGTATTTTCCAGTCGCTGGAGTACGTAAGCGAGTTTCAACCGATAGGGCTCTTGACGGTAGCGGATCGCCCACTGCTCGTAAACCTCGGGAAATTCTGATTTGTCGCGATCGAGCGATTCGAGCAATTCCGGCAATACGTCGCTCCAGTGCAGCGACAAACTCAAAAGTTCGTTCAACCGCTTCACTGCATTGATGTACTTGCACAGCACTAAATGGCGTTGATAGCAAGCCGTTTGCCAAGTAACTTTTGGGGTGACAGAAGGATTGCCGTCTCTGTCGGAGCCCACCCAAGAACCGAACTTGCAAAAATTGTAACTAGGTGGTTTCAGGTAAGGGAAAGAAGCGTGCAGCGCTTGCTTTAAGCGTTGGTAGAGCTCGGGAATCGCATCAAACAGCACTTCGTCGAAGTAGTGCAGGGTGTACTCCACCTCGTCAAGTACAGTCGGTTTGAACTGGTGCAGTTCGTCAGTGCGCCACCAGAGGCGAATTTCTTCCATGAGTTGCTCTTGGAGAGTCGCAGCTTCCCAGGAAGACACCGGGTAGGGGCTTTCTGAGTCGGCCCCGAGTACCTGAAATTTCTCGTCAACTTGGTCTAGCTTTTGGAGAATCTTCGCCATCCGCCGCTGCTTGGTGCGGATCGTGTTGCGGACAATTTCCGTCGGGTGAGCGGTGAATACTAAGCGGATGTCTAACTGATCGATCAAGCGCTGGATTTGCTGGCTGGGTACGTTCAAGCGCAGTAGCATCGGGAACAGTTGGTGAAATGTTCCGGCGTCTTTGGCGATCGCCTCGCTGCTGTCTACCTTGCTCAGAGCTGTTTGGGCGGGGCCTTCCCTGTGCCGCGGGCGATCGGGCGCATCCGTTGCTTGTCCCGGCAGCTTAGCAAACATCCGCCCGCCAGCATCGTTGCTGCCAGTGTAAGCTAGCTGTTGGTCTCGCTGTTCGTAGTGCTGTTCGACAATGTTGATTAACTGAAAATACAGTGCAAAAGCCCGAGCGGCGCGGATGGCGGCGTTGAGATCGAGCTTTTCGATTAGCTGTAGGACATTCGACTCGCGAAAGTGAGTGGCTTGTCCCTCGGCCGAATTGACCGATCGCATTTGTTGGAGCAAATCCACCAATTCCTGCCCGCACTCCTGTCGCAGCACCGATTCCCACAAGTCCTCTACTACTTTGAGGCGATTGCGTAGAAACAGGTCTGATTTTGAGTAAGGGGCAGAATGGGGAATAGATGGTGTATCAATAGCCTGTTCTGAAGACTGGAGGACTGAACTCATCGGGCTGTTCCTCAAATAGCTGCGGGTGTCTAGAAAATTGTATTGTTTAGTTTCGCCGAAAACACTTTTATTTGCAGTCAAATTTGAGACATACGACCTAAGGGCAGTTTACACGACTTTGACCGACATAATGGACAAATCGGACAGCCTTAAATAAAATAAAAAGTGTTCTTCCATAAGAATGCCATGCCGTATGTCACACCAAGAGAAGCAGCTAACGCTTTGGGAGTTAACCCCAGAACCCTTGCCAGATGGTCAGAAGATGGCAAAATCAAAACCATCAAAACCGAAGCAGGGCAAAGACGTTACGATATCGCCGAATATCTCAAACAAAAATCCGGTACAACACAGCTTGCTCGACATTGTACAATTTTGTACGCCAGAGTCTCAACATCCAGCCAAAGAGATGATCTCAAAAGACAAACTGAGGCACTTACTACAAGTTACCCAGGCTGTGAAGTCATCACAGAAATTGGATCGGGACTCAATTTTAGGCGGCGAAAGCTTAACGCCATTCTGGAACGAATTATCAGCGGCGATATCCAATGTCTTGTCGTTGCCCACAAAGACCGACTTGCCCGATTTGGCTTCGACCTCATCGAATGGCTGTGCGAAAAATTCGATTGTAAACTCGTGGTTCTCTACCAGCAAAAATACAGTCCGCAGACAGAACTCGTGCAAGATATGCTGTCAGTCATCCACTGTTTCAGCTCAAGGATTTACGGACTCCGTAAGTACGAAAAACAACTCAGGGAAGACTCGTCCATACAAAAGCAAAAAACGACACTCACAGAAATTGACAGCGAAATTAGCGCCGAACTCTGTGAAAAAAATTCGGGTTTATCCCGATCGCAAGCTTAACTCAATCTGGCGACATTGGTTAGCGGGTTGTCGCTTTGTTTACAACCGCTGCATAGAGGTTTTAAAAAATGGTTTTCACGGTAGTAGCTATGACTTAGAAGCCCAAATCCTCTCGGATTTACCAGATTGGCTCAAAACAGTACCGAGACACCCCAAAGCTAACGCGGTACAAGATGCTTATGATGCCTGTCGCCAAGCAAAAGCTACCCTTGGTGACGCAAGATTTCGCAATTGTCGCCAATCAGTAGCTACAATTAAATTCAAAAATGGCAATTACATCAAAGGCACTTGGTTCCCTCAACTAACCAAAGGGTGCGGCTTTGAATCTTCCCAACCACTGCCAGACTCTTGCAGGTACGGCACCCAGTTAGTGCGAGACAGGCGACGTTGGTTTGCTGTAATTCCCGAGCATATTTCCACAGCAACAACTACCCAGAATCAGGTAATTGCTCTCGATCCTGGGGTGCGAACATTTTTAACTGGTTACGACGGAGAAACGGTTTTAGAGATTGGCAAGGGAGACATAGAGCGAATCGTGAGATTATGCTTTCACCTTGACAAATTAAGGGGCCGTGCCTACCAAAAACAAGTTAGGACTAAGCAACGCCGTTCTTTACTTCGTGCTGCTGACAAAATCCGGATCGAGGTTCGCAATTTAGTGGATGAACTTCATCGCCAAACTGTTAGTTACTTAGTCCGTAATTACAAGGTGGTGTTTATCCCCACTTTTGAAACATCATCCATGGTTTTGAGAGCAAAAAGGCGGATTAATACAAAATCTGTACGGTCAATGCTAACTTGGAGCCATTACAGATTTAAGCAGTTACTAATAGCTCTGGCTAAACGTTCGGGCGTCTTAGTCGTAGAAACTAACGAGGCTTATACCTCTAAAACCTGTGGCAAGTGCGGTCACGTTCATGCCAGATTGGGTGGCAACAAAATCTTTAAATGTCCTGAGTGCGGTTATATTGCCGACCGGGATGCAAACGGTGCTTTTGGTATCATGCTAAAAGCTTTGGCGGGTACGCCCTTCACCCTTGCGGGTGATGCTATCGAGGTATTTTCAGGTGTCGGAGAAATCCAAAATGTCTGAAATGTATCGCGTAAATGTACCACATCTTATACAATTTGCGATTTGCGATTGCGGATGACTGATGACGATCGTGGTTTGGACTACCGGGCCTGCCTTTCCTGGTGTTTTGCAACTAATCTTGCGATGCGAAACCACTGATGGAGAAGCTGGAAGCAATGACAAATTGTAACAGCACGGATTCTACCGGCTGTCAAGCTTTTTGGTCAAAAAATTTAGCGTTGAACTGACCTTAAGATTGCTATTCCTGCGAGTGAGGAAAGTTGAGTACCGGGAGGCGCGAACCCCGAAAGACTTCTTCGCTTTCAATGCCGATCGAACTCACAAACTCAGCAGCAGCTTTGGCAGCCAGCAACCCGCCCAGCATGGGTAAGGCGGCCAAGCTCAATAAAATATCTGAGGGAATTGGCAATTTTGGACTCTGAGGTGTTTGAGTTTTGGGCAAGTCTTGGTTTTCCGACGGCATAGCTCCCTCCTGTATAATTCAGTATCCTTAGTTTACAGCAGAAGGCAGAAGGCAGAAGGCAGAAGAGCAATGGTTTCAGCAATTAAGAACGTCCTAATCTTTTTTGGGCGCGGTTGCGAAAGTGGGGGAAATAATCATTTTGACTTCTGACCTCGCTTAACTGGTCTAATTGTGCCAGAATACATTCGAGGTATTGCCCAAAACATTATTGCCCAACGGATCGCAGCCGAGCGGATACAGAGATCGCCAGCAAGCCGAGCAAGAGTTAAACCGGATGCAAAGGTTAGGCTCGGCAAATAAAATAATTGTATGTAAAACCTGTAAACTGTGCTATCTGTAGAAAACAAAACCAGCTTTGACGAAATTTAAAGTCCCATGTTGAATGCGAACGGGAGTATATTGGCAGACAATCGATCGCCCGCATCGCAGTGGGCGCAAAAAGCTTTGGGACTGCCCGAGGTACAGGTACAAGCGCGTTTGCGCGGAAATCACCTGCATATTTTGTGCGAAGCGCAATTGTGTCCGTCTCAGGAATTGGTGACGGCGAGATTTAAAAGCGCGATCGAACAAACTGATTTAACGCGACTCCTGCCCGATCGAACTAAAATCTACCAGTTGTTTCTGTGCGGCCGCAAACTCGGTTCCCGACAAAATGACTGGACTGTCCGGCTCGATTGCAGCGGCAAACAGCGACAGCCACAGCCACAGCCACAGCGACGGGAACCGGAACCGGAACCAAAAGTTTCCGAAATGCCACCACCAGCGAGTCCCCCCGACAGCGAACCGCCAACAAGTCGTAAAAAAGGCGGACTCTTCGACAGATTCAAAAATGAAAACCGCAACCTCAAACTAAAAACAGCACAGGTAGAAACCCCGGCACCAATGCCTCAGGTGCGGGAAGAAATGGATTTTGATACCGAAAGTTTCCCCACGGCCTCCCGGATTGAATATCCAGAAGTTTTTGAAACTTCTCCGGTGACGATCGACACTTCGGCAACGCGGGAAGCTTTCAGTCCCCCCGTTTCTGCGCCAGCACCGCAAACATCCACGCAACAGCAGGCAAGTCGCGGCGCGGTGGCCTTGATTCAATCCCCCGAAACAGGCTCGGGTGACAGTGATGGCGGCGGCACTTTGACCGTTTCAGCGGAAACTTTGGCGCGGCGGGGCTATCCAGATGCGATCGCCAGCTATCTCAGCGAAATCCTCGGGCCGATGGGTGTATCTGTCAAAGTCAGCATTCGCGAAAAAGAAGTCAAAAGCAGCCGGGAAACCCAGCATCCCAATACACCACAACTTCTCAAGTCCAAGGAAAGACGGCTGTTAGTGCTGTGCGAGTCAGCCTACAGCCCCGAACCCTCCTTGCTGGCAGAACCGATCGCCGCTAGGCTGCGGAAACTGCAACTAGAGGACTTCCGGGAAGCCGCGATCGGCAGCCAAGTTGCAGGCGAATCGAAGCCGGACTGGGTGCTGCGAGTCGATTTGACGCCACCGGACACAATTCTCAAGGAATGGGCACGCTGGGGAGACGTACAGTCGATCGCCAAACTGCTCAACCAACACTTGGCGACATCAACAGTCGAAGTGCGAGCCACTCTCAAAGAAGCAACTCTGCACCTGTTTTGCAGCAAAACAGTCAAAAAAGGACAAAAATCCAAACGACAAGAATATCCTGACAAACAGCAAACTACCGATGCGATCGCCCCTTTGTTAGCATCCTTCGCGCCCCAAGGCATCCGTGCAGCTACCCTCTACGGCGTAGAACCGGCCAGCGACAGCACAACCGAGCCGGAGTCGCCGGTATGGATCGACTGGATCGACTTACCAGCAGCCCACCACCCCGACTTAGCTCCCAACCCGAGGATGTTGGCAGCCGAGGGCGATCAATTGGCCTTGACTTTTTTGCTCAATAGGTTTCTCAATCCCAATCTCAACCGCAAGCTGGAAACCGGAGGGATTCGGGCTGTGGCGCTGCACAAAGCCAACGTGCTCCACGTCATGACTGAAGCTCTGACTTGCCCTCCTCAGTCGAAGGTAGGCCCGTCGGTGGCTAAATTCTTGCGGCAGTTACAAATTCCGGGAGTGGCAGGGGTGCGGGTATACGGGCGCCGCGCCGGTCAGAAAATGCCTTTGTGGCGCTACGGTATCGATCTCAAAATGGCGGTTGACGGGGAATTAGCACCAACAACTTCATCGGCTCCCTCGCAACAGGCTGTCTTGGAAAAGGAAACGGTGCCGGACTTTGCGCCGTCGGCGGCGGATGGAAGTTTTTCTGCTCTGGGCGATAATTTGGTGTTCGATGCTCCTGCACCCGACTCCTCGCGGCCGCGCTTCAAAATTAGACTCCCCGGTTACCAGTTGGGCGAGCAATTGGTTCAAGCTGTGGTGCAGCCGCTTGTTGCTTCGGGTTTGTTTGTTCCCAACGACGCTTTGTCAATGAATGCTGCTGCGCCCGGTGGCGTGAGAGCCGATCGCGCGGCGGGCATGGCTTTGATTTGGGCGATCGCCGGCTGTCTGCTGACCTTCAATACCGATTGGTTGCTGGGTCTATTTCTTAAATCTGCGACGGTTAGTCAGGCTCCTAGAGCCTCCGAAGTTTGCAGGGGCCCAAATTGTCAAAATTTATCCCCCAAGCCTCAGCTCGACGTTGAAGGCTCTCTCACGAATCCTGACTCTCCCTCTCCTTCTTCCCCTTCCTCTGAACTCCCGGTTCCCGAGTCTCAAGAGGTGAATTTGCCTCAAATTCCGTTGCAACCATCGCCGTCCGCGAGCGGGGAAGAGGCTTTCAACGGTTCTGGGTTTACAAAACCGGGAAATACTAGCGTGCCTGTAGCTGATGTTTCGGCTGCTCCGGTGTTTCCGAGTTTGAGGAGCGAGCAGCTTGACGAGCAGATTGCGCGCTACCAAGAGTACATCCGCCAGCACAAAAAACCGCCGGATATTCTCATAGTCGGGAGTTCTAGGGCGCTGCGGGGCATCGATCCGGCGGTGTTGGAAACGGCTTTGGCTGCTGGAGGCTATCCAGGGCTGAGGGCTTACAATTTTGGGGTGAACGGAGCTACTCTGCAAGTGGTAGATTCGATCGTCCGCCGGATTTTGCCACCGCAACAATTGCCGAAATTGCTGATTTTGGCGGACGGGGCGAGGGCTCTCAACAGCGGGCGGCCGGATTTGACTTTTAGCGCGATCGCCTCTTCTGAAGGTTACAGGCAATTGGCTCGGGGTAGTTTTCTGATCCGCACCAATCCATTAGAATCCCCAACATCTAACGAAACTGCCAAAAATCCGATCGCGACTGCTGGTGAATTGGTGCACAATTTGGAACAAAGTCAAGCGAATGTTCAACAATTTCTGAGTCAAAAGTTGGTGGATACTTCTGCAACTTACAAAAAGCGCGATCGGCTGAAGGGATTTTTGCGATCGATCGCGAATCCAGCAGCCCCTATTGTCACCCAAAGCCCCCAAATCGCAGCCGACGACGATAAACCAACCACGGAAAACGCCCAGCTAACTGCTGCGGGTAAAGCACCCAGCGAGTTTCAACCAAACGGCTTTTTGCCGATCGACATCCGCTTCAATCCCGATACTTACTTTCAGAAACACGCCAAAGTATCTGGATATTACGACACCGACTATCAAGATTTTAAATTGACAGGGGAACAAACTGTAGCGCTCAAAAACACGATCGAATTTACCAAAGTTCGCAACATCAATCTCGTGTTTGTCAATATGCCTCTGACTGCCGATTATTTAGATCCGGTGCGGACAGGTTACGAACAAGAATTCCGGCAATATATGCAACAATTAGCAGCTCAAACCGGACTAATTTTCCGAGATAATAGTTTATTGTTGCCCCAAGCACGGGAATCTTTTTCTGACCCCAGCCACCTCAACCGTTACGGTGCTGTTGCAGTTTCCAAGCGGTTGGCTCAAGATCCGATGATTCCCTGGCCTGTGAAGAAGTAGAGTTACTCGCTTCCTGGTAGCAGAATCTCGCTAGATGGATAGGGAAAAATTTATCAGCTACTGCTAAGCGAGAAATTGTCTGTTATGTTCGAGGGAGAGAGGGGAGAAATACGAGTTGTGGATGCCCATATCAGAAACCGGGTTTCTTCGTAAACTTCTCGTTTCTCATCGCAAAATTTTCGTAGAAACCCGGTTTCTAGCCCCCAAACGCATCAGAGAAAGAAACTGTATGAAAAGATTGGTATTTCCTGAAAATAGCAAAAATAAACAGATAAAAAGTCCCAGAAAAAATCTGGCTTTGATATTTTTCATACTATCTCTAGCTTTTTTCCTGTTTAGCTTGTATAAAGGTTTATTTTTACCTTTTGCTTTATCAACTCCGGCGCCCAGCAGCGAACAACAAACTTTGCAACCCTTCGAGCAAGTTGTCAAAGACGCGCAAAAGTTTGAAGGGCTGTTTACCCTTTACCGCAATCTGGCAACTAATAAAGTTTATCTAGAAATTAAACCGCAACAACTGAATAAAAAGTTTCTGTGTTTCGTCACATTGGCATCAGGTTTGGGGGAAGGGGGAATTTTGAGCGGATTGCCGATGGGCGATTTCTTGTTTCAACTCCGGCGAGTCCAAAATAAAGTCGAGTTTGTCATACCGAATATCAATTTTCGCACGCGTCCGGGCGACCCGCAAGCGGGTTCGGTGGCAAGGGCATTTAGCGAGTCGATTCTCTATTCTTTGCCACTCAAAAGCCTTCATCCGCAAAGACAAACTCTGCTGATCGACTTAGGCGATTTGCTGATGAGCGAAAAGCGCGACTTACCGGGGGTTAAAGCGATTTTGCCGGCGATTTTGGGCGCTGATTACTCGATCGATGAAGACAAATCTTATTTTAAAGATGTGAAAGCGTTTCCGCTGAATGTAGAAATTGCTTCTATTTACGGTTTTTCCAGCGATAATGACAGTGCAGTTAACTATTTACCTTCGATTCCTGACAGTCGGGCTTTTAACCTCCGCATTCACTACAGTTTCTCGGAAGTGCCTCTCAATAACGGCTACCGCCCCAGACTTGCAGACGAGCGAGTCGGCTATTTTCTGACAGCATATAAAGACTTTTCGGACAAAAGCAGCCGGGAGCCTTTTGTTCGCTATATCAATCGCTGGCATTTGCAAAAGCAAATCCCGACGGCGCCGATGTCGCCTCCGGTGCAGCCGATCGTCTTTTGGATTGAAAATAATGTCCCTCTAGAATACCGCAATGCAATTCGCGAGGGCATTTTAGAGTGGAATAAAGCTTTTGAAAAAGCAGGTTTTACTGAGGCAATTCAGGTCAAACAAATGCCGGACAATGCTAAATGGGATCCGGCTGATGTCCGCTACAATACTGTTAGGTGGTCGAGCTCTTTTGAGTCAGATTTTGCCGGACTCGGGCCGTCTCGCACGAACCCGCTAACCGGGGAAATCTTGGATGCTGATATTTTGTTGGATGCTAATATTGTCCGGCTAATCAAACAGGGATATCGGTCTTTGGTAGAACAAAATCGATCGCTAGCGAGGAGTTTTCAAGGCCGAAACGGCTCTAATACCAATCCCTGTCAGTTCGGGATGTATTCTCGCTATTTGCCGATGCTCGAAAATGCAGATTTAGGCAAAAGCAGCGGGGAGAATTCTCAGGGTAGAATTGTTGATGATTTGCCGACTTTGGTGGAAAGATATCAAGAGCAAAAGCGATCGCCCTTATCGCGCTTGATGCTGAGTTCGGATATGTGTTTTGGGTTAGAATCGAGCCGGCAATTTGCGATCGGGGCAATGTCGATGTCGCTACTGGATAATGCAGCGCCTAACAGTCCGGTGCTTGATAATTATGTTAATGATTATATCCGAAATTTGACTGCCCACGAAGTCGGTCACACTCTCGGTTTGAGGCACAATTTTCACGGCAGTACAATGCTGCAACCAGAGGATTTGAACAATACCCAGGTAACTCGCACCCCCGGTATGGTGGCGTCGGTGATGGATTACCTGCCGGTGAATTTGGCACCGCAGGGAACTGTACAGGGCGATTATTATCCCACGATTGTAGGGGCTTATGACGATTGGGCGATCGAGTACGGTTACAAAGTTCTTGGTGGCGCCAACCCCAACAGCGACTTACCAGCGCTGCAACAAATTGCCAGTCGCGCGGGGGAACCGCAATTAGCTTATGCGCCGGATGAGGATACTGTTGACAATCTCGATCCCGCTGCAAATGCCTTCGATCTCAGTAACAATATGCTGAGGTACTCGCAATGGCAATTGGATAATGCTAAGGCAATGTGGAAGCGTTTAGAAAAGCGCATTCCGGCTGGGGAAGACGGTTATAACGAACTGCGGGTGATGTTTGATTCGGTGTTCGGGTATTATTTTCAGCAGGTGATGAATGCTACTTTGTACGTCGGCGGACAGTCGTTTAGTCGGATTCGCCCGGGCGATATTAATGCGAAATTGCCGTTTGTGCCGATCGAGCTTTCGCAGCAGCGGGAAGCATTAGCAACATTGGACAAGTACGTATTTGCAAGCGATGCGTTTAGTTTTGCGCCGGAGTTGCTGAATAAATTAGCGCCTGCGCGCTGGGAGCACTGGGGAAGTCCGGCTTTGGTGTTTCCTCTAGATTACCCGATCGGCGATCGAATTACTTTTATGCAGCGATTTGTGCTGCGAGTCTTGCTATCTCCAGTGCGGCTGGCGAGACTGCGGGATGCGGAGTTAAAATCAGCCTCGGAAAGCGCTTTGAAATTGCCAGAATTGTTCGATACTTTGCAAAAGGATATTTGGAAAGAGGTTTTGCAGCCGGAAAAGAAGATGCAAATTTCGACTTTTCGGCGATCGTTGCAGCGAGAGCATTTGGCAATTTTAATCGGAATGGTGCTGCGAAAAACCAGTGCACCTGAGGATGCGCGGACTCTGGCGTGGTACGAGTTGCGGCAGTTGCGGGAGGGTTTGAGCAAAAGTATTCGCAATCTGGACAAGAATGCGGATGCTTATACGCAGGCTCATTTGGAGGAAACGCGCGATCGAATTTCTAAGGTTTTGAACGCACAGATTCAGTCAAATTAATATGGGGTTAATATGGGGGCCAAGAAACCGGGTTCGGACTTTAGTATTTTTTTTGCAATACTGAGTATCCTACAAATAATTTGCAAACACTAAACTTCTGTCATCGCAACGATTTGAGCGATCGTTAATCCTAACTGCGGAAAAGTTGGAGAAACAATAGTGTCTTCTCCTTGATAACGCTGTGCCTGATATTCACCATCGATTAAGCAGTTAACAGTTACTGTAGGCTGTTTTGGAGAACCAATATACTGAACGCCTCCCAATCCAGCATAATCAACAATCCAATACTCCAAGATTCCTAAAGTTTCATACTCATTCAATTTGATGCGGTAATCATCCCGCCAATTGGTACTAACAACTTCGATCGCCAAGGGAGGTGGAACATAGGCAGCAGCAGAGGCAGAACTTTGACGCATTCTAGCCCATTCTTCCTTGGCAAATACCACAATGTCAGCTTTACGACTCGATTCACTTTCGCCCGGGGCAGCATTCAATCTGACTTGTTTATTTTGGCGTTGCTGAGTTAGAGTATGAATAGGAGGAATAATTTATGCAATGCCCTGAATGTAAATCAACCCATATCCGTAAAAACGGCAAGAAGAAAGGAAAACAAAATCACATTTGTGTCCAATGCAGT
>NZ_JAAFKG010000040.1 GCF_013299185.1 Microcoleus sp. bin48.metabat.b7b8b9.023 | reverse complement strand
ATTTGTTTGCGGCCGTTCGTTCGGTTGTTAATACTGGGAAGCGTCAGGGTTTAACTGCTTATCAATCTATTCAACAAGCTCTCTCTATTAATGGCTCCATTTTTTCCCCTAGTTGAGCAATTACCTTAATTCTTAATTCATACCTAAAAAGAGGACTGAAGTCCGAACGATCGAACAGGTGTTTACCGCAATCCTCGATCGCGCAACCAAGCATCTGCCCAAATTGTATCCGCCTCTGAAAGTGGCGGTACTGATTGCCGACTATAATCTATCTCCATATCGTAACCTGCAATATCATATATTCCATTAAACAGCATTTGTAAATCAACAACAGGCTCAGGATCTTCTGGACGCAAAGGCAACGGGAAAGAAGGAATTACATTTTGAATATTAAAAGCATATAAATCACCGCGAGGACGGCGGTTGCCGCGACACACCAAAATGCGATAGTGACTCTCAATGTTATTGCCAACAAGTGGCATGGGTTCCCCACTCCGCAGTAAATCAATTTCAATTAAATGAGTGCGGGTACTTAGTACCTGTTGGCGTTTTTCTTCATATATTTGCCGTCCTTTACCAGAACGCTTGTTAGTCGGTGAAAGGATTTCAATAGCTGTTACCACTTCTCTGGTTTCCACTTGTTTAATTTCTAAATAAGCTTCTTTGATAATCTCGGCAACAGGAATTGTGACAGTCACTGGTTGCGCTGGGGGCGACAAAACAGCCACATTCGGCATTGAAGGATTACTGGCATTTGCCAGTCGCTGTACCGTTATATCTGGAATACCAACACTTACAGAACTTTCCCCGCTGGTTTCATACATTCGCACTTCTACCGCGACTCTATATTTAGGACGCAGTTGCGGAGATAAAAATCTGGCAATTTCACTAATCAGCAAGTTATGTATCCCAGGCCAAAAGTCGGGATGCTCTAAATACGGGTCCATACCGGGAAAGGGAGATGGCATTGATTTGACTCCTTGACTTAAGTCTATTTACAGTTTAGCAAGATTTTTGGGGGCGCGAATGCTGTAAGAGATTAATCGATCGCATATTTTGCACTTATTGCAACAGTAAGTCGGGGATTTAAACCCCTGCCATAATCTCGCAACAAATGCAAAATATCAGTTCGATCGCCCTAACGTTGGATCGACGACAATTGCATCGGAATTAACACGCTGGTTTCATTTGCCGACAGCGCATTCACGAACACAATTGTATGGGAGACAGCGGGCATTAAGCGGCGGAGTGCATTGAGATAAGATTCCGCATCGGGGCGGCGGGCGAAACGATCGACTGTTAACCGCTGACACTTGGGGAGGTGGCGAATTATGCACCAAGGTTGAAGTCGATCGCGATATGTCGATTGTTTTGGTATCATAGATGTGTTCTGCCCACTTTGGTGGGTGGTGAATGAAAGGCGATCGCTCTAGATTTCTCAGGTCACGGGGCGATCGCTATTAACTGTATCTCTATTGAATTACGACAACTCGTAATTGTCAAGGGCCGAATGGGACGAATTAGACTGCGAGTTCGAGAACTTGCTCAAGAAAGGGGTTGGACTCTCAGGGAAGTCTCCAACAGAACGGGTATTCCTTACACTACAATCGCCACCTATGCGAGTTCTCCAGGCATGGCAACTGTAGACTACACAGCATTGGACAGATTGATCCGTGCGTTTGAGATTCCGATCGAGGATTTAGTTGAGATTTTGGAATATTAAACTGATTTGTCAGCGGAAAAAATGGGGTTAATTCGGTTGCGAGTTCGAGAATTCGCCCAGGAGAAGGGTTGGACGCTGAAAGAAGTTTCTGACAGAACGGGAATTCCCTACAGCACGGTTAAAAAATACGCCCAAGCTCCCAAAATGGCAACGGTGAACTACACAGCTTTGCAGAAACTTGCTGAAGTCTTCGATGTGATGGTGGAAGACTTGGTTGAGGTTTTGGAACGGTAAACTGATTTGTCAAGTGCAAGATGGGTCTAATTCGATTGCGGGTTCGAGAACTAGCCCAAGAGAAGGGTTGGACGTTGAAAGAAGTTTCTGAGCGATCGGGCATTCCTTACAGTACGGTTAGAAGTTATGCCCATTCTCCCAAGTTGGCAACTGTGGATTATACGGCTCTCAACAAATTGGCCCGTGCGTTCGATATTGCGATCGAGGATTTGGTTGAGATATTAGAACAGTAAACTGATTTTTAGCTGGCAACGTGGAATTAATTCCGTTGCAAGTTATATAATTTGCTGAAGATATAGCATTTATCAAAGAGATGAGGTATGACTGTAAATGGAGTTTTTGATGCGACCTCGCTTACTATCTTATAAATATAAGAGGGCCCAAGCCCAACAACGTACCTCACTTATCTGAGAAAGACTATAACTGTTCAATCTCCGATCCTTCAACTATATTGATATTGTTTTATTCAGAATAAACACATTTTCCCTCTTTTTAACCAAAAGTTTTTCGGTTAACTCTTTAATTTTTAATTTTTCTCTATCTCATTCAGCTTTTGGGCGACTAGCTTCCTGACTTATGTAAATATTTTTTGCAATTGGCATAGCATCTCTAGTCAATAGAGGTTGCATGATTTTTTATTGCAGACTAGGATAATGCAATAATGCGCGAATAGCTTCCAGTAGCACTTACGCACCATAGCCAGGTGTAAGTCAACGACAGCGGATTGCCCCTTATTTCACCCTATATCTAGGGGGTGTGCCTAAGTCCTGTTCAAGGAGAGACTTAATGAATCGTAATAATTGGCGACTACCTGTAACTGGGCTGCGGTTTTTACTTTTTGTGCTGTTGGTGATGGGCATATTTTTTAGAGTTGTGAATATCGATCGCAAATTCTACTGGTTTGACGAAACTTACACTTCCTTGCGAGTGTCTGGCTACTCAGGTAAATCTGTTCAGGAGCAAGTATTCAATGGGCCAGCAGTCACCAGCCAAGATTTACTGAAATATCAGAGCATTAATAATAAAAATAACGAAATCGATACTATTAAGGGTTTAGCAGCAGAAGAAGGTCAACTGCCACCACTCTATTTTCTGATGGCGCGATTTTGGGCTAAATTGTTTGGAACTAGCGTTACAGCCATGAGAAGCTTGCCGGCTGCGATTAGTTTACTACAGTTTCCCTGTGCTTATTGGCTCTGCCTGGAATTGTTTGAGTCTCCGATGGTGGGATGGGTAGCAATGGCATTGATATCGGTTTCGCCCATCCACGTGCTGTACGCTCAGGAAGCACGACCCTATTCTTTGTTTACTGTGTTAACTTTGCTATCCAGTGCGGTTTTGCTGCGGGCTATGCGACTTAAAACTAACCTGCAATGGGGAATTTATACAGCAATTACAGTAGTAAGTGTTTACACTCATCTTTATGGTTTCCTGGTTTTGATAGCACATGGAATCTATCTACTTATAATTGAAAAAGTGCGACTGACTAAAACCCTTTTTTCTTATGCTATCGCCTTTGTAGTCACGCTAATCGCAGGTTTAATTTGGTATTTAACCATCATTTATTGCCGACCTCTGTACGCTAATCCAAGCCTACTGCAACCAGAACCTAAAATACCGCTGACATCTTTAATGGCAAGGTGGATCGGGAATACTAGCAGGATTTTTTTTGATGTAAATATTGATGCGATGAGCTCATTCAAAAAGATGCTGCCTGCGATTCCTGTGATTTTATGTTTATTACTTTTAGTGGCATATTCAATTTATTTTCTCTGCCGCCACACTTCTCAACCGATTTACGCTTTCATCTTGGCTTTGATTATTTTTACATCCGTGCCTCTGATGATGGGAGATTTAATTTTAGGTGGACGGCGGCTCTCAGGCTACGCTCGATATCTAATTCCTACTTATCTGGGTTTGCAGTTGGCTGTGGCTTATTTGCTGAATGCGAAAATTACTTCTTCTAGTGTTAATACCTGGCGGCAGAAGTTTTGGCAGTTGGTTGCAATAGGAGTATTTTCGGCTGGAGTCCTGTCTTGCACCCTGAGTTCTCAAGCAGAAATTTGGTGGAATAAAGGTCTGGATCAAGGCAAATTCACTATTCCTATAGCACGCATCGTAAATCAAGCTAATTCTCCGCTGTTGATTACTGATACTCCGCTGGGTGAACTCATGCCTTTGAGCCGTCGGCTCGATCCGAAAGTGAAAATTCTGTGGGGAGATCAATTTAAGCTTGCTGGGCGTCCTAAAAATTACAGCAATTTGTTTGCATTTCTTCCCAGTGAGAAACTCCAAGAGAGGCTTAAAAAAGAATACAAATACAAGTTAAAGCCTGTTTTTCTTAATTCAGAGGTGACTTACGATACGCGGCTTTGGGAACTTATTGATAAGTGAGTGGCTGTGGTGCATCTAAGTGCAGTAATCTCAAATACTGACTTTTTTCCTGGGAATTCTCAGGGTATGGCAACTGTAGATTATACAGCTTTGGACAAGATGGCTCGTGCGTTTGAATTTGCGACAATTTAGTCGAGATTTTGGAACAATAGACTGATTTGTCAGAAAGACACGGCGGTTGAAACCGCGTCTACACAAACAAAACCCGCCTTCGCGGGTTAAGATTCGACCCTGGCCCAGAAACCGGGTTTTTTCGATAAGACTTCGTGACAGCGCAAAGACTCGGTAAAAACCCGGTTTCTCTGACGGAGTGCGTAAATCTCGATCGCGAAGGTGGGTAGGTTTACGCAACCTCTTCTAATTCAGGAATATGTTCAGCTTCATAGTTTTCGATTAAGACACCAATAACGTCCATCATCGAAGCAAGGGGATGGTTTTCATTCTCGCCCACTCGATCGATAAGGCTATCTAGTAGTTCGACTAAATGATCGTATTCTTGTTCCGTGTGAGGGACAAAAACCATTTCAGCGATCGATGTCCAAGCAGTAATTGTGCGATCGAGATTAAGACTTTGCATTATTATTTCCACTCATTTTGCATTTTTAATTGCTCCTGTGCCCATTCTCGCAGTTGCTCATCGCGGTCATTGGTGGCTCTGTCACGCAGCACAGGAAGAGTCTTGAGATGATTGGGATAATACTGACAAATTACTTGAAGTGCCTTTAGTCGAGGATTAGGTTGGATATTATCCTTTCGCTTAAAAGGATCTTTGAGTGCTCTCTCGAAAAATAGTTCTGTTATTTCTGGGTCTTCTTTCCAATGATTTGCTAATTCTCTCAATGCTAAATATCGTATGACACAGTTGGGATTTTCCTGGGCAGAGGTTTTAATCCAAATCAGGGTTTTAGGGTCGTCTCGCCAAATTTTGACAAGTGCTCGTATTGCTCCGCTTTTTACATGATTATCTTCATCATGAAGAATACAATTTTTAACGATAGATAAAGTATCTAATTCATCTTTCCAACCTTCTGCTAATGCCCACATTGCTGTTTGGCGCATAAAGTTATATTCAGCCTGTTGAATTTGCTTTTTTATCCATAATAAAGTGTCAGGATCGTCTTTCCATCCTTGTAAGAGAGCTATGGGAATGAAAATGAAGAAGTAAGAGTCTTGTTGTTTGAGGTTGATAAGATGTGATTTTAACCACGCTAATACCTCAGTGTTTCCCTGCCATGTCGCAGCTAAAATGCGTAGGATTTCCTTAACTGCTGAGTTACTGAAAAGATCGGGATGTTCTACCTCAATCTCTTGCTTTAGTAAATATAGAAGCTGTCTTTCTGTATTTTCTAAAGCAATGCGGTTTGGGACAATCATTAAACATTGAGCAGCCAGTAGTAGATTATGAATCGCTTCCTTCTTAAGACGAGTATCACCATAGGTCATGTCTTTTTCTGTATCAAAAAAATTCTTCTTATCCACATCTTGACGCATTAAAAAATTAATAATCTCACCTACAAAACTTGCATCAATCATGCCGCAAATTAGCTGTAGAACCTCATGCCAGGTTTCATCCTGCCAGTGTTGACCGAAAATTTCATCGCGCAACTGCTCAAAGGTGAGGATGCGCTGTTTCTCAAAGCGATTGACAATCTCGATCGCACAGAAGTATTCCAGAAAGGTTCGATGGACAAAGCCGTAGGTATCGGCACCTCGATAACAGAGAATGAAGTTACGTTCGCGGAGTTGCTGAGTCAACCTATTGGCTTTTTCTCGTGGCTCACTAAAGCCCTGTTCGCGCAGATAATTGGTCACAATTAGTGTTAGCCGATCGGCACTAATCAAATTCCCCTTCAGTCCCTCATCTCCTGCCTGCATCTCATAAGCAATCGCCCGCAGCATCTCCTGTTTTTCCCGTCGCCCGATCGCATCCATCGGCAACTGCAACCGCTTGTGATCCACATCCCAATGGTACAGCAACACCCGTGAAGCTTGGTCATAAAGATCGGCACGATCGCGCGGTAATTCCTGCCGTCGATTCAGAATTGCCATCATCGTTAGCAACAACGGATTATCTGCCAGATTTTGGATGGCTTTAGAATTGGCGATCGCATCCTTTAACCGTTGTTTGAGCCTTTCTTTGTCAGGTTCGCTGCCCATTGACAATTCATACCAGCGATCGATGAATTCGTGCATTTCATCAGTATCCAATGGTTGAATAGTGAAGTGGCGAAACTTAGCGTGTTGGAGGCGATCTGGGTTATAGCCAACGATGCGCGAAGTGATGAGGACTTGCGCTTTCGGATACTGCTGAGCAAAGCGGATGATGTCATCAATGACTGTAGATTGAGTCGCGCGATCGAACACTTCATCCAAGCCATCAAACATCACCAATGTTGGATGTTCCTGCAAATGCTGATGGAGTTGTTGCCGATCGAATTGCCAATTAACACCACGCCCGCAATGCAGAAATTCTAGGAAGTTGTGAGTCTGGGCGATCGCATATTCTCGTAACTCAATCAATAGGGGCAATAATTCAGTTTTGCCCTCTACCCAATCCAAAGCAAGATACTGCAATAGCGTAGATTTTCCCGCACCTGGATCGCCCAAAATCACTGCCCGTTGAGAATCTGCAACTGCCTCTAAAACCTTCCGCGAGGGTTGCTGAAAATATTCTTGCCGATAGTGTTCCAGCGCTTCAGGTGATAAATCGGGTGCCAATTGCCCCTGTTCTTGCAGTTGGCGTTTCAAATCCAGCGGTAGTTCATATCGCATTGGTGGTAATGCCTCTCGTACCGTCTGTTCAATGAACATATTCCAAAGCTTGATAGCATCCACGCGATCCGTACTGTCGATCGCGTATAATTTTAGATGCCCATAGCTACACTGCAAACTCTCTCGATATTTAGCGACATCAAAACCTGGTGAAAGTGGCGTTGTATTTCGGGCGATATCTTCCAGCAGTTCAGTTTCCAAGAGCGATCGCAATTCGGGTGTCTCTCGAATAATCCGCCGCACTTTTTTCAAATATTCACGCCCCACACGCTGCCAGTCAAATTCCTCTGGTATTGTTGGAAATGGCCTGCCTTTTAAGGTAGACTGATGCCAAATAGTTGACAATGCTGTAGCGTCGATCGATCTACAATCTTTTTCAAAGGCTTTACCTAAAATCGGCTTTACCGCATCGTCTTTAATAAATTGAACCAAAGCTGGATCGTAGCGATCGCGAATTTCAGCTTTAGATAGTTCTCGATCCTCTAGTTCATCGGTTATGAGTAGTAAAAACGCCTTCAACGCTTCAGCCACTGATTTTTTTGTCACCTCTGGTTTCGCAGCCGCGATTCCTTCCTGAAGACAGCCTTTAAAAAAATCTTTCACATAGTCCTCGGCAGCAGATTGCCCCAACTTCAGGACTTGCTCAAAAATCGCCTTCCCTAATTCTGCCGCGCCGAGTGTGAGCAACCATTCCAACATACTGAAAATCTCAGAAGTGACTGAACGTTGCTCTAAGTTTATCAAACTTCTGAATAGAATGCACCCACCGGTGGCCCAGAAACCGGGTTTTTTGTGAGAAGACGCGTTACAGCGCAAAGACTCGGTAAAAACCCGGTTTCTCTGCCGCAGCGCATAAGTCCCGATCGCCCTCAATTCCGCCCATCAAAATCACCAAAATCCTCAATCCCGGCACGAATTGCCAAAAGTGCGATCGACCCTGCCAGTCTTGATGAAAACCCGCTAGTTGTGGCTATTTCTTCTCCCATCCAAAATGGTTCGCTCATTTAGCAAGTTCCCGCATCGCATTTTTATACTTTTCGCTGACTTTCCTATAAGCTTTCATTGCTTTATCAAATTCAGGATTGCAGGTAGTGAGTTGAATTCCATCAGGAGTTTCTGTGAGAAAAAGACTATCTCCTTCACCGACATTGAGTTGTTGCAATACTTCTTCTGGCAGAGTTATTACGAAAGACTCTCCAATTTTTTGAATTTTGACGGCGTACATAGCATCACCTAAAAAGATCGCTTCTCTAATATTAACCTGATCTGGTAATCTTCAATCCATTTCTCGATTAGTAACCCGCAATGTGGAATAGTAGATTTACGGAGCGTCATCTAACTCAGGAATATGTTCAGCTTCATAATTTTGGATTAAGACACTAATAACGTCTATCATCGAAGTAAAGGGATGGTTTTCATCCTCGCCCACTCGCTCGATCAGACGATCTAGTAGTTCGACTAACTGCTCGTATTCTTCTTCCGTGCAAGAGACAAAAACCGTTTTAGCAAGAGATGACCAAGCAGCAATTGTGCGCTCAAGTTCCAAATTTTGGGTCATTCTTTCCTCCTCTCTTCTTCTTTGGTATTGACAACAAGGAAATGCCTATTAGTGTCAATTTAAGCCTAAAAGCCTTGACAAATCTCGTTTTTACACTAAGTCTAGATCCCCCTAAATCCCCCTTAAGAAGGGGGACTTTGAGAATATTTCTTGTTCCCCCCTTATTAAGGGGGGCTAGGGGGGATCTAGACTTTGATATAAACAAGAAATACTCAATGTTCAATCTTAAATTGACGCTAATGGACAGTGCCGTTTCCCTACTTCATCTCATATCCAAACAAATTCGGATCGACTTCTCCCAAATTCAAATCGGCCAAACCGTACTCAGCCCAACGCCGCTGAACCATCGCCGCCATATCCGGATCGGATTCCAAAGGTTTACCCCATTCGTGATCGGTTTCTGGCGGCATCTTCGTCGTAGCATCAATCCCCATTCTGCCTCCCAAACCAAGCTTTTCACTGGCAAAATCTAAGGTGTCAAAGGGCGTATTTGGCAAGATAAATACGTCTCTAACTGGGTCAACTTTAGAACTAATTGCCCACACTACTTGACGCGGGTCGCGAATGTTGATACTTTTATCCACAACAATCACAAACTTGGTGTATGTAAACTGTGGCAATGCACTCCAAAATGCTAAAGCAGCTCTTCTTGCTTGACCGGGATATGCTTTGTCGATCGAGATAATTGCAGCTTTGTAACTCAGGGCTTCCATCGGCAAGAAGAAATCGACAATTTCCGATACTTGCTGCCGCAAAATAGGAGTATAAATGCGATTCAGGGCGATCGCCATCATAGCCTCTTCTTTCGGCGGCCGCCCGCTAAATGTGGTTAAATAAATCGGATCTTTGCGGTGTGTCATGCAGTTGAAGCGAACCAGCGGCGAATCTTCCACGCCGCCGTAATAACCCATGTGGTCGCCAAAAGGCCCGTCGGGTAACACTTCCCCAGGCGTAATCGTTCCTTCTAACACGATTTCCGAGTCCGCCGGTACTTCTAAATCTACGGTTTTGCACTTGGCTAAACTGACGCCGGAACCGCCGTAAAGTCCGGCAAATAACCATTCCGACAAATCTACAGGAATTGGGGTTGCTGCGGCGAGAATGATTAGCGGGTCAACTCCCAGGGCGATCGCAACTTCCAACTTTTTACCAGCTTGTGCAGCTTTCCGCAAGTGCCGCGCGCCGCCACGGACAGATAACCAGTGTACAGTCATCGTGTTTTTTGACTGCAACTGCAACCGATAAACCCCCACATTCGGCGTACCCGTTTCGCAATCCTTGGTAATTACCAAACCGAGGGTGATAATTTTGCCCGCATCTCCCGGATAGGGGCGAATCATCGGGATTTTGTTCAAATCGACGCCTTCTCCCTCAAATACCACTTGCTGACAAGCTGGGAAGAAGTCGCGCCCCGGTTTGGCTTTGACTACGTCGAACAGGACTTTCCCGAATTCTATAGCTTGGGAAATCTTTTTCGGCGGTTTGGGCTGTTGTAGCATACCTAATTTTTTGCCGAGTTCTTCAAGTTCGATCGGCTTTTCCATGTTCATCGCCCAGCAAACCCGTTCTTCCGTGCCCAACAGGTTAATGGCGACGGGGAATTCTGCCCCTTTGACGTTCTCAAACAGCAATCCGGGGCCGCCTTTGACTAGCATTTGATTGGAAATTTCGGCAATTTCTAAGTCGGAATCGACTAAAGCGCTGATCCGGCGCAGTTGTCCTCTGTCTTCTAGCAGTTTGAGGAAGCCTCGCAAGTCTCTAGCCATTTTTTTAAGATTTGTTAACGTTATCTATTTATTATGATGGCCGTCGGGCTGTTTGGGATCGAGTCGCAAATGCGCCGAAAGTACGGGCGGTGTAGTTGTCCCGTCAGGAATTCTCCAAAGGTATGTAGTTGCGCTTAAGCGCTCTCTTCTATATCGAAGAGCGCCCAAGCGCAACAACGTACCTCAAAATTAACCCGTATCAGAATGCCAGTTGCATCCAGGATGGTCGAAATTTCAAATTTTGTGACATTGAAGTGCGATCGACACCTAAGGTTAAGAAAACAATAAGGATGATCGAAGAGCGATCCTCTTCCATGGCTTCGCTAGCGCTACTTCCTAACTTTTTTAAACTAATGTTAACCAAAGATTAAGAAAAGATTGTTATTGCTATTAAGCCATTATTTAATGACAAAAAGCTTAACCCAACTTTAACCATAATTTAAAAAAAGCTTATTATTTTAGCTGTTTTTACTTGGGGATTTCAGTCTATCCTATGGAGGAGATTTGCAAAGTCTGCTATCGAATTATTTAAGGACGAGGAGTTATGGTTTTCTTCACTAAAGGCTGGCGACGTGGCTTTATCGTTACCCTAGCAGTAGCAACATTTTCGCTAAGTTTGATTACTTCTGCTGTAGCTGCGGTAACATTAAACGGTTCGGGAGCCACTTTTCCTAAACCTTTGTACGATCGCTACTTCTCTCAAATGAGAAGTGCAAATCAAATTACTGTAAACTACGAAGGCACAGGTTCCGGCGCTGGTATCAAAGCATTAATTGCAGGTACTGTGGATTTCGCAGGCAGCGACGCGCTGATGACTTCTGCACAAATCTCTCAGGTAAGCCGTGGCGTCATCGCAGTTCCGACTGCCGGCGGCGCGGTTGCAGTTGTCTACAACTTGCCCGGAGTTAGCAATGTCAAGCTGAGTGCCGATGCCATGAAAGGCATCTTTGAAGGCAAAATTACCCGCTGGAATGATGCGAAAATCGCAGGGATTGCCGGACAAGCTAAAAATTTGCCAAATACTGCAATTCGAGTAGTTGTACGGGCAGACAGCAGCGGTACAACCTTTATTTTTGCTAATCACTTGCAGGCTATTGGCAGCAGCATCAAAGGTGCAGCTCAACCGAGTTGGCCTGGTAGCCCCCTCAGCGGCCAAGGAAACCCCGGTGTAGCTGGTTTGGTGAAACAAACACCCGGTGCAATTGGCTACGTTCAAGATACTTTTGCTCGACAAAACAATCTGCAAACAGCATTTATTCAAAATAAAGCTGGCAGATTTGTAGATGCTAACTTGGCAGAAGCCGAAAAAGCTTTTGCAGGGGAAACATTCCCAGCAGACTTCCGATTGGTTGAAGGAAATCCTAATGATGGATATCCGATTGTTGGCTTGACTTGGTTGTTAATCTACAAACAGTATCCTGCTGCGAAAGCAGATGCTATTAAAAAGATGGTTAATTGGGTGCTGACTACAGGTCAAGGTCTCAACAAAGGATTAGAGTTTACATCTATTCCGCAAGCTACAGCTCAAAAGGTGATTCAAACAGTGAATCAGAGTGTAGTTGCTAAAGGTTAATTAAAATATTTTCAGGGAGTTATGAGTTTTGAGTTAATTGTATGGCTCAAAACTCATACGTTGCATTTATTTAATGTGCAGGCACTATGCTATCTCTTTCATCAATCAAAAATTTCTCTGTTTACGGCATAACTTGGGTATGACCAATTCTTCAAAGAAACTGAAAAAATCGACTGGGAAGTCTGCTGGAATCACCACCCACGTAGACTTGACTGATACGAAGGGTGAAGGTTTGTGGCTGGAGTCGGGATTTACAGGATTTGTATGGGCTTTTGCTATAGCCACGGCGGGTACGCTGTTCTGGATGAGCGAGATAATTTTTAAGGATGCTTGGCCGGCTATTAGCAAATTTGGACTAGATTTTTTGTGGAATCCCAAATGGGATATCGGTGAGTTGCAGTTTGGGGCTCTGCCTTTTATTTACGGTACAGTAGTTAGTTCTGCGATCGCCATTATCATAGCAATTCCTCTAGGACTGTCAGTCGCGATCGTGACCAGCGAGAACTTTTTGCCTGCTTGGGTGCGATCGCCCTTAGGATTCATGGTTGAATTAATCTCAGCCATTCCCAGCGTCATCGTTGGCCTGTGGGGCATCTTCGTATTAATTCCCTTTCTGCTGCCTTTACAGCAGTCGCTGTTCAACAATTTTAGTTGGTTTCCCCTATTCAGCAGCGAACCTTTTGGGCCGGGAATGCTGCCCGCCGGCATACTTTTATCGATTATGATTTTGCCGACAGTCGCCGCCATCAGCCGTGATGTTTTGCTGTCGGTTCCCGTAGATTTGCGAAGTGCTTCAATGTCACTGGGTGCTACCCGCTGGGAAACCATATTTAAGCTGTTATTACCAGCAGCAAGTTCCGGAATTATCGGAGCGACCATCTTGGCATTGGGACGCGCCTTGGGCGAAACAATGGCAGTCACAATGGTAATTGGCAACTCGATTCAAATCAACCCATCTATATTAGCTCCCGCCTACTCAATCCCCGCTGTTTTAGCAAGTCAATTTCGGGAAGCTCAAGAAGAACTGCACGTCGGTTCTTTAATGTATTTAGCCCTAATTCTATTTGTGATTACCTTATTGGTGAACGCAGTCGCAGTATTGCTAGTGCAGCTAATCGGCGTTAAGGGAGCTAAGAATTAACCATGACTCAATCACAAAAATCCCACAGTATTCTAGATGCAGAAATCAACAATCCCCTGTCGCTGAGCCGAAATTTGTTTAGCCGGGGAATGACAGTTATTGCATTCTCTCTTACAGGTCTGGCTCTGCTGCCTTTGTTCGCTATTTTGTACAAAATTCTGGGTGAAGGACTGGCACATTTAAGCTGGGAAGTGCTAGTGTCTCTGCCCGCACCCGTCGGAGTCGAAGACCAGCCCAACGGCTTTGCCAATGCGATTCTCGGTACAGCTTTAATGGTAGGAATTGCCACATTATTGAGCGTGCCAATCGGCGTGATGACGGGAATATTTTTGTCAGAGTTTGGCAGAGACAATAAAGCTATAGCAAATACTATCCGCTTTATCACCGTCATTCTGAGTAGCGTTCCGTCAATTGTTGTCGGCGTGTTTGCCTACGCTTTAATTGTTGTGACAACTAAGTCATTCTCAGGATTTGCCGGCGGTTTCGCGCTGGGGATTATCATGCTGCCGGTTGTAGCGCTGACAACAGAACAAGCATTAAAATTAGTGCCTGCTTCTTACCGCCTCGCTTCTGCTGGTTTGGGAGGCGGACGCTTTCAAACAATGTTTCGGATTGTTATTCCCTCAGCGCTCCCAACTATTACCACAGGCATTTTACTAGCAGCTTCCCGCGCTGCCGGCGAAACTGCACCGCTAATTGTAACTGCCTTGTCCAGCCAATTTTGGCCTCCTTTAGTTGAGAAATTGGGCGAGATAGTTCAGTCCCCCATGGGCGCAGAAACTATCTCAAAAATCCAAGAAATTCCCCAGACACTGCTAACTCCAACTCCTTCTATGTCTGTATTAATATACAGTTACGCCAGCTCTCCTTACAAGGAGCAGAACGAATTGGCGTGGACTGCGGCTTCTGTCCTTTTGGGTATGGTTTTGCTCACCAGCTTAGCCTCCCGTGCCGTCACTCGCAAACGCTTGCAAAATCGGTAGATTGGGGAAGGAAGTTCGGCAACGAGCAATGTACGGAATGTAACGGATGTAACGGATGTAACGGATGGAAGTCCGATGGAAGAAGGACAAAGGAGGAGGAAAGAGGGAAGCTCTTGGGCTTTGTTTAGGGTAAAAAGAGGACAAAAAACAGCTATTTTTTTGTCTATCCGTGACTTCGGATAATGAGTGCATAGCTAGCAAGTACCAAGTCTAACTAAATAAAGCCATCAGGCCATATTCTGCATCTACTAAAAATCTACTGTTCACACTAGAAAAACTGCAAATAATGAAATCCAAAAGTAACTTAAAAGCTGAAAAATATACCGACCAATTCCTCGAAGATACGACTCCTGAAATCGATCCCAATGCTATGCCAGCATTGCGGGTTCAGGACTTGAGCTTTTACTACGGCACTCACAAAGTTCTCGAAAATCTATCGATGAATATCCCTCACCCGCAAGTGACGGCGATTATCGGCCCTTCAGGTTGTGGCAAATCAACTTTTCTGAAAGCTCTCAACCGCATCGGCGAATTGGAGGGAAAAGTTCAAATCAAAGGCAGGGTTGAGTTTTTTGGACAGGATATTTACAGTCCTAAGGTAAATATTAATAGTTTGCGCCGCCAAATTGGCATGGTGTTTCAAAGGCCGAATCCTTTTCCGCTGAGCATTTATGATAATATTGCTTACGGCGTGCGTATTTTTGGTCGCAAAAGCAAAGCAGAGTTAGACGAAATTGTGGAATCTGCGCTGAAAAGTGCGGCGCTTTGGGATGAGGTGAAAGATAATTTGAAGAAGTCGGCTCAGGGAATTTCGGGCGGACAGCAACAGCGACTTTGTATTGCTCGCGCTTTGGCTGTTAAACCGAAAATTTTACTGATGGATGAGCCTTGTTCTGCTCTCGACCCGATTTCTACTATGAAGATTGAGGAGTTATTTCAAACTCTGCGGGAACAGTTGACTGTGGTGATTGTAACGCACAATATGCAGCAGGCGGCTCGGGTTTCTGATTATACGGCTTTCTTTAATACTGATGAAAGTCGCATCGGTCGCATGGTGGAATTTGGGCCGACAAGCCGGATTTTCACTTCCGCCAGTAATTCTAGTACGAGGGATTACATTCAAGGTCGTTTCGGTTGATACTTAAATTGGAGCATCTCAGTTTTGCATTTTATAGTGGGAGTTCGCAATTTTTCGCTTGCTTGTATTATCTGGCAAGCATTTGCGAACTCACACTAAAAGAAAAAATACTTTTTGCAAAAGTTGAGATGCAGTATACCCCTATCCTGGAAGCACTCCCGAAAAACAACAGGTTTCTCGGTACTTGTGCGGATATTCAACTAGCTGTAAATAGCTACAATTGATGTTATTGAAGCTATCACTTCTCCTCGCTACTCCAACACAACAGTAACCAATGGCCAGCTTGGTCGAGCAATTTAATTAGATTTTCAAACCTCGATTTACTTGTTGGACAACCAAACCTTAGCGCCACGCGCGACATTTGCCACCTCGCGGACTAAGGGTACGTAGTCATACCAAGCACTCGCATTGATGTCGCTGCGAGAACTGCGTTGCCAGCCTAAATTTGGTTCTGCAATCAGCGTCATGATATCTGGGTTTTGGGCGCGGAAGGTGGAATAGGCGCCGTCTACGTGCATGGGCCCGCCATCGGGATGTCCCTTGGGACGCTGTTGCACTTGTTCTAGAAAAGCTATCAGCCGATCGAGAATTTGTCCGTTTACACCATAGAAATGGGTGGTTTGAATCCCCAGAGTGTATGGTTTTAACAGCACTGCTGCTTCGGACGATCGCCCATTCGGATCTACCTTGGGTAAATTACGATCCGTCAAATAATGCCCCAAGTAGACCATCCCCCAATCCTGCCCTTGCAGTTGTTCGATTAACGCCGATTGCTGAGCGATTAGGGTTGGAGAAATTGCTAAATCATCTTCCATGACCAAAACGTTGGACAAGTTTTGCTGTCTGGCGTGTTTCAAAATGCTCAAGTGGCTCAGGAAGCAGCCCCACGCTCCGATACTAGGAAATTCACCCGCCGTCTCTGGACGAACCGCTGGGAAAATCTCAACACTATTCGGTGCCAAGGAAATCCCCACATTGGCAAGTTCCTTGGTAATGTCACGGCGGCGATCTTGGCGATCGGGCAAATTCACCACGTAAGTCCGTTCAAAAAATTCCGTCAGTTTCATAAATTATGATACTTGTAACCGTTATATCTCGGACATCTTCTATATCCTAAACGGTAACTACAAAATAATCTTGTTCACCACAAACTATCGACGGTGGTTTCCTACATAATATCCAAGTGAAATCCCGATGACAACCAGGGAGCCATTGAGCTATTTTATACCAACAATCAGAATAATAAAAAGTTTTGCAGCCACCCAAATTGTTCGCAAGGCTTACAGATAACTATTAAGTTTGGTAACGAGCTATCCAGAAAGAAACCCGGTTTCCGAACCCCGCAGGAAAGTCCTGAACAATAAGCAGGATGGTGTCTCCAGCCACATATTTGTATTAAACTAACCCTAGTGTAATTATGTCTCCCTCTCTGTTAAAACGAGAATTAGGTGTTTTCGGTGCAACTCTCATGGGCATAGGCTCAATCGTGGGCACTGGAGTATTTGTGAGTATTGGAATGGCTGCGGAAATTGCGGGGCCGGGAGTGATTTGGGCTGTGACTGTTGCTGCTTTAGTTGCTGTTTGCAATGGTCTTAACAGCGCTCAATTAGCGGCAAATCATCCTGTTAGCGGCGGAACTTATGAATATGGTTACAAATATCTCAATCCTTGGCTGGGTTTTACAGCGGGCTGGATGTTTCTTGTAGCTAAAACGGCTTCTGCTGCTACTGCTGCTTTGGGTTTTGCGGGGTATTTTTTAAGTGCACTTGGTGTAGCCGATCGCACTTATCTCATCCTAACGGCATTAATCGCCCTGGCCACCCTAACTTTAATTGTCTTGACCGGCATCAGGCGATCGAATATCGCGAATACTGCCATAGTCTCGGTTACACTTTTATCTCTGACTGTCTTTATTGCTGCGGGTTTGCCAGAGGTCAGGTGGGAAATGCCGACCTTACAGAACGATCGCGCGATCGGCTCCATCCTCCACGCCACGGCCCTGATGTTTGTCGCCTACACTGGTTACGGCCGCATCGCCACCATGAGCGAAGAAGTGCGGGAACCGAGCAAAACCATTCCCAAAGCCATAATTTTCACTTTGGTGCTGACAATGGTGCTTTACGTGGCGGTAGCGGTAGTTATTGCAGGTGCGGGGGGAGCCGATAAATTGTCCCTGCAAGCAGCAACCACTGCTGCCCCCTTGGAAGTCATCGCCCGCAGTTTTCCAATTCCCGGAGTTTCCCAACTGCTAGCCGTCGGCGCGATTACAGCCATGCTGTCCGTCTTGTTGAACTTAATTTTAGGCTTGTCGCGCGTGTGGCTGGCGATGGGGCGACGGTTGGATATGCCGAGAGTCCTGGCGCGTCTCAATCCTGCGGGGACAACTCCCTATGTAGCTGTCGTGGTTGTCGAAATTACGATCGCACTTTTAATCCTCATCGGTGATGTCAAAACCACTTGGTCGTTCAGTGCCTTTAGCGTTTTGATCTACTACGCTATTACCAACGCAGCCGCGCTACAACTGTCCCCCGCCGAAAGGCTTTACCCGCAATGGTTGGCTTGGGTGGGCTTGGGGAGTTGTTTGTTTTTGGCTTTCTGGGTGGAAAGGCAAATTTGGCTGACAGGGTTGGCGTTAATTATCGTCGGTTTGATGTGGCGGGCGATCGTCCGACTCCCAGCTAGAGACTAGAATTGTGATAAATTGAAACAGCATTCCGCATTGTAGAGGGCCATGCCCGATCGAACTCCCTTGCTGGCGACTCAAGAATCAGTCGCAGTCAGCGCCATCAGTCGTTATATCGCTCAAACACTAATCTCCATTCAGGAAAAGCATCCCGAATGGATAGCTGAAAAATACAGGAAAACCCCCTGGGCCAAACCTGCTTTTCAGTCAGTTTTGATTGGAAAATTAACCAAAAATTTCAAAGTAGCCAGCGATACAGATTTGCTGCTGCTGACGGCAAAAAAATATCTCCAAATTCTGCTGGTTCCCGAATTCATCAATTCACCTCAATTCAGCAAATTATTTGCCAAAATTCAGCAGCTAGCCATACCCCAAACACCACCAGCCCAATCGCAAAACTCAGTTTCGGCAAAACCTCCAACTCCCACCGCCCACCAAACAAATTCGCTTCCTGTCGGCATTGCTATCTTGCTGCTAGATGTCGAAAACTTGCAACTCAACATCGAAACCGAAAAATTCCTAGAAGGAATTTCTCACTATCCCATCCAAATCAGAGTAGCCTTTGCCAACTGGCGCAGCATGGGCAAAAAAGATGCCGAATTTCACCAGCGCGGCTATCAACTGATTCACGTTCCCCCCGGCAAAGACAGCGCCGACTTGAAAATGGCAACAGTAGGCGCCTCAATTTTCGTACATTATCCCACAGCCAAGGAGATTTTTGTCTGTTCGTCCGATCGCGCCCTCACCCACCTCAGCAACACACTGCAAGCCCACGGCTTAACCGTCTTTCAAGTCCGCAAGCAAATAGATAAAATCATAGTTTTAAACAGCAAAACCGGACAAGTGGAAACCTATTCCCTCGTAACAGTACCGGAAATTACACCTGTAGAACAATTAGTTATTCAGCTAAAAGAATTAATTAAAAAAGAACAACAACGTACCTCATCTCAGTGGATAAAAATTTCTACACTTTCAGCTTTATTTAGGGAGAATTACGGTTTAGCCCTCAATCAAGTTCTTGCAAATTATTCCTTAGGTACTAAAACTAGGGAGATATTTCTCAAACATCCCACAGATTTCGTTGTCCACAAACCCTCAGAAACATCTCAAACTTATGTCACTCTTTTTGAAGTTAAATTGTCGCCCCCACCCCCAATACTCAACAAAGAAAATCTCAATCACAACCAAGCAGCATCAGCGAGTTTGACAGATATCAATTCCTTGGAAGATTTGGAAAAAGCTCTGGTCAAAATAGTTGGCGACTTAACCGACAACTCTCCTCACAATTCTGTATTTCTCTCCAATGTTGGCAGTGAATTTCACAAACAATACGGCAAACAAATCACCCAAATAATTAAAGAGTTTAATCTCGGTCGAAAATTTCCTAAATTTTTACAATCCTGCACTTCTCTCGAACTTAAAAAAACCGAAAAAGGTTGGCAGGTTTCCCTAAATTAATTATCAAACAGCAATTATAAATTGGTAATGGGTAACAGGTAATCGGCTAGCGAGTACCTCACGAAAGTTGAGAACGGCTATGCTTCACTAACGCTATCCCTCGCAATTCCTAATTCCTAATTCCTAATTCCCAATGCCCCATGCCCCATGCCCCATGCCCCATGCCCCATGCCCCATGCCCCATTCCCCATTCCCCATAACTTGAGTTATCATACAATCTGGACGTAAAGAAATGTAAAGGGATATGCAGGACAAAGTTGTAGTTGTGGTGGGTGCGACTGGCGGCATCGGTTCAGCAGTAGCCCGGAAACTCGCCTCTGAGGGTGCGACGCTAGTGCTCGCCTCCAGAGACAGCACTAAATTAGACGCTTTAGCCAGCGAACTTTCGACAACAGAGGTACTGTGCGTACCGACAGATATCACCGATTTGTCGCAAGTTGAGACGCTGATGCAGAAAGCTGCGGGGCATTTCGGGCAAATTGATGCCCTCGTAAACGCTGCCGGTGCGGGAATTCTCAAGCAGTGGAACAAGTTAGAACCCGCTGATTTAGATGCAATGCTTGACTTGAACTTGAAAGGCAGTTTTTACACATCTCAAGCAGCCGCAAATGTGATGAAAGACCGCAAATCCGGTCACATCTGCAATGTCATCGGGATTTTGGGCAAGCATTCGATGGCGATGGGAACGGCCTATTGTGCTTCAAAGTTTGGGGTAGTTGGTTTTAGCAAGTGCATGGCAGATGAACTGCGACGCTACGGCATTAAGTTTACGCTATTCTATTTTGGTGGGGTGGATTCTCCGTTTTGGGATAATGTGAGTTTGAAGGTAGATAGGTCAAAAATGCTGAGTACCGAAACCGCTGCCAATGCAATTATGTTTGCTCTTGCTTCTGACCCGCAAGCTGTGCCACTAGAAATTAATATTCAGCCAGAAAGTCATTTGTTCTTTTAGTAATTTGTTTGGTGTTCCACACGCAAAAAATGAGTTTGTATGGTGCTTTCATAGCACTGATTTACCCAACTCGATACTTCCCAGATTTTAGAAAAAAGTTCAATCTTCCAGATTTATCTGTGGAGTAAATCTCATGGCTGATTCCTTCTAGTATCCCACAGACGATTTACCAGAAATAATTGGTTGAAAGCCTCGCTTGTTTGGCGTAGAAATTAAAATCAGAGGATTCATTACTCCAATCTTCAGACTTTTAGGTAGAGGTTGCCCTCTGGCTGTCAACTGTCAACTGTCAACTGTCAACTGAATGAAGTAGTAGGGTGCGTCAGTCACTTCTGGTTCCCCACCTGAAAATTAGACTAATCGCTGACGCACCCTACAATATCGCAAGCGATCGCTCGTACTGTCAACTGTCAACTGTCAACTGTCAACTGTCAAAGTCATCCCAAACACCGCCTTTCTTTTAAGTGCCGATGTATTTCTGCCTTCAGAGGGAGCTAAGATATTCAATTTTTGGGTTATTATTAAGCGATTAGACAAAAAAACAATGAAAAATCTCCATTTCTCAGTCTCTCCCTTGCCATTTAACCGTGAAAATCAGCCGATTTTCAACTTTTCACGTTCCATTTTCAATTATTGATTATGGAGTTCGACCGCATTCAGTTTTACGTTGAAAATGCTCGAGTATCCCGCGACTGGTTTGTCAGCCACTTAGGCTTTCAATCAATAACAGGTTATGTCAACAGCCACACTTGCACTGAGGTTGTCAGCAGTGGCAATATATGTTTTGTTTTATCTTCGCCTCTGACACCCGCTAGTCCCGCTGCTACTTGGTTGGAGTTTCATCCTCCGGGGATTGCCGATGTGGGCTTTCGGGTTAAAAATATCGAATTAGCGATCGCTAGAGCGCAGGTGGCAGGTGCTAAAATCCTGAAACCGATTCAAGAAGATCTAAAGGCAGGAGGCGGTTTTAAACTCGCACAAATCGCTGGCTGGGGAGATTTAAGCCACACGCTTGTTGAGCGAATTGGCGAGAATTCACTGCTGGGTGGTTCTTCTGGGCCGCCGCTGTTGACTCTGATCGATCATGTAGTGTTAAATGTTGAATCTGGCGATTTGTTAGGTGCGGTTAGTTGGTATCAAAAAATATTAGGTTTTGAGCCGCAGCAAAATTTTGAGATTCAGACTGAGAAGTCTGCTTTGCGAAGCCAAGTTATGGTGCACGCTGAAGGTGGGGTGCAATTCCCGATTAATGAACCGGCATCATCTAATTCTCAAATTCAAGAGTTTTTGAGTGCAAATCGAGGGCCGGGAATTCAGCACATGGCTTTGCAAACGGATCGCATTGTGCAGGTTGTTTCCGATTTGCGATCGCGCGGTTTGCCTTTTTTGCCAGTTCCTCCAACATATTACTCGCAATTGCGGCGGCGGCAAAACTATTTGCCCGCAGATTGGCAAGCAATTGCAGCTTCCGAAGTTTTGGCAGATTGGCAAGAAGATACTCCCGCTGCGATGCTGCTGCAAATCTTTACCCAGCCAATTTTTGCCGAACCGACTTTCTTTTTCGAGATTATTGAGCGTCGAGTTACTTTAGTTAATGACAAACTGGTGCAAGCTGGAGGTTTTGGGGCGGGTAATTTCAGAGCTTTGTTTGAGGCAATTGAACGGGAACAAATGAAGCGGGGAAGCTTGATCGATGATTGATAAAACTTCCACTTTTTAGTTCATGCAGTCTTGTCGAGCAGCACTGCGATATCCGTCCACCCGTAAGCAATTTCTTTGACTAAAACACCAGCTCTGCTTGTCTGTTGTTCTTCCACTTTTTTGCCTCCTAAAAATTCATAAAACCTGCAAGCAGAATTGTCTCCCAGTACCCAAGCCAGCATCGAGTTCAAACTTAATTCTGCCAATTTTTTGGCAACCGAGCGCACGAGTTGCTGCCCAATTCCTTGACGCTGATATTCCTCCAAAATATAGATGGCAAATAATTCTCCTCGATAAACATATTTGCCCGTGCGCTCGGAACCACCCGCAGCAAAACCTACAATTTGTCCCGAGTTATTTTCAGCAACGCAGACATAATCGCCAGTATTTTTGACGTTTGACAGGATTTCTTGCCAATTGTTTTCTGGTTTTTCATAGGACAGCTTGGCGAGGTAATCTGCCGGTACGATGTTTCGGTAAGCTGTCCGCCAAGTATCTACATTAACCTGTGCAATTGCAGGTGCATCAGCGATTTTAGCTTCTCTCACAATCATCACAAAAAACTCCTTTCTCGCCCTGGCATCGTATTTGAGAATCTACGCAAACAATACGATCGCGCCCTTCTAGTTTAGCTCGATACAGCGCGCGATCGGCTTCCCCAATTAACCACTCCACAGATAATTCAGCAGCGGGCACAGCACTAGCTGTGCCGATACTCGCTGTCACAGACTCACTTATCTTGGAAGCTTCGTGGGGAATTGCCATAGCTTTCAAATCGCTGCGAATTGATTCAGCTACCCGCATTGCTCCCTTAGCATCAGTCTCTGGCAAAATTACCGCAAATTCTTCCCCACCGTAGCGAGCCGCTAAATCACCTCCCCGGTGAGCGTTTCTGTCTAAAATTTCAGCAACTTTTTTGAGACATTCATCGCCTCCTTGATGCCCGTAACAATCGTTGTAAAGCTTAAAAAAATCTAAATCTACCAAAATTAAAGACAGGGGCTTTTTCTCTCTACCCATGCGCTGCCATTCTGATTGCAATGCTTGGTCAAAACGGCGACGGTTAGCAATCTGAGTCAAGCCGTCCACAGATGCGAGTCTGTGCAATGCCTGATTAGCAGATTCTAATTCTAATTTAGCCTGTTCTAATGCTAAATTTTGCTGAGCCAATTTTTCACTTTGCTGTTTTTCTTGTTCGTACAAAAACCGGATGGAAGATTCAGCTTCTTGCAATTCTTTCTCAGCATATTTGCGCTTGACAAACTGCCCTAATTGGGAACCTATCGCCGCCATCATTTGCAGTAAGTCTTCATCCGACGGCTGGTTTTCCCGGCAGAAAAAAGTCATTACCCCTACAACTTGACCGCTAGCACGAATTGGGAAACCGAAGGCCGATCGCAATCCTGCTTTAGATGCTAAGTGCGATCGTACAAAATTGCCATCCTTAAGAAGATCCGTAATCCATTGCGGATAACCGGTGTTCCACACTATTCCCGGTAAACCCGTACCAGGCTCTAGGGTAATCTGCTGGCAATTTTCCACAAACTCCCCAACTTCACTTCCCCGCCGCCAAACTCCCACTCGGAGCAAAAAAGGGAGAATATCTTCAACGTTACTATCTGGTGCAGCAAACAAAAATGGTATTCGATCGTGCGTATCTTCGGCATCAGACTTAGTATGTTTTTCATCAACAGGCGTCCAAAGTTCACCGATATCCCACCCCAAACTTTCACAAATAGCTTGCATAATTTTCGGAGTGGCGCTCTCTAAAGAACCAGATTCTGACATGATGCGAGCTACTGCATATTGTGCTGCTTGACGCTTTTTTGTCCGTTGTTGCTCGGTGATATCTCTGCCCACATAGACAAAATCTTGTATAGTTTTGTTGTCTGAGTGCTTGCTTTCTATACTTGTCTCAATAGTAGAGCAGGAAAATGCAACTGTCAGCTTTGAACCTTTTTTAGTTGTACAAGCTACTTTTACTTGATGCCAAGATTCATTTTTTAGTTCAAGAGGTAGCTGACTAACTTGACGCAATAATTCCTCGTCCGCCGTAATCATCGAGATTGGTTGACCGATTAATTGTGATTCGGTATATCCAAACAATAGTTGGGTGGATTGATTGACCTTTTTGATTTCTCCCGCTTGCGTTGTCACCAATAAAATATCATTTATGGAGTTAAGAATTTTATCAATATAGTCGCGAGCGTTAGCCAAGTAATCGACTTTAATACTGTTTTCGTTGGCTGCTTGAACCATACTTTGCTGAAGAGCAGCAGTGTCTGTTACATCTTCGCAGAAAATAATTAATCTCTCAGGATTAAGCTGCTCTTTCTGACCAAAGATATACAAATCTAGATAAAAATAAGAGCCATCATTTAAAACTCTGGTAACAGATTTTAATTGGAAACTTGGCTGTCGTTGTTCTAGAATGTCGTCTAGCAGTTCTTCAATTCCGATCAGTTCGGGAAAACTATCGCGCACATCTTTGCCTTGTTTCAATTCATCAGGAATTTGGGCAAAATCTTGTACGTTCAAGGATGTTTCTTGAATCTTCAGTTCCCGATCGACTGCAAGGTATTCAATGCGACGCAAGGATAACAATTTGTCAAGCAGATTGTTAATGTTTTGGGAGCTAATCTGTAAACTTAATTTGGGAAGCATCTCGTTATTGTAGAGCATCAGACTCAAGGGTTAGCAGATAAAATTAGTTGTTGTTTTGCTGCTATTTCTCATGGAAATTTTGATACTGCTGGATGCCAGGAGCTATTACCGATGGCTAATTCATCGACACAATAAATTTTGGATTCTCTAAGCAGCTTTTTATATTTTAGAAAGGTAAAATCATTACTTAGACCCACTTTTTTTTGTGAGCAACCGCAGCCAAAATTAGCCTCGATTGAGGTTTGGATTTATTAACAATACGTAGCGGTTGGCCGTATTTGTGCACCAAATTTTAAATTCTAGATTCCCTGATAATATTTGTTGCAACCGCTACAGTTAATGATTGGCACAGTTGAATTAAACTGTTGCCTTTAATTAGCACCATTCCTATAGACCTTACCTCCCCTGGGTATTTGTGTCAAGTTTTGTAAATAAACTGTGACATTAAAGTGATATAATCTCTAACAATTTGTATAAAATTTTGAAAATACTCTGCTCAATGCTGAGACTTATCACCGACTTTGACGGCCCGATTATGGACGTGTCCGATCGCTATTACGGAGTTTACCAGCAGTGTCTGGCCGAGACTCAGCGTGAGGGCCAAACAGTGCACGAACTCCCAAAAGCCGAGTTTTGGGACATGAAGCGGGCGCGGGTTCCCGAAACCGAAATCGGCATTCTCTCAGGATTAGACGCAGCCCAAGCCCTGGAATTTGCCCAGAAACGGCGTCAAACTGTCCACACGCTGCCGTTCCTGATTTACGATAAACCAGCCCCTGGAGCCGTGGAAACCCTGGAAAAGGTGCAGCGCGCTGGAATAGACTTGGCGGTGATGACTATGCGTCGCGTCAGGGAACTAGACGAGGCTTTCAACCGCTGCAATTTAGGGCATTTTTTCCCAGAAAACCGTCGCTATTGTCTCCCCAACGATTACGTCAAAACCGGGGATGTCAAAGATAAGCCCCTGCTGATGGCAAAAGCTCTCGCCGAACTGCCGCCTGCTTCTGAGCTTTGGATGGTGGGGGATACGGAGGCGGATATTATAGCAGCAAAAACTCACGGTGTCAAGGTAATTGGTGTTTTGTGCGGCATTCGCGATCGCACCCAACTAGAAATGCACCAACCGGATTTAATTGCTAATAATTTGAGCGAAGCTGTTGAGATTATTTTAGGTAGTCATTAGTTATTGGTTATTGGTTATTGGTTATTGGTTATTGGTTGTTAGTTATTGGTTGTTAGTTATTGGCTCTTAATTATTATTGTTGTTAGTTGTTATTAACAATCAACAAATAACATCCAACAACTGCGAACCAACAAATAAACCTTCGACGCTTCGACTACGCTCAGGGCATCGCAAATAACTGATAACAAATAACCACTAACCAATGACTATCGCAGAAAACTGCTGACCAGCCACAGAATTAAAAACGTAAACAAAGCGATAAATTTCTCTGTTGTGATAAATGCCGTAGTGAGCAAAGGGCCCAAAAGACCTCCCAGCACCAAGCCTATAACCAAGCCAGCCACAGTCAGCAGCACGGCCCGACCAAATTTTTGTTCCTTGCGATTAAGAAAATAAAGACAAGAGCCGACCCCAAGAGCCAGAGTCAACTGTAGTAAAGAATCGTTAGCCGCCGGATAAATACTCAGTCCGCCCAACCCCACATAAACTCCAGCGGGCCACAAAATGTCGGCTCGACTAGGAGTATCGATCAGGCGCTGCAACCAAGCTGGGCTGCCCGACGGAGCAGACGGAGTAAAGCTGGCGGGTGGGGGAGCCACTCGTTCGGGAAAGCGGATGCGTTCTGGTACTTTTATTTTCCCTTCCTGTCGCTGGCGGAGGCGATCCATGAGGATCGCGTCGTAAGCAACTTCGATCGATTCCAAACGTTTCTTGTCGCCGCTGTGCTGCTCGGCTAGACGGGTGCGGGCCTCTTGCACTTCATCAAAGGAAGCATCTTCATCGACTTCAAGCAGTTGATAGGGAGTTTGCTCACTCATAAAAATTTTTGGTATGCGGAAAACTCAGCGTCTTGAGACCTGAGAGGGCTGCAACGAAACGAGGCTAGAAGGTAGAAGGCATTCGGCATTCGGAAATAAAAATTTGTCAATCCAAAGATTGTTATTTAGATTGTGATTTTTAAAGCCGGCAATCTTAAATTTTACCTTGTGCCGAATGCTTTTAGCAGGAACTTGTGTTAGATGTGCTGACAATTCCCGACCACTGGATTTTTTTTAGTCGATCGCGGCGGTAGGAAAAAAAGCGAGCTGAGTCAGAATAAGTACAGAAAGGAGCGATCGCCACCTGAGAAGAATTAATTCCCAACTGCTGCAATTGCAGAGCATTGCAGAGGCGAACATCCAACCGTACTTTTCCCGGTTCTGGATCGGTCAACACAGGTGATTCGGGTAGTTGGTGTAAAAATTCCAGAATGCCGTCGGCTGTTGCACCAACTGCATTCCCAGGAGCAATCGTGGCTCCCAATTCCGCTGCCACTTCCACAGATACCTGGTAAACCTCTCCACCGATCGCCGGCCCGAGAGCAATCCTCAGATTTTCTAATTGACTGCCTTGTGCCACAAGTTGAGCGATCGCCTCTGGTAATATCTTAGCAGCAGTCCCGCGCCAACCAGCGTGAACGGCGGCCGCGAGTCCCGTGCCGCTATCAGCAATTAGCGCCGGTACGCAGTCAGCCGAGCAAACCCACAGCGCCTCAAAATCTCGCGATGCTACCAAGCCATCGGCCTGGGCATAGGTGGGGATAGCTGTTTCCGGATCTAGAGCCACAACAGGGGGCAATCGATCGGTTTTGAGTACGACATTGCCGTGTACCTGTTGGAGACGGTAAACGGGAGATCCTGGTGCTAAAACTTCTGTGAGTTCGATCGGGCCGCGCGGCGAGAAATCGCGAGTAAAAAAGCCGTGAGACCATCGGTCTAGCAAGCTGCAAGTCAGATAGGGCAAGCCTTCGGCACTCTGCTGCCACTTCCAGCTAATACCGTCAGGTTGTCCGGTAGGTTCAGAGTCAGGAAAATTTGTCAAGCGATCGCCAGCTACTGTCATGAAACTTATCCTTCCCCAAGCGCATCAATTAGTTAGCTTGTATTGTAAACAATCAACAATTTTGCCAGCCAAGTTTAAATTGGCGATCGATCGAGAGGGGGAGATGGGGAGAGGGGGAGATGGGGAGATGGGGAGATGGGGAGAGGGGGAGATGGTGGGAAGAGGAGCTTTCTCAACAGACACGAACACCAAAGCGCTATTATCAATGTGGCCGTTACAGGCGAGTTGGCAGTCCGTTGATTGGGAGCGGAAAAACCAGGGTGTCGATCGCGAATCTACGCAGCATTCGAGCTGTTCGACGCGAAAAAAAATTGCCTTAAGCCCGGTAAAATCAGTTAAGTCTGTATAAAGATAAGGATTGCCATACATACATTCAATCCAGCCCCCGCCAAAAAACAGATACTTGCTTTCCGACTCCAGTCGCCAGCAGCCCAAAACTTTAGACTAAGATTCCTCCTCCCAGATTCCAAGCTGCGAGTAAATCTAAAATCTAAAATCTAAAATCTAAAATTGACTAATCTTCTTGCGCCCCCCCTGTTGAGTTGGGAAAAAAAATCGTGAAACCAGTTCCAGACAAGCAAATAACAGCCCATTTGAACACCAAACAGCAAAAAAATCACCCCACAGGCGCCCGGACTCGATCGCGCCTTTTGTCCGAACGCTCAATGCTGGTGGGACTAGGTTGCCTTGCCAGTCTGGGGCTGCTCAGCAAAGGCCTAGTTTGGGCCCAAACTGAAACTCCGCCAGCAGAACAAGCCCTCCCCGGCGCAGCAGAACTTCAGCCACTATTTGAAGCACCTCTGGCGCCCCCGGAACCCGAAGCCCAAGTGCAGCGAGAACCAGATCCCGAACCCCAGGCAGAAGTTCGGGCCCCATCGCCAGATTACATCACCGAACAACCTCCGGCCCAATATTATCTACCGGAACCCGCGCTGATTCCCCTGCCAGAAGCGACGGCCCAGGAACCTCCTTTTGAAGCACCAGTTAACCCAGAAGCCCGCGCTGCCACCGACCAAACAGACTACAGCGTTGGCGCTACCAGCGAATACGAAGCGCCCACAAGGATTGAGTTTGCAGAAAGATCGACAGGCTGCGAAGGTTCCGTGTCAGGAGGACAAGGAGTTGGCGGTTTGTGCGGGCCTGCTGCTGTTCCCGAACCCGTGACAGCAGAAGCAGCCCCTCCCAGCTACAGCCCAGAAAGGTCGATCGCCGAACAGCCCAGCTACAATCCGCAAACTCCCAGCGCAGGCGGCCCTTATATTGCCACCCCTCCTCCTCGAAATCTGCCACAAAGCCCCGGGACTCTTCCGAACCTTCCGGGCAATGTTCGGGGAACTGTCGCCGGAAATAATAGCGGAAATCCTATCAGTAAAGTAGGTCAGGCCGCTCAACAAATAGGCAACCAGCTTTGGGGACAGGGCAACCAGTCGGAATCTGCTTACACACCCTCGGGCTACTCAGCAGACAGCGGATACCCAGCTAACCCCGGATACTCAGCAGATGGTGGATACTCCATTAACACGGCAGCCTACGCCGCTGGCCCACCCGAACCCAGCATGGGACTAGGGCCAGTGCAAGTCGGCGCGATTAGTGTCAGCAGTGGCAGCAATACAGGTTTTGCTTACTACAATCTCACCCCGCGTCCCTTAGGCCGGCCTGGAAATGGCAACACCAGCCTGCTGTTTCCGCTATCGATTGCTGCGGAAATTACTTCACCATTTGGGTGGCGGACTCATCCGGTTATGGGCTACGGTAAGTTTCACACCGGAACGGACTTGGGAGCCCCGATGGGAACGCCCGTACTGGCCGCTTATGCGGGTCAAGTGGCGATCGCCGATTGGTTGGGCGGTTACGGTTTGACAGTGGTTCTCAGCCACAGCAAACAGTCTCAGGAGACTCTCTACGGACACCTTTCTGAACTGTTTGTCAAACCAGGAGAGTTTGTGAAACAGGGTGATACGATCGGGCGCGTCGGCAGTACGGGAATGTCTACAGGGCCTCACCTCCACTTCGAGATTCGGCAAATGACCGCTCAGGGTTGGGTGGCGATCGACCCCGGTGCTCAGCTAGAATTCGCTGTAGCAAAAATGATCGGCACTTTGGAAACCGCCAAAATACCCCAAATGCCAAAATTTGTGGAAACACAAAGCGCTAGTGCACTCAAGGATTTGGAAAACGATCTGCCCCAGCTTCCACCTCTGCCGGTGGGAATGGACATCGAAGTTCACAACCTCCAGCCACCATTCCCAGAACTGTTAAAAGCTGACACTTCTGCGCCGAAGGATAAGGAAACCTCCAAACCCAAAATTCAGAAGCAAGCTAGCAGATAGGTTTTTTATGAGGACTAAAGTCCTCACTACAAACAATCAAACAGGTTCGTAGTGAGGACTTTAGTCCGCATCCATAGAAGGACTAAAGTCCTCACTACAAACAATCAAACAGGTTCGTAGTGAGGACTTTAGTCCGCATCCATAGAAGGACTAAAGTCCTCACTACAAACAATCAAATAGGTTCGTAGTGAGGACTTTAGTCCGCATCCATAGAAGGACTAAAGTCCTTAGTACAAACAATCAAATAGGTTCGTAGTGAGGACTTTAGTCCGCATCCATAGAAGGACTAAAGTCCTTAGTACAAACAATCAAATAGGTTCGTAGTGAGGACTTTAGTCCGCATCCATAGAAGGACTAAAGTCCTTAGTACAAACAATCAAATAGGTTCGTAGTGAGGACTTTAGTCCGCATCCATAGAAGGACTAAAGTCCTTAGTACAAACAATCAAATAGGTTCGTAGTGAGGACTTTAGTCCGCATCATAGAAGGACTAAAGTCCTCACTACAAACAATCAAATAGGTTCGTAGTGAGGACTTTAGTCCGCATCATAGAAGGACTAAAGTCCTCACTACAAACAATCAAATAGGTTCGTAGTGAGGACTTTAGTCCGCATCATAGAAGGACTAAAGTCCTCACTACAAACAATCAAATAGGTTCGTAGTGAGGACTTTAGTCCGCATCCATAGAAGGACTAAAGTCCTCACTACAAACAATCAACAAAAGCCTCCCATAATAATTGGTAAATTGTAGCTTATGCTAATAGCGCAGTATTTGTGGGAATTAATTTTATTTCTGATTATTATAGTCTGCCCAATTCCCCTAAGCTTGTCTCTGACCTTCGAGAATCAAAAGGAAAACAGTAACTATTCATTTCCTCATTTTATTCTCGTACTTTTGACGGGATGGAGTATTGCACAAATTTGTATAGGTTTGATTTTAGGAAGTGCCGATCGCCTAAATCTGGCTGCGGTCATTCTAGCAGAAATGTTGATTTGTGCGATCGGCTTAATTCTGATTTATGCCAAAAACCAGAAATCTTTTAGCTTCTCGCAGTGGCAGATTCCCCAACTCAAGCAACCTCTCAACCCATCCGAACTCCTAATCATTGGTGCCACCGCATTTGCAGGATTTGTGTTGTGGGAAACCCTAGCAACTAAACCCACAACAAATTATGACTCATTGTGGTTTCACCTACCTGTAATTGCCAGATGGTATCAAACCCACTCATTTACATTCTTAGATGCCGCCGGAAATTGGATTTTTGAACACGAGCAAGCCCGAGTATATCCCTACAATTGGCACGTCTTGTCTGCTTTGTGCGTACTCCCCTTCAAAGAAGACTTTCTCACAGCTTTTCCCATGCTAATTGCCTGGGTACTTGAAGGAATTGCCGTCTATCTATTAAGTATAAAATTTGGAGCAACGAGATTTTATGGCATGGCAGCAGCATCTTTAGTATTAACAGTACCGATGATGCTCAACCAAGTTAACACCATTCACCCAGACTTACCGCTAGCTGCGATATTTACAGTCGCTTTATATTTAGGTTTATCCTATCACAGCAGCCGATCGCAATCCGAGCTATCCCTATTTTTGGCATCTGTAGGAATGATAGCCGGAATTAAAATCACTGCCCTAGTCTATGCAGCCTCACTTTTAGGAGGATTAGCAATATTAGAAATTAAAAAATTCATCGTTAATAAAAATTCTACAGGGACTAATTTTAGAATTCGCCACATCAAGCCAGTCTTGGTGTGCGGCATACTTTGCTGCTTGTTTTTAGGAGGTTTTTGGTATGCGAGAAACTTGCTGCACATCAATTATCCTGTTGGTGATTCCCGCCAGATTAACATTCCCTTACAGCCTGTTGCCCCACCGTCTCCCGTAGCTGGGCCAAAACCTCCCGTAACGTCACCAAAACCTCCCGTAGCATCGCCAAAACCAAGCGTAACGCCGTCACCAAAACCTCCCGTAGCGTCACCAAAACCAAGCGTAACGCCGTCACCAAAACCTCCCGTACAGCAGCCAACACCTAGCATACCTGCGCCTTCTGCTTCGCCGCTGTTGAAGATTTGGCAAAGCACTTTAGCCGCTCAATTTAATCCCAGCAATATTTCCCACTGGCAAATATTCGGCTTGCAAGTGCTGATTAGATTGCAACTGCCATTTCTGGCGATCGCACTTCAGGCCTTAGCAGCACCTCTGGCTTTGACCCAAGGTAAAACCAGAATCAATCAAAACAATATCATTTTAACCGTAGTTCTCGCCAGCACCGGAATTCTCTACGTCATTACACCTTACACCTCCGGGACTGCCGGAGAGGCGATCGGTCAACTCAGTCCTTTACTCGGTTTTAATCTCAGATACGGCTTTCCCTTTTTGAGCTTACTGGCGATCGCAGCAGCAGCAACCGCAACTCTGCTCAAAACTCGCAAGCAAGTAATTGTAGCAGTTGTTTTAATTAGCAGTATTTCCGGAATTATTAGCAACACAATTTTTGACCTGATTAAAAATGCTTCTTTCACCGGCAAGAGTATTGTTTGGGGAAGCTGGTTAATTGACAGATTTAAATCTAATTTCGCGGAAGCCATCAATCTGGTGGTAAAAATATTAGCGCCCAGTTGGCCGGATTTAGGAATCTACCCATTAATTTATGTTGGATTACTGCTGCTAGCTGGGATTATATTTAAGCGCAATGCTAGCTTGATTGGCTTGAAAAATCTACTCGCCAGCTTAAAAAAGTCGAGTTACATAATGATAATTTGTGTCTGCATAGCATTGATGGTAAGTGCTAGTTGGGTGGCGAGGGAAAAGCGAGACGTTGCTCGCGCCGAACTGTATCGCGGAATTTACGAATATATTGACAAAAATACAGTACCAAACGATAAAATTGGCTTCTTTCTAAGTTACCGCAGCTACCTGTTTTACGGGAGAAATTTGGACAGACAAGTTTTGTATGTGCCGTTTAGAGCCGATCGACTTCCGCAATGGATGGACAACCTCCACAAAAATAACATTAAGATGGTAGGATTCGGGCCATTAACTGATACAGACGAATACACCAAACTAGCTTTATCTTGGCTGACAAGTCCCGAGGGCCCGTTGCAACCTGTTTTCGGCAAAGATTTTAATACTGAGTCGGTTCTGTATCGCTTAAAATATTAAAATATATACAGGTACGTTGTTGGGCTTGAGCCTCCTTATATTTATTATATAGTAAGCGCCGTCTCATCAAAAAATCTATTTACAGTCATATAGCCTTTCTGAAAAAGATGAGGTATGAATGACATCCTATATAAGCACTAAACTAAGGAATGAAAAATATAGCCTTTCTTAAAAAGATGAGGTATGCCTGACAGCTTGTATAACCGCTTAAAACTAGAGGGCTAAAGCCCAACAACGTACCTCATCTTTCTGAGAACCTATAACTTGCACAATTAAACTCCAGAAGCCTTGATGCTAGCTAAAGTATTCCTGAATTAGTAACATTATTTATTTTTCATTACCAAGAAGGGCTAAAGCCCAACAACGTACCTCATGTTTCTGAACTCTCATGAACCCAACTAAAACTCTATTTTCAATTATAGTTCCGACTTACAATCGCCCCGAGCAATTAGCGCAGTGTCTTCAGTCTTTTGTTGAACTAGAATATCCGCGCGATCAGTTTCAAGTGATTGTCGTCAACGACAGCACCGAAATATCTGTAGAAACTACAATTTCCCCTTTTCAAAATGGGTTAAATCTCACACTTCTGACACAACCCAACTCAGGCCCCGCAACGGCGCGAAATACTGGGGCTTTTGCAGCCGAGGGTAAATTTTTAGTGTTTACAGACGATGACTGTACTGTGGCGGCAGATTGGCTGCAAAATCTAGAAAAGCGATTTCGGGAAACACCAGACTGTTTAATCGGAGGTCGAACTGTCAACGCGCTGCCGGATAATATCTATTCTACTGCCAGCCAGCAACTGATCGATTACCTTTACAGTTATTACAATGCTATTGGCGATCGCGCACAATTTTTCACTTCTAACAATTTTGCCCTTCCCGCTGAGGCTTTCGAGAAAATCGGCGGGTTTGATATGAGTTTTTCGCTGGCGGCTGGAGAAGATAGGGAATTTTGCTTTCGGTGGCTCAATTTGGGAGGCCGCGCGGTATATGCTCCCGAAGTGACAGTCTATCATTCCCACGCACTAACTCTGCGGAAATTTTGGCGGCAGCAATTCAATTACGGTAGAGGTGCTTTTTTGTTTGGGGAAATTATCTCGAAAAGTGGGGCTAAGGGGAAACGGCAACATCCGTCATTTTATCTGAATTTGCTAATTTATCCATTTTCCCAGGGATCGGGTATTCAAAAGCTATTAATTGCTGCTTTGTTTTTGGTTTCTCAGGCGGGAATTGCGGCGGGGTTGTTTTGGGAGAAAAATGTTTTTTTTGAGGAATAGAGTTTGTGGATGGGGAGCTTCAGTTTTAATAGGATCGGAATGATTTAACCACAGAGAGCGCAGAGGACACAGAGAGAAAATAGAGAGATTAATCCAAGACGATGCTACCGGATTTTATATAATTCGTGGCTGACTCACCAGAGAAGTACGAACTATTGTCTGCTTTGTTTTTGGTTTCTCAGGTGGGAAGTGCGACAGTTTTTTTTTGGGAAAAATGTTTTTATTGAGAAATAACATGAAGTTCATTAAAATAACCATTATCGGTTCGTAGTGAGGACTTTAGTCCGCAAAAAAAATAGGAATCAACTCCTCAATACAGGTTCGTAATAAGGACTTTAGTCCGCAAAAAAAGAGAGGACTGAAGTCCTTGCTACGAACCTTTTCGTAATGAGGACTTTAGTTCGCAAAAAAAGAGAGGACTGAAGTCCTTGCTACAAACATTTTTTGGGAAAAGAGAGGACTGAAGTCCTTACTACGAACCAATTTATGATTACACAAATCCGTGTTCTGCTAAGAATTCCGGTGTAATTGTTCCTAAACTGTTGATGGCGGGAGTTTCTTCCCAGGGTTCGGGATGGGCTTGCCGGCCGCTGCGGAGAAATTTGGCTACATATTTGCCTAGTATGTCTGCTTCTAAATTAACTAAACTTCCCGCCTGCAAATAGCTGAGGTTTGTCTCGGAAAAACTGTGCGGAATTACGGCAACTTCAAACCAATTTCCGTCAGCATCGCAATCTGCTACGGTGAGGCTGATGCCGTTGACGGCGATGCTGCCTTTGGAAACGATGTATGGTGCAATTTGACGCTGCCATCCTGAATTGGCTGTTGGTGGGGCTGTAAACTTCATCTCCCAAGCGTTGGCGGTTTGGGTGGATGTCGCTAAGGTGCCGATCGCATCTACGTGCCCCGTCACAAAATGTCCGCCCAATTTGCTACCGGCGCGCAGGGAACTTTCTAGGTTTACCCAAGCATCGGGTAATGCTCCCAAAGTAGTGCGGCGCAGGGTTTCCGGGGAAGCGATGGCAACAAAACCTTGAGGCAGAACTTCTACTACTGTCAAACAAACTCCATCTACTGCTACGCTGTCGCCAACGGCTAAATCTTGTAAAATCTGGTAGGAGTTGCTTGAGGTGCAGGAAATTTGGAAGTAATCGTTGCCTAACGATTTCAGCTTTCCGAGAGATTGAATTAGTCCTGTAAACATAGTTATTTTTTCGCAGTCGATCGCTTACTTACATCAAACCACAGTCACAAACCAGACGCAGGAGCTTTTGCCGTCCCCTCTAACCCTTTTGTCAATCGAAAATCGACAATCGAAAATCGACAATACCCGATCGGTTGCAGATTCAGGCGCAGATCGAGTCATACTGGATTTAGGCGATCTTTATGTCCAAGTTGTCTACCGGAAATTTTGGGGTTAGGGCCTTGTTACTTTGACTCCGCTCAGCAAATCGCCTTTTAGGACGACTTTCATTAGTCCTACTAAAGCCTTGACGTTTTGTAGAACCTTTGCAATCATGTAGCGAGGAGGCCAGCACGTGTTTAATTTAACATTCGAGTACAAATTAAAACCAACAACAGCGCAAGTGGCAATTTTTGAAGATTGGCTAGAACAATGCCGTCGAGTGTATAATTATGCCTTGTCAGAGCGCAAAGATTGGTTCAAGTCTCGTAGCTGTCAAATTAACGCTTGCTCTATTCGCTCTGAGTATATTATCCCGGCAGACAAACTTAGACCAACATACGCTAGCCAGTGTAAGGGACTAACTGCATACAGAAAAACCAGCACGTCACTGCAACAAATTAATGCTCAAGTATTACAACAAATATTGCGCCGACTTGAAAAAGCATTTGTTAGTATGTGGGAGCAAAATCACGGGTTCCCTCGGTTTAAAAAAAAGGGAGCAATGAGGTCATTTGTATTCCCCCAAATGGGAGTGATGCCTGTTGTAAGTAACTGTATTAAATTACCTGTAATTGGTTGGGTAAGGTTCCGTCTATCTCGCCCAATTCCAGATGGCGGAATTGTCAAACAGGCGCGTGTAGTTAGGCGTGTATCGGGCTGGTATGTAATGCTAACCATTCAATGGGATGTCTATATTCCTGATATTATTCCTCACGGGAATCCAGTAGGAATAGATGTCGGATTAAGTAATTTTATTGCAACTTCTAACGGGCTTTTAATCAAGCGCCATAGGTTTTTTATTGATGCAGAACGCAAGCTTAAATTGCTGCAAAAACGTGTCAGTAGAAAGCGTATAGGCTCAAATAATTGGAAAAAAGCTCATGAAAAAGTAGCATTGCTGCACGAGTACGTGGCTAACTGCCGTAAAGACTGGCATCGCAAACTATCACATCAGATATGCAATGATGCAGGAATGGTGTTTGTCGAAGATTTAAATCTGATAGGATTGTCGAGAGGAATGTTGGGCAAGCATTGTTTAGATGCTAGTTTTGGTCAATTTCTCAAGATTTTGGAGCAAGCCTGCTTTAAGCGCGGGGTTTATTTCCAGAAAGTAGACGCTAGGAAAACCAGTCAAATTTGTCCGAATTGCGGTACAGAAACAGGTAAAAAAGAACTATCAGAACGCACTCATAATTGTTCAAATTGCGGATATACAACTGACAGAGATGTTGCAGCCGCACAAATAGTTCTCCAACGAGGACTTGCAGCCGTAGGATATACGGTCAAGATGCTTGCTGAGGGTAAATTCATTGGAATCCCTGCGAAGCAAGAATCCCCACGCCTTTAGGCTGGGGAGTGTCAACGCCTTGCAGTGTCTTAATTCTATGAGGCCGATCGAATGATTGAAATGAAAGTCGCTGGAATTGCCTTAGATGCAGCCACGCGCAGCCCTATTGTCCTATTGAGAGACGCTACAGAGCGTCGCGCTTTGCCTATTTATATCGGTCAGGAGCAGGCAAAGGCTATTATTAGCGCTCTAGAAGGTCACAAGCCTCCTCGACCTTTAACTCACGATTTGATAGTCAATTTCCTAGAGGCCTGGAGTCTTACCTTGGAGCGCATAGTGATTCACTCGCTGCAAGATAACACGTTCTATGCCGTGCTGATTGTCCGTCAGGGTGAAGTGAAAAAAGAGATCGATGCCCGTCCCAGCGACGCGATCGCCATAGCTCTGCGGACGAATAGCCCCATCTGGGTGATGGAAGAAGTCGTCGCCGATGCTTCTATACCGGTCGATCGAGATGCTGATGAGGCCGAACGCCGAGCTTTCCGAGAATTTATTTCAAACCTCCGTCCAGAGGATTTGATCAAGAGAAGCGGCTTGGGCCAGGGCGAAACTTCGTCGTAGTAATATTTATGCGCTATCGACGGTTTGGCAAAACGGAGTTACACCTGTCTGTTTTTTCCTTAGGAACCATGCGCTATCTGGCTTCTGAGGAAATTGCCTGCCAGACTGTACGGCAGGCGGTATCTCAGGGAATCAATCACCTGGAAACGGCGGCGGGTTACGGTTGTAGCGAGGAATATCTGGGCGCGGCCCTCGCATCTGGTTTGTCTGTCGGTCGATCGCGCTTCCACGTCACCACGAAAATCCCTCCTGGGGACGATGCTGCTGCCACGGAACGCTGCATCGACTCGTCTCTCAAACGCTTGAATTTAGACTATATCGATTGTCTGGCAATTCACGGTTTGAATGCTTGGGAACATTTGGCTTGGGTGCGATCGCCCACAGGCTGCATGGAAGCTGTACGCAAAGCCTTGGCTGATGGCCGAATTCGGCACGTCGGTTTCTCGACTCACGGGCCTCTGGATCTGATTTTGGCTGCTATAAATACAGATTTATTTGAATTTGTCAATCTGCATTATTACTATTTTTTTCAGCGCAACGCCCCGGCAGTTGAACTCGCCAAGCACAAAGATATGGGCGTTTTCATTATTTCTCCGGCAGACAAAGGAGGGCAACTCTACACGCCCCCAGAAACTCTCGCAAAATTGTGTTCGCCTTTCTCGCCTTTGGAGTTGAACTATCGGTTTTTACTGAGCGATACTAGAATTGGAACTCTGAGTGTGGGGCCTGCAAATCCGACAGAATTAGAGCAACCTCTAAAATATGCCGATCGCGACTTTCCCCTCACCCAGGCCGAAATTGCTGCGTTTGTGAGGCTGGAATCGCTGATTGCCGATCGTTTGAAAACTGACAAATGCAGCCAGTGCTACGCCTGTTTGCCTTGCCCGGAAAACATCAACATTCCCGAAGTATTGCGGCTGCGGAATCTCGCTGTCGGGTGCGACATGACTGAGTTTGGCAAATACCGTTATGCTATGTTTGAAAATGCCGGACATTGGTTTCCTGGAAGCAAAGGCAACCGCTGCACCGATTGCGGCGAATGTTTGCCCAGGTGTCCCGAAGAGTTGGACATCCCAACTTTGCTCAAAGACACTCACCAGCGACTGAATGGCAAAGCGGGCAGGCGGTTGTGGGATTGAACACCAGTTGACAGTTGACAGTTGACAGTTGACTGTTGACCTGTGGTAGGGGCGGTGCCAAGAGTGCCCGCCCTCTTAGTTCATAGTTCAAAGTTCATAGTTGACAGCAACCTTTAGCTGGAAGGAAGAGGATTGGAGTAATGAATCATCTTCTTTTAATTTCTTCCGATCGGGCTTGGGGCTTTCAACCAATTCTTTCTGGTAAAAAAACTAAATAACAAAATCTGGTTGAAGAGCCAGAAACTTTATTTCTATGACAATACCCCAGTTATTTTATTACTTTCTTCGAGCCAGCGAGAGCCAACATTTTTCTGATGGGTGATTAACGGAACTCTCTCTAAAATCTCAACTTCCCAATCTCAACTTGATACTTCCAGATTAATATCCCGTGTCATCTACAAACGATTCAGCATTTACTACTATGGCTCAAACTCAGTTAAACGACAGCCAGCAAAACTGTTCGGAGCTTACTAATTTTGGGACTTCCGAAAGAAGATTGAAAGCAGTTTTCAGACCTTCTACCTACAACTTGTCTGTCACCAGAAAACAATTAATTGGATTGCTGGCTTTACAAACCATCTTGCCAGTCGGATTAACGGGAGCAGCACTTTGGCTAACATCAACTGTTGGAAGCAGCGAACTGCAAAATCAAGCTAAATCTGAACTGAGCCTTAGTGAAGGTAACTACAATCTTAAACTCGATCGCGCTGCATTCAGTTTGCAAAACTCCTCTGACAGCAAAACGATCGCCCAAATAGCCTCAGCTTATAACAGCGGTAAAAACATATCAAATTTGCGACAATCTGTCAAGGATATTTTGGAAACCCAAGTTAAAACAGGGGAAATAGACAGTGCTGTCTTAGTGGGAAAAAACGGGCAGATTGTAGTTAGCGTCACCCCCAACATCAAGGAAAAAAGTGTTAACCTCCAAAAAATAGTCGATCGAGTATTCGCTGCCAAAAAGCCAATAACCGCCAGCAAAATTATTGCCAAATCGGAACTTCAGAAACAATTGGTATCTTTGCCGCGCGCTGCGGGAGACGGTAGCGTTCTCGTCCGCTACACAGCAACTCCTGTAAAAGATCCCAAAACTAAGACGGTGATTGGTGTCTTAGTGTTAGAAAAAATTTTGAGCCAAACGACGGCAGTTGCTAGCAGCGAAACCATCAATTTACAAAGTGGCGGATATCGCGCTATCTACTCCGTCCCAACTGACGGCAAATTTGTGTTGGCAAGTTCGCAAACATTTACCAAAAATCAAAAGTTGCCAGATTTGCTGGCAGACAAATCGCTGCTGAAATCGGCACTCGCAGCCGCCGGCAAGCCTGTCGCTCAGGAAATGCGAACAGGCAGTAAAACTTATACAGTAGCTGCTCAATCCCTGGACAATTTAGCCGGAAAACCCGCAGCAATTTTAGTGCGGGGAATTCCACAAACTGATCTCGCATCCTGGTGGGTCAATAATTGGCTGCTAGCACTGTCTGTGGCTGCCGCCGCACCCCTGGCCTTGGCAGTAGGAGTCACCCGCCTCCTGGCCAAACCAGCTAACTCAGATTTATTAACAGCAGACGGCAATTCACGATCTAACTCCACCGCCGAAGCGCAGCCACAATCGGCGAAGTGCGTTAGCGAAACCCTAGAAAAGGATCGCACTTCTGACAATTTATCTGACAATTTAAATTTGGGCGAACTCCCCGGTTTATTCCCGAAACAACCGAATTTAGACAGTCAATTAGCGATGGATTTTGAGTATGGAAATTGTGCGGGCGATCGCGCGCAAATCACAAATCCCGAAATCTCGCTAACTGTCCCAACCCCAGTATTGGCAGCCAACTCAGGCTCAAACCACCCACAGCCGACAAATACAGAACCAGCAAAAAGCTCGATCGCCTTAAATCAAGTCCAAGAAGCTTGGCAAGACTTAAATCGCCTCAACTTGGAATTGCAGCGAGAAATACTCGAACGTCAAAAGGTTCAAACAGCCCTGCGGAAGAGCGAAGAACTGCTGCAAGCGATTTTAGACAACTCCACAGCAATGATTCACATCAAAGATGCTGACGGAAAATACCTGCTTACAAACAGCCATTTTGACAATTTGTTCCACATGGCAAAAGAACAAATAACTGGTAAAACCGACGGCGATATTTTTCCTCAAGACAAAGCAGCAGTCTTGCGAGAAAACGACCTAAAAGTGCTCGAAACCTGTTCGCCGCTAAGTATCGAAGAAGTCATCCCTCAAGACGATGGCCCGCACACTTATCTGTCTCTCAAATTTCCCCTCTGCAACTCCGAAGGTACAGCTTATGCAGTCGGTACAATTTCTACAGATGTGAGCGATCGCAAAAAAGCCGAACTCACCCTAGAAAAAGCCAAAGTAGAACTAGAAATAGAAGTCGAACAGCGCACGGCATTCCTCAAACAAGCCAACCAACTCTTGCAGTTTGAACTCGCTGCCCGAGCCCGCGGCGCCATTACCGTCAGACAAATGACGGCTCAAGTAGCCCGACACGCCAGAACAGTTGACGGCATTCTCGGCGCATCCCTCGACCTAATTTTTCTAGTGGATCAGTCGGGAAGGTACACTTACGTCAGTCGCACCGCCGCCCAAGCTGCCGGCATGAACCCCAGAGAAATGATTCGCAAAACCTGGCAGGAATTAGGCTGGCCTCCAAACATTATGGAGCGGGTTCACCAACAGTGCGATCGCATATTTGTCACAGCCGAACCCGCCAAAGGCGAAGTAATCGTCCCCACCGCAGCCTGGGGAACCCGCGACTACGAGTACATTCTCAGCCCGGTGTGTGCGACAGACGGTAGCGTGGAAGCGGTGGTAGCCACGCTGCGGGATATCACAGAGCGCAAAGACGCCGAGGAAGCGTGGCAGTTGGCAAAAGAAGCCGCCGAACTTGCCAACCGCGCCAAGAGTGCTTTTCTGGCAAACATGAGCCACGAGTTGCGGACTCCCCTAAACGCAATTATCGGCTACAGCGATATGCTGGTGGAAGATGCCGAGGAGGTGGGCAACTTAGAGGTAGTTTCGGATTTAGACAAAATTCGGACTGCTGGGAAACACTTGCTGCAACTGATTGACGACATTCTCGACATTTCCAAAATTGAAGCTGACAAGATGGAGATTTATCTCGAAAGCTTCGATGTTGGCGGCCTCATCGAGGAGGTGGCGACAACCATCAAACCGTTAATTGAGAAAAACGGCAATACCTTGCAAGTATTGAGTGCCGAGAATATCGGCGCCATGCACGGCGATTTGATGAAAGTGCGGCAGGTAATCCTGAATTTGCTGAGCAATGCTGCTAAATTTTCTGAGAATGGGGCGATCGTACTTACTGTCGAAAGAATTACCAGTGAAGAATTTAAAAATAAATATCAACCGCGAGTTGTTCAAATGTTAATTTTGGATGCTGAATATTTAGTTTTCCGAGTGACAGATACGGGCATCGGCATGACACAAGAACAGCAAGAGCGACTGTTCCAACCTTTCACCCAAGCGGACAATTCAACTACTCGCAAGTACGGCGGTACAGGTTTGGGATTGACTATCAGCCAGCGTTTTTGTCAGATGATGGGCGGTGATATTGAAGTTACCAGCGAGTTAGATTGTGGTTCTACTTTTACGGCTTTTCTGCCTGCTTCCTTGTTTAGGCGATCGGAATTTCAATAATTTTGTCGCAATAAATTATGATGAATCACCACAAATTTAGCCACAAAAATCAAGTTTTCCGCCGCAGACCTAGCATTTTGACAAAAAGTTTATTTTTGTTCTTAGTTGCCAGTTCTACGTGCATCACAACCTTGCTGTGGGGACAATCTGCGGCGTTTTCCCAGCAACCAGTCTGCCCGAGTGGAGATGCTGCCAATTTCCCGTCGCCGCCGCTTTCGCAAACCGAAAAGAGTACGCCGAGTCTGTGGTTGGCTCAAAAACAGTTTGGCGGCAAATTGCTCGATCGCTGGTTTGTCGATCGCAGCAACACTTGGGTGATCGTCATCGTCAACCGCCAACTGTGGAGTTTGCTGGATTATATGGAACGCTATCAGTTTGTCTACCGCTTCGGCGCAGCTTCTAGTGAGTACGGTTACAACCTGCGAGTTTGCAACCGTCAGGGGACTGCTTTGGCGGTTTATGCGTGCAAGGGCGATCGATCGAGCTGTAAAATAGACTTAGAATCTCTCTCAAATCCCGGTCTTCGAGGCAAAATCAAAGCTTTTTAGTAGGGTGCGCCAGTAGCGAGTTGTGTTTTGGGCGATCGATAAATCAAGAGCTAAGGTATGTAGTTGCGCTTCAGCGCTCTTTCTTATATAGCGCTTCTCAGAAAGATTCGCGGACGTTGTTGGGATGCGAGCCCTCTTTGTCTGGGAAGTTATGTAAGCTGTCAGTCATACCTCATCTTTTTGAGAAAGGCTATACTTAACTTCTTACTATTTGCTCCTGAGATTTATGAAAGAGCGCTGAAGCGCAACTACGTACCTCAATACGTACTTAACTTTTTACTGCTTGTTTTTTAGATTTATGAAAGAGCGCTGAAGCGCAACTACGTACCTCAATACGTACTTAATTTTTTACTGCTTGCTCCTGAGATTTATGAAAGAGCGCTGAAGCGCAACTACGTACCTCAATACGTACTTAATTTTTTACTGCTTGCTCCTGAGATTTATGAAAGAGCGCTGAAGCGCAACTACGTACCTCAATACGTACTTAATTTTTTACTGCTTGCTCCTGAGATTTATGAAAGAGCGCTGAAGCGCAACAACGTACCTCAAAACGTACTTAACTTTTTACTGCTTGCTTTTTAGATCTATGAAGAGCGCTGAAGCGCAACTACGTACCTCAATACGTACTTAACTTCTTACTACTTGCTCCTGAGATTTATGAAAGAGCGCTGAAGCGCAACTACGTACCTCAACACGTACTTAACTTTTTACTACTTGTCGAATTTCTTGCCAAAGAGCTCGATATTGTGCAATCCCCGCATCCCCGAAAGGCAGCAGAAAGTCGCTGGCGGCAAGAATTTTAGCCTCCGGCAGCAACACGGGATTGCTGCGTACATCTGCGGGCAAAGTCTCGGGTTTCATGCCGACAATTATCGGCGAACTAGCCTTGGCCAGCAAAGATAATTGAGGTGCAATCTGAGGCTGCAAGCAAAAATTAATCCATTTTTCCGCTAACGAAACAGGCTTTTTTGATGCTGGTTGTACCCACAAATCCGTCCAAAGTGCAGTTCCAGAAGTGGGAATTACTACAGCAATATCGCTTTGAGTTTGCAGCAGCGGCAGCACGTCGCCAGATGAACCTACTGCCAACCAAGTATCACCTAAAATTAACGGTTGCAAGTAAGAATCGGAACTGTAAAGCTTAGCTTGCGCGTGCAGGTTGGCGAGTTCTTTTTTGAGGTTGGGAACTTTATCTAATTGCTGCGTGTTGTAGGATTTTCCGAGTTTTTTTAATGTTAAACCTATAACTTCTCTCGCGCTATCCGGTAGCGAAATTCGATCGCGCAATTCGACTCGCCACAAGTCACTCCAATCAGTCGGAGTCCACCCCAAAGCCTTAAATTTGTCGGTTCGATAGGCAATTACCGTACTTCCCCAGCGGTAAGGTGCAGCCCAAACTTGACCTTTGGCGTCTAATTGGCCGTCAGCGTTACGTCGGACGAGTTTTTGCCATCTTTCGGGCAATTGCGACCAATTAGCAACTTTAGCAGGATCGATCGGCTGAATCAATTTTTGCCGAATTGCCAAAGTCAGCCAATAATCTCCCAACATCACCAAGTCAGCTTGATTTTTGGCTTCCGGTGTCCGTTTCCACTCCTGTAACAGGGCGAATAATTCTTTTAATTGCCCTTCCTGCGTTACCTGCAACTGCGGAGACGGTTGTAAATCGCGACTAAATTTGCTTGCGAGTTGGGCGGGAATACCGTTTTTGAGCGATCGAATTTTGAGAGTGGGTTTCGAGTCGCAACCTGCCACCAGTTGACTTAAAGTTAGGGTAGCTGCGCCCAAGAGCAAAGACCTTCGTTTCACCTGTGAATCCGCTTTTCTAAATATTGACCGATGTTTTGTGTTCTGCGACCCGGGAAATAATTGTTTGTCGAGTCCGGTAGCCCGCACCGATTTGTCTTATTTCTTTTTCCAACACACAGCCATTGTACTCGCTTCTGTTGCGATCGGAGTCGGTGCTACTCTTGCCGTCAACTTACCAGAAAGAATTGGTTGAAAGCCCCCCGCCTTCGAGGGAGAAATTAAAATCAGACTGTTCATGACTCCCCTACTCTGACTTAAGGGTAGAGGTTGCCCTCAAGAGTCAACTGTCAACTGTCAACTGTCAACTGTTAAACGCCGGTCTTTCCGGGCGATCGCCTGTATCTGTGTTACATTCCTTAATATCAGGAAACCGCGAAAGCCCCACACTCTGCCGTTGGATGACGCTTTTTCCACAACCGAAGTGAAAAATTTCTTTTAAATCCGCAACAGTTTAATAACTACAAAACCCGGTTGCTGTCTCCATAACAATCTCAAGTCCCAAATCGAAAAATGGCAAATTGACTGCCGAGTCAATCTCACACTCCTGGAGGGACTCCCACTCTCAGAAGCCGAGTTTTTTTGTTTTTTTTAACTATGATTGAAGGTTTGAACAAAGTATAGGAGTTAACAAACCTCGTTTCAGAATCCAAGAAAATCTAAAATCTAAAATCTAAAATCCTCAACCTGAGTCTCTAAATCTAGCGTCAGGATTGGGAACACAACAATTACGTCAAAAATTAAATAATTTAGTGATAAATCCCAGTTATGTAAAGATTTCCCTAAAATGTAAAGATATAAGTTACTATCCCGAGGATGACTGTATGGAAGCGCTACGCCAGCAAGTTACAGCATTGACCCAACAAGTCGATGCTCTCTACAAACTCGTAGAAAACCTCAATGAAAAGTTATTGGAGTCCGCCAAGGAGACGAAGCTGGCCCAGCAGCATATGGACGATCGCTCCCTGACAGCAGGAAATCACAAAACCTCTCCCTATCAAAGCTACAGCAATCTCGACGGCATCCTCGGTCACAAGGACATACTGTTAGATGACAGCTACTTCGACAAGAATTCTCAAAGTCTGGAAAAAGAGCTGACTTCCGAAATTCAAATCCAGCGCCTAACAGCTCAGCTAACAGCGGCTTACAATCGAATTGCTGCCTTAGAAGAACAGTTGGTCGCCAAAAGAATGCACTCACACGTAGGCGGGTCTAATTAAATATTGCTGCTGGCGATCGGCATCGATCGAGAGAGAAAATACAACTTGGGTTGATTTATCCTCGTCTACTTATAGAGTCATTGAATAGAGTGTTTTTGTCTCGCACAATTCACAGTATGAATACTGCATCAAAGCGAGATATTGTGTAGAATATTCTGTAAATTTCAAAGCAAAAATGCTACAGAAAATGATATAATTATTCAGCCCAAACTAATGTATAGCAATCCTAAATGATTCATGAAGAGTTGTAGGGGTAGTGCCCCCGTGCCTACCCCTTATCTATCGGGGCAACCGGGCTCTTAAAGATTCCCTACAAGAATTATCCAAATGATGCGAGGATTGCTATAGTTGAGCAGCACAACGAGGTTTGCAGCTCGATCGCACATCTGAATTTTTCATATTTAATGCCTGAGATTCCGACACGCACGGAAAACGAAAAACCCGGTTTTAATATGTAATTTCACAGCGGGAGGCTAGGGCCTCCACAGCTTGCAGGAGTTGGGTTGGAGTCCAATTTACAGCTAAACCGCTGGCGATCGCACACGCGCCCGCACCCACACCTTCCTTCACATACCCGCGATCGTAAGCTTGCAATTGCGGGTAGCGAGAACTCGCAAAACTTAGCTGTGCAGCCAACAGAGGGACACCGCCGATATCCGAGGCGAGTCCTACAGTGTCCCCTGTGGGGTCTTCGGCTACCCAGCGCGTAGTCCCCACCGCGACTTGTTCGGGACGCCATAACAACTCATATTCCGTGGCTAAGGCTTGCATCAAAGCATACACTGCCAGCATTTGCGTGCCACCAGCCAAGAGTACCCCGCAAGTCCGACTCGCGGCGATCGCCATTGCAGCCGTCGCTATCTGCATCGGATCGCCCACCGCCGCTACCAAATCCAGGGGAGTGTTATTTTTTCTGCCGATTTCCCACCCAGCATTATTGAGTCCCGCTGTCACCGCAGCTAATTTTTGAGCGTGATTGCAGGTAGGGTGAGAACTATTAACCTTGCCCGCTGCTGCAAAACCCAAACCCATTAACACGCCCAAAGCAGTAGTCGTCCCGCCAACTACGCACTCCCCTAAAATTAAATAACTGCCATTAGTTTCGGCGGCCAATTTAGCACCCCAAATTAATCCTTCTTCCAGCAAATGTTTGACTGTTTCTAGTTCCAAAGCATTCCCAGAAGTAAGACACTTTGCCGCAGTACCGCCCAAATCAATTGCAGGTACGGGAGGTGGGAGGGGTAAACCTGCATTAAACAGGTAAAGGGGTATTTCCAAAGCTTCAACTGCGGCGCGAGATATTAGTACCGGTGAGGCACCCGCTTCTAGGGGCGGCAAGGGATACTGCGGCGAGGGTTGGGGGCCGTTATACAAAAATTCTGCATCGGCCAAACAAGTAAATTGTCGATCGCGCGGGGTTGCTCCTGCTGCCGAAATCCCCGGAATTAAGCCAGTTGCGGTGAATCCTAACACGCAGGCAAATATCGGTTTTTGTCCCCGATGGCGATCGAGCCACCGTTTGCCCCGTTCAATTTCTGTATAAACATGAATCATAAAATTAGTTATTAGTTATTAGTTATTAGTTATTAGTTATTTGTTATTTGTTATTTGTTATTTGTTATTTGTTATTTGTTATTTGTCACGCATTTAAATTGCATATTCAGGGCGAGACGCCCACCCTACGAGACGGCGAATTGTTTGTTGACATTCAACTTAAATGCACAACAGCTTATTTTTGATTTTTCTTATATTTGTTGTTATTTGTTGCTTCCCATGCCCCATCCCTCCGCTTCGCCCATGCCCCATGCCCCATGCCCCATGCCCCATGCCCTATAACTACTCCTCATAATCGATTAAAACTTGCACCCAGCGCGGCGGCCGCGGAATCGGATTTCCCAAACGATCTAACAGCAACAAAGCTACTAAATGCACTACAAATAAATAGACAATATTGTTAATCAAAATCATCCCAGCGGCGATCGCCCCAATTGTACTCAAACTCGGCACGCTCAGCCAGCCCAGCTTCACAAATACCCATTCCACAATCTCTGTTACCTGGGCGGTTACATAAACCCAGAGATCTTGACCCACCAAAGCTGACAGCAGCCAAAACTTAAAAAAGAACCCAACAGCACCAATTACCGCCCCCACACTAATAGAGACAGACCAACTCGCTTTGCGCCGCCAAAGTCCTCCCAGTGCAACTCCCATAATTCCAAAAGGAATCACGTATAAAATGCTCCGCGTTGGGCCCATGAGTACCGACAGCAGCAAACCGGAAACCAAAGCTGACATCCAAGCGGCTCTACTCCCCCAGCGCAGGTAAACCAGGGCTATGGGCACCGGGAAAAAAACCCGCAGCAACGGGCCCAGCGGAAAGTAATAATTTATCAGCCAAATCAAGCTAGCGGTACTTGCCAAAAATGCCGTTTCTACGAGCCTCAAAGGCGCTTCTCCAGAGGGGGGCGTTCCCGGCTCGGAATTTTTGCGATCGCCAGCCATTGCTGAAAAAGTGGCGGTTTGTGGCTCATTATTGGTACTGGGTGAACTGCCTGAATTAGACGCGGCATCTGCTGACAAAAAATCACTCATCCGATTTTAGATTTTAGATTTTAGATTTTAGATTTTAGATTTTAGATTTTACAGGACTTACGTGCTACACGTCTGATTCCTGATTTGAAATTTTCCGATTTTAGATTTTACAGGACTTACGTGCTACAAGTCTGATTCCTGATTTGAAATTTTCCGATTTTAGATTGTAGATTTTACAGGACTTGCGTGCTACAAATCTGAATTCCCGATTTTCCGATTTAAGATTTTACCAGAAAGAATAGGTTTAAAGCCGCAACTCTTCGAGGGAGAAATTAAAATCAGACGATTAATTACTCGAATCCTCAGACTTAAAGATAGAGGTCGCTTTTTTACTGTCAACTGTCAACTGTCAACTGTCAACTGTCAACTGTCAACTGTCAACTGTCAACTGTTGAATCCAATCTTCTTCCTTCTAGGTAGAGGTCGCCCTCAAGCGGTCAACTGTCAATTGTCAACTGAATAAAGTTTGATATTTTACGACACTGGCGGGCCATAAGATTAATTTCCGGTTTCACTATTTGGAGGCCTCGCCACCCAATTTAATATTTTTCGCACAAACCAGGTTTAGGTAGGAACGCCAGTCTTATTTTAGATTGATTTTCTCAGGAAAATTTTCAGCAGCATCATTTTTCAGCTTTGACTTCCTGAATTACAAATACCGAACAAGATGCGTGGTGAACGACATAATTGCTCACACTCCCGAGGAAAGCTTCTGTAAGCCCCGTGCGGCCGCGCCTCCCCACTACTATTAAATCTGCACCCCAAGTTTGGGCGTGTTCGCAGACACAATGCCCCGGATCGCCATCCATTTGGCAGTCAAATTCCACCTCCAATCCTTGTTTGGCTGCGACCTCGCTATAATTTTTCAGCAAACCCTCAGACTGTTTTACCTCCCTTTCCAGCCGCAAACGTTGAGCTTGATAAGCTTGATCCATTAACTCGGCATTCAAGCCCAAATCTACCGGAATTGGCACTGCCGTCTCGCCCAGCGAGTTGACAGTAACGCAGTGAAATAGCATCATCTTAGCTCGATCGATCGAGGCTAATTCTAAGGCTTGACTGAAGACGCGACGGCCAAGTTCAGAATCATCGACGGCGGCGAAAATTTTCTTAAAACTCACAGCTTTACCTCTGGCGGGAAATCATCAATATCCGTTAGTTAACAGAGAGTGCTGTTGAATGAGATTCAAATTAACAATCTCTGATACTTCTAGACTAACAGACGTTCCAAGGCGTGTAGGTCGGGAATGCACAAAACGTCACGTTCGCGCTGAATAGTTCCTTTTTTTTCCAGCTTGCTCAGCACTCGCGTTACCGTTTCCCGAGCCAGCCCGCTGAGGCTACTTAATTCTCTGTGCGGCAGGTTGGGAATTTCTGTACCTCCACTGGACATTTTTTTCCCTTGCCCCTCTGCCAAAAATAATAGAATATCTGCTACTCGCGAGGTACTGTCAGACTCTCGCAAACGCAGGCGGCGGTTGACTTGTCGCAGGCGGCGGGCCATCAGTTGAGCTAGCCGAATGCCTGCGAGGGGCTCGGTATGAATGAGTTGCACAAAATCTTGAGCTGGCATATTGCCGATCAGTGTCGGGGCTAGGGTGATGACATCTGTCGATCGCGGTGCTTCTTCGATCGCTGCCATTTCCCCGAACAGTTCTCCTTTCCCTAAAATATTCAGCGTTACTTCTTTTCCGTCTAGATTGTAGGTGCGAATTTTCACCCAACCATCCAATATAAAATACACTGATGTTCCCCAGTCATTTTCTAGTAAAATCACTTGATTCGACGGATGACTGCGGGTAACGATGTGGACAGTTGCTCTCTCGATTACAGGGTCAGGCAAACCTGCAAAAAAAGGAGTAGAAACTATCAATTGATTTATATTTGACTGCGGATCTCGGGCGTTAAAGCGGTCTTCCATGAGGCCATCATCTTAATTTATGCGCTTGAGCTGCGCTGGGCAGTTAGAAATAGCTTGCAGCCGAGTCATTCGAGCGATTTGAGATTCAAGCATTTGAGGAACAAGGATCTAAAAATCGGCAATTTTTCCTCTAAAGTTTTGCGGTCAAAGGTCGAATATGGGAATTATTGACGCGATCCCCGGCATAAATGCGCGGGAATTCTCAAAGGTTGCATTCCGGTGCGATCGCATCCACACCTTCACGCTTTCTTCTTCCTGTCTCTTAGGCTCTTAACTAGACCGTTTCCGGTCCCCGTCAGACCGCCTCCACAGGCAATTTCTTTAATGTCTACGAAGCGTCCCTCCGCCGACAATCCTTGAAAACCGAATAACTTGAGCGGCTGCTACATCTCGATGTGTTGTATACCCACACTCAGGGCAATTATGCACTCGTTCGTTAAGTGCTTTCTTGCCAGTGTGACGATCGCAATTCGGACAAACCTGAGAAGTGTAATCCTTGTTTACCTTCTCAAAATGTACTCCCCGTTTCCAGCACACCCACGACAGAATCGCGATGAATTGACCGAAACCAGCATCTAAGGTGTGTTTGCCAAACCTACCTTTTGCCCAGACTCGAAAATCGATATCTTCAACAAATATCATTCCCGCATCTAGAGCTAGGTCATGAGCTAATTTAAACTGCCAATCTTTTCTGGTATCAGTAACACGCTGATGCAGCCTAGCAATTTTTCTATTCAACTTATGACGGTTGTTAGAGCCTTTCTTCTTGTTCTTGAGCCGACGTTGCAGCAATTTAAGCTTGCGGTGTTCGATCTTGAGAAACTTAGGACGTTTAACTAATTTGCCTTCAGAAGTTGCTAAAAATTGGTCTAAACCTAGATCTATGCCAACGGGGAATCCCTGTGCAACGGGTTGAGGAACATTAACATCACATTCTAAGAAAAGTATGACGAAATATCCACTAGCCTTCCGGACAATTTGAGCTTGCTCGATCGCAAACCCATTAGGAATCTCTCTTGATTTAATGAATTCAACAATGCCTAACTGTGGGAGTTTAATAGTATTTCCTTGGAGGCAATTTTTGAGCATTTGGGGAAATACAAACGACCGCATTCGGTATTTATTCTTAAATCTTGGGAATCCCATTCCCTTACGTTTCATGTCTAGGAAGGCTGTTTCCAGCTTTCTTAACACCTGTTGAAGCATCTTTTTGCGTTAACCGTTTTAAGTTCGGGAAACAACTCTTTAGCTTTGGTTAGCTCCGCTGCCTGATTGTAATAATTTGGGTAGGGAGCATCAGCCGGAATAATGTACTCGCGAGCGATCGAGCAAGCATTAATCGGACATTTACGAGAGTTAATCCAGTCTTTACGTTCTCTCAATGCGTAGTTCCAAACCTTACGACAAATTACCAGAGTTATTTCGATTTGAGAAATTTGCTTCTGTGTCGGCTTTAGTTTGTACTCGTAACTGAGATTTAGCATGATTCTTGACTAGCTCTACAAAATATTATATCATTTTGTAGATACTATGACAATAACGAAATCTCACTCTTGTCACTGGCATTGCCTTAGCCTCCTGTTAGCTTTCATGTCCGTCTTGAAAGGACGGGGTTCTCAGCATATTTTTTATAGCCTCAAGCTCTGATTGGGAGCTAGAAACTAAAGACTATACCATAATTGTTTAGATACATACCGCCGAGTAAATTTTATTAACAAAATTTTAGCAGCGCAGCAAGGGACTGAGCGATCGAGTTAGCGAAGACAATGACTTCGCGATGACAAGCTTAACACTGCTGAGAGATTTGTTGTCAGCAGGCCCGACAGTCGATCGGCTAGCGGAAGCACAAGTCCGCCAACGGGACAGACAGCGACCACATCCGATTGCAACTCTCTGGAACCAGTCAAATGTCAGCACTACCAAGAAAATCCACACCAATTCCCAGTCTAAAGGTTGGCACTCTTGGCAACCGAAACCGACGCAGTTTCGAGCAATTTTTTATGCTACCCCGAGATTATTGTACCATTAATCTCTAGCCATGAACACAGATCGAAAGCTATCATGAAAGGTTGCTCAAATCGACTGCATGGGGACAAGCCTGAATCCGAGAATCCCAAATCGCAGATTGTTTGAGGTTTTTCACAAGTCTGTGAAAGATGGAAACAAAAATTTACCCCATTACCTGAGGAGAGACTGGCACCCAGCCACCGACGCCAACTCCGGGTTATGGGTGAGGCACTGGCAGTTCGCGCGCGACTATCCGTCTTCGGGTATAGCCTGTGTGTGTCCGGAAACCAGGAAAGCAGTCGCAGAATTTGAGAGGACTTGCAGTCAACAGAAGCGGGCATTTGATGCGGAAGTACCGCCTAACCTATCATGGCAATAGAAGTCAACCGAAGGCAAAAGCAAAAGGTTGACATACAGTAGTTGATTTTCTAACAATCATTCACATATGCTGCCAGATGCAGTATCTTTGGTGAATGGCATACATACCACTTAGAAAAGCAGTCGAATTCCTAGGCTTGCATCCAAACACCTTGAGGAAGTACGCAGATGAAGGACAGATTAAATCAATCAAAAATGGAGCAGGGCAGCGCCTCTACGACGTTGAGTCTTACCAATCCAATGGAAAAATCTGTTCAGTCATCTGCTACTGTCGAGTCAGTAGTGCCAAGCAAAAAGATGACCTTGCTAGACAAGTCGAATTCATGCGACAGCGATACCCAGACTCGGAAATCATCCAAGACATTGGCTCTGGACTTAACTTCAAAAGAAAAGGACTGCAAGCCTTACTGGTCAGATTTATGCGCGGGGATAAGCTCACGGTTGTTGTTACCTGTCGAGACAGATTGTGCAGATTCGGATTTGAACTTTTCGAGTTCATGGCAAAACAAAACGGTGGAGAAATCGTGGTTCTCTCAAATCCTGTTCACGCGAGCGAATCCGAACTTACAGCCGATCTTCTTGCCATCCTTCACGTCTTTAGTTGCCGAATGCACGGCCTCAGAATCTACAGCCAGAAAATCAAAGAAGATCCGACTATTCCTAAGCCCTGAACAAAAGGCAATACTCAAGCAATGGTTGGGAGTTAGTCGTTATGTCTACAACACAACTATCAAATACTTGCAGCAACCAGGCACCAAAGCCAATTGGATGTCAATTAAAACGCAAATACTCAATGGGCTGCCTGATTGGGCAAAACCAGTACCGTTTCAAATAAAATCTATTGCCATTAAAGATGCTTGTGTGGCTGTCAAAAAAGCCAAAGCAGATTTCAAGAAAACTGGAAAGATTTGTAGTTGCAAATTTCGCAGTCGAAAAAATACAAAACAGTCTATTTGTATTCCGAAGTCCGCCATTGGGACGCAAGGAATTTATTACACAAAATTGGGTCAGTCAAAGCTGAAAGAGGCATTACCCAAAGACTTCAGCGACGGACAATTAACCCTTGCCTATGGCGAGTATTACATTGTTGTATCTGAAGAAGTGCAACCACGTCAGACCGACAACCAAGGTCGCGTGGTTGCCTTAGACCCCGGTGTTAGAACGTTCATGACTTTCTTTTCTGAGTCTTCCTATGGATGGCTGGGAAATGATTCTAATCTTTGGATTCAAAAGTTGTGTTTCCGCGTCGATAAGTTGAGTTCAAGAATGAGTCAAGCCTCTAGCAGACAACGCAAAAAATTCAAGAAAGCAGCGGACAGATTGAAGTCTAGGATTCAACATCTTGTCAAAGAGTTGCATCAGAAGATTGCTAAGTTTTTAGTTGATAATTTTGACGCGATCTTACTTCCATCATTTGAGTCTTCTCAGATGGTGAGCAAGTCACGTCGCAAGATTCGCTCTAAAACTGTTCGTCAAATGCTGACTTTGAGTCATTATCAGTTCAAAAAGCATCTAGAGTGGAAAGCTTGGGAGCAGGGCAAAGTTGCTTTAACTTCTATTAATGAAGCCTACACTTCAAAGACTGTTTCATGGACTGGAGAGGTCAAAAAGATTGGTGGTAGCAGAACGATTAAAGATTCTGATGGGAATCAGATGAACCGGGATCTAAATGGTGCTCGTGGGATCTTCCTTCGGGCATTGGTTGATACGCCTTGGTTACACAGCTTTTTGGCTGTTTAGCTTGTGTGTTTGTTAGTAAATATTAGCAAAAAAGTATCGGTTAATTCAAAGTTGTCAGCAAATATTAGTCAATTATTGACCGACTCGCATTCAGATGATTCTATCTATTGGCATAGCTGCCGCCTGATTTCAATCTTTTTTCAATTAAAATTTCTCTCTAGCCGCATTCCCAGAGGTTCCGCCCTTGAATTCTCAGAAGTACAAAATTCAAGCACTGATTGCTGAGATTGATGAGGTACTCAGCAAGCCCGCACCCCGCTTGCCTTGGACGGGTTCGATCGATACTGTCCACCAGCGCCAGCTTTTAGAGCGAGTTCGCACTTATCTGGTTTCCTCGGAGTCAAAGGTAACTGCCCGCAAGGGGCCCGCCAGCCCAACTGTCCGCCCGGAACCAGTTCCAGTACCCAAAATGCCCCCGAGGATCGATCGCCCCTCAGCAACAGAGCAAATTATGCTTGCCGTCACCGAGGAAATCACCAACCTGCGATCGGGTTTGACGGGGCCGCTCCAAGAAGAAATAGTAGCTCTGCGACAAGAGCAACAAGCCCTCATTCAAGAAATCAAACAGCTAGAAGCAAAACGGCAGCAACAACAATCCCTAGCTCAGCAACAAGCAAACCAACAGCAAATCATTTCTGAATTCTTGCAGGTACTGACGGGGCGCTTGGAAGAAACTTTGGATCGCGATTTATCCCAAATTTTGGGCGGCCTAGAAAATCAATTATTACCAAGCACTGGCGCACAATCGCAGCAATCGGCTTTAACCGCACAAACCTCAGAAGAACTCCCGCTGCTAACACCGGCTCAGAGATTGGAGCAAATGCAACGGTTCCAAGCTAGTGCTGACAGTCTGCTGATGAGGCTCGATTCTACGATGGGTATTGTGTTCGAGGCTTTGGAAGCAAATCTGCAAAGCTATCAAGCTTCCTTGTCCCAAGGACTTGAAAATATGCATGGTTTGAGCCAGCAGAGCGAGGCAATGTTCGCGACTTTTGTCAATCACTTGGTCGCACAGTTGGGACGAGAAGCCTCTTCCTACGTGCAGCAGCCGATCGCCCTGGCAAATGTCGAAACAGGATCCCCAACCGCATCCGATCGCTCTGTTGCTACTGGTGGCTTCTCAAATACCAAGATTCACTCATCAGCCGATGCCGAAAGTGAAGAGCACAGTGGCGAACTCGGAGAACAAGACAGATTGCCCTACGCCGGGACAGAAATTTCTTCGCAATTCGGAAAGTTGAGGCGCGATCGCGATCGCATTGAAACCCCTCTCTCGCTCCCGGATTTGGAAGATAATTTGTTCGGTTCTTCACCGGAAATCCCTCCACAGGTAACTCGCTTTTCGGGTGCTGATTCGGAAAATTTATTAGCAGAAAATGACGAAAATATTGAGGATTTGTACGCTAGTTTGTTCGCGGGAGAAACAGTCGCAGAACTAGAATTAGAACTGGAAGATTTTACGATCGAAAATACGGAAAGTTCTGCCGCCACAGAAGCGGTACCATCTCCACCAGTGGCAGAGCGTGAAACTACAGAACCCCTAAATTCTGCGGAAGATTTGTTTGCAAATCTACTGGATGAAGGCGAATCGCTGGAAGATGTTCTAGCAGATGAAGATTCAGAATTTGCAATCGGTAATTCTGTAGAGACTCTAACTTTAGATACTGAAGATTTATTTGAACCGCAAGTTACAACAGTAGCTGAAGTTTCAGCACCGTCAGCCTTAAGTTCGATCGAGCCGCAACTTGATTTGGACGATCGAGAAAATCTAGAAATGGCTCAAAACCTAGGCGAGCATTTCGACACTGCTGCTGTGCCGGGGCCACATCCTGAGCCTCATCCCCCGACTGCGAGCGCGGGCGATCGAATTAGCTCGAACCAACCCAGGAACCCCCGCGTACCCAGTGCCCGTGATGTTCAAACTGGAGATTTTGGAAGCTCGTCCCAAGGGCTCAACGATGTTTACATCCAAGCTTCGCCGGAGGAGGATTTGCTGCCGGTTGAGGCATTAGAAGATGACCTCGATCGAGCTCTCAAGTTGGATGTGAGTACGATGGAACTGTTGGAGGCAGACCTCTACAATCTCGAGGGTTCGGATCGTAATGCTCCAAGGCGATCGACTTCAAGTGCTTCTAACAACTTGGATTTATTGGCGAGTTCCCCCGACGACGGTGCAGACAATCCCTTTGCGGAAGTGGCGGAGGAAGAACTCGGATCGCTGGAGGATTTGTTCTCCGATGAGTTGGAACTTTCATCTGAAGATGAACCCTTTGTTTTGGAGGATGAACTTGAGGATGATTTGTTTGCTGGTGAAGATGAATCGAATTTGACGCTAGACGAGATTTTGGCGAGTTTGAAGGATACCGATCCAGAAGTGGCCCAAACTCCGGAAACCGAGGAACTGCCGTCAAATCCTCCAAAAAGTCAAAAAAAAAACCTAATTTCCAGACAGAGTAAAGCCGGGGTTGTTGAGGAGATAACCGAATCTAGGGAATTTGGTGTTGGGCAGCAGCAAGAGTCAGCGCTGCATTCTGTTCCAGGTGCGATCGCCCCTTCATCCTCTCCATCCCAAAAACGCCCGAATTCTCGCTGGTATTTGGGCCTTGATTTTGGTTCCAGCGGGCTGTCGGCGGCTTTGCTCGATCGCGCCAGCGGCCAGTTGCACCCAATTTACTGGGAAACAGCCCAGGCTGAGGTTTCCGCAGCCAGCGCCAGCTTTCGGATTCCCTCAGTCGCGGCGATCGAGGAAACAGCCCCAACCGCCACCAGTGGCCCGCAGGTGACAGTCAAGTCGGTGGGATCCCCGCAGTTGGATTTGCGTGCGGGAGAATTTTTATTGCAAAATTTTAAATTGCCTTTAAAGGTGGGCATTCCTTATCAGCGGGAAGCTGGTGGGATGTACGAACCGCTGTTGCAGTGGTCATCCGATCTGGCTGTGTCGATCGCCCTACCGCTGCACGCTGTGCGGGCGCTGCTGGCTACTTTGAATCGAAAGCACCAGGGGCAAAAATTTCGCACATCGCCGGAAGTTGTGGATTTTGCCAGCCCGGAGGCGAATTCTGCTCTATTGCCAATTTCCCATTTAATCTGTAAAGCTTCGGGACTGACGCCAGAAACTCTGGATGCGGCGCTGCAAGACTTGCAGGGTGTGATTTTGGGGACTCCAGCGAGCTGGTCTCAGGCCTATGGGTTTAACCTGCGGGAGGCTGTTTTGGGCGCGGATCTGGTGGCTTCGGGGGCGCAAATTTTTGTGGTTCCCGATGCGATCGCCACTTTGGTTGCTGCTGTAACTCCTATGAAAAATGCCACAGGAGAGCAATCTGCGGCGGTGGATACTATTGAAAGCTCCCTTGCAGAAGCTGCACCGCTAACTGTCAATGCTTCCTCTTTTAGTGGGGGAACTTTGATTGTGAATGCGGGGGCTGCCACGGTGGAATTAGCTGTAGTTGAGTTGCCGGAAAATCTTCAAAATTTAACTCGTGCTGATTTTACTTGCCAAAGTTTTGATGCGGCTGGCAATGCTTTCGATCAGGATATTATTTGTCAGTTGTTGGCTAAGAATGAAACTTGGGGAATGTCGATCGATTTGCCGCGTCCTGGTCATCCAGATTTACCGAGTCGCTATCAATTGCAGCAGCGGTTGCAAGCTTCAGATTTTGGCCTGCAATTGTTAGAGGTGGCAAGGCATTTGAAAGTTATTTTGCAACATCAAGAAACTTTTGCTTTTGATATTGACCAGCAGCATTGGGAAGTGAAGCGTCGAGATTTAGAAAGTTTGGTTTTAGTGCCTTTTGTACAGCAGTTGAATCGTGAATTGAATGCTTTACTCAGCCGTGCGGGAATGTCGCCGGCGGGAATCAATCAGGCGATTTGTACTGGGGGCATGGGTGGTTGGCCTGCGATCGCCCGCTGGTTGCGGCAAAAGCTGCCGAATGCGATCGTGGTTCAAGATCGCGAATTGGAGAGCGATCGAGATATTTCGGAAATTTACAATTTCGCCTCAAATTCCGTATTTCAAAGCACAAACTCTTCAAAAAAAAGCGGTCAAGTTGCCTGCGGGTTGGCAAGTTTAGCTCTCTATCCTCAAATTTTGGATGTGCGACAGCAACAGTACAGCGACTTTTTTCTGCTGTGGGAATTAATGCAGATTTTGGGCCCAAAAACTCTGAGCTTTGAGGAAATTTTGCAGTTGCTCGAACGCCAGGGCGTGAACACCCGCACCTGCGAGCCCCGAATTCTGGGGATTTTGGAAGGAAGATTGCCGGCGGGGCTTTTGCCAGAGGAGGAAGATTTTATGCTGCTAGCCGAGGAGTCGAGGCAAAATCCGGATTGGCAAGCAATTTTGGCGGAGCCGCTTTTCTTTGAAGATGTTTCGCGGGGTTATCGTTTGAATGTGGAACACGCCTCTGTTGTTCGCGAATATTTAGGCAAACTTGCCTCTAGCAGCCAGCAAAAATTGTTGGAGCCACTAACAATTGCTTGGGATATTCCCACGGATATCGATCGGTAAACAGTTGACAGTTGACAGTTGACAGTTGACAGTTGACAGCTTGACCGAAGGAGAGCGACCTCTACCTAGAAGTCCGAGGATTGGAGTAATGAATAGTCTGATTTTATTTTCTCCCTCGAAGGCTTGCTTGGGGCTTTCAACCGATTCTTTCTGGTAAACTGCAAAAAACCGGTTTTCTGAGGCGAATTCTCCTTTTCTTCCCGAATATTGCTTATAAAAACCGGGTTTGTGGCGCTCAAAAACTCACTTTTTTTGTTGAATCTAGTTAATTTTACCTAAAATTTATACATTTTTAAAATAAATATACAGAAACTTTATAAAAGAGTAGCAGCTTTTTAAAGATTGTGCAAAGCCCTGGAGTTCCTCTTCTCGCGATCGGGAGAGTTTCATAAGATAGACGTGAGATCGTGTTAAATCTTGAGACTAATCAGATGAAATTTGTGATGGGTGCTTCTAAATTATCAGTGTTATCAGAAATGCTTTCGTTATTTATTCCGAAACCTACTTACAGAGTTTGTGTATCAAAACAGCCACTTCACCGATCCGTAACAAGTAAGGTCAAGCGGTCGATCGATATTTTGGGCTCGTTGCTAGGATTGGCAATTGCTGTGGCGGTGGCCGTGCCGGTAGCGGTAGTGATGCTTTTGAACAGTCGGGGCCCGCTCCTCTACAGTCAGGTTCGCTGTGGCTTCAAAGGACGGCATTTCAGAATCTGGAAATTTCGATCGATGGTTGTAGGTGCAGAAAATCTCAAACACCTAGTTACCAACCAAGCCAAGGGTCACATTTTCAAGAATGACAATGACCCGCGAATTACCCCCATCGGCAGCTTTTTGCGGTGCACAAGTTTGGACGAGTTGCCTCAATTCTGGAACGTGCTAGTCGGGGACATGAGTTTGGTGGGAACTCGACCACCAACTCCCGATGAGGTCGCAGGCTACGGCGATTTTCACTGGCAGCGTTTAAATGTCAAACCCGGTCTGACTGGGGAGTGGCAAGTCAACGGACGCTCTGGAGTTAAAGACTTTGACGATATTGTACGCATGGATCTAGACTATCAGCGCAAGTGGTCTGTTGTCTACGACATCAGCCTGATTTGCAAAACTATTTGGGTTGTATTGAATAAACAGGGTGCGTGTTAATCGATTTAGTCGATCGGTTGTTTTGGGTTGTTTTTTGTGAGCTTCGATTAGATGAATATTAAGTTAAAAGCTGTTTTGCTCAAAGTTAAACAGCTACCAAAAAATGCTAAATTAAGGGCAAGCTTTTTACAAGCTTGCCCTTAATTGTTTTCTATTCCTTTATCTTTCTTCTTTTGGTCAACTGTCAACTGTTAACTCTTCAAGTGCGATCGGGGGGCAAGCTGTCAACCCTTCGACTGCGCTCAACTGTCAACTGTCAACTGATTAACGCTGTCAACTGTCAACTGTCAACTGTCAACTGATTAACGCTGTCAACTATTAACTGTCTTATGAATTTGCCTAATTTGATTACTTTTTCTCGCTTGCTGGGAGTGCCGTTTCTGCTCTACGGTTTGTACGACCCAAGCGCGCAAAGCCGTTGGATTTGTACCGCGATTTTTGTGGTAGCCGCAGCTACTGATTGGCTGGACGGGTATTTGGCTAGAAAGCTGAACCAAATTACCGATTTGGGCAAATTTCTCGACCCTTTGGTGGATAAATTGTTGGTACTCGCGCCGCTTTTAGTATTGATTGAGTTGGGTAAAGTCCCGGCTTGGGCAGTGTTTTTAATTTTGGGGCGGGAGTTGACAATTGCGGGGTGGCGTGTTAATAAAACTACGATTTCGGGAGCTAATATTTGGGGCAAGTTGAAGACGGTGAGTCAGATTGTGGCGATCGCACTTTTAATCGCTCCCCTCTCCGAAGACTGGAACGTTCCGGCATTAATTGCGTTTTGGGTTTCTGTGGGTTTAACTTTAATTTCTGGCGCTATCTATCTCTGGCCGTCCCAGACTGCTGAGGAAAAGTAAGGATAAGCCAGTTATTTGTTTGAATCCAAATTGGACATTCTAGCTAGCTAAGGTCGCAACGGGCGATCGAACTTTGCTGGAATGTACACAAAAACGTTTTTGACGAAGAATTCTGGATGCACTAATCTGCTATACAAGCACTTTGTGGTATGGCAAATTGCCATGCTTGAGATCGCACATTCCGCACCCGCTTAGGAATAGGCTCACAGAGTATAATTACTGAGAATAATCCATCCTTACAGTAATAAATTATGCCTTTTAAAAAAATTTTCATTACTTAACACGCGGTATAAAAGTATAATTTATAGCTTAATAGCTCTATAAAAACAAGTAAAAACCGAGGGCGCCCAATGTGGGAAGAGCCAATCTGTGGCGTTCTTGCGTCCATAATTGACCCAAAAATATCCTGGATTGCGATCGCCACAATTGAAACAGTAGTTGACTAGACTGGAATTGTATCTGCGGTTAACATATCAGTCAACCGCAGATGTAAGGCAGATCGACGCAGATGAACGCAGATAATTCAAAGAAAAGCGAGCTAATGAATGCCATGCAAGTCTATTGAATGTTGGTGCGTCCATAACTGCTATTAATAGCCCTGCTAGGAAACACTCTATTGCAAATTAGCAAAAACAATGAACTTAGGAATTCGGGCTAAATTGTTGGCTAGCTTTGGAGCTTTGACTGCTTTACTCGCAGTTGTCGGATTTGTGGGTTGGCGGAATACTGTTGAATTAGCACAAGATGCGGAGAAATTGTACGCATATCAAGTTAAGGGGACGGTGGCTCTAGCCAACTCAGAGTCAGCTTTATGGAAGCTGCGTTACGGCTTCCCACAGTTTATCGTTTTACCATCCAAGCGATCGGACATTTTGACCGAAGAGCCACAATTATACAAAATAATTGACGATAACCTGCGAGAATATGCCAAAGGGGAACTCACCGCAGAAGAGCAAGTTGCTTTCCATAAGCTGCAAGATGCTTATCACAGGTATATTGCGGCCAGACCTAAGTGGTTTGAGTTGCAGCAAACAGGTAAACTTAAGGAAGCAGCAGAGTATCGCGCAGCTACGACAACTCCTTTTGGTGCCGAAACAGTTGAGGCTTTTTCAGAACTAATCCAACTCCAGCGAAAAGTTGGCGAAACAAAACATCAGGAAATTGAAGCCAATATTCAGGGTTTGACAGTTTTGCTAGTCTGTACTCTGAGTTTTGCTTTGTTGTCCGCAGCAATCTTGACTGCGATCGTCAGCCGCGATATTGTTAACCCGATAGTGCAATCTGTCAAAAAGATTGTTTCTTCTTCCATGCAAATTACTGCCGCAGTCGAGCGACAAGAATACACGATATCTCAGCAAGCCAATGCTGTGAATCAAACGACTGCGACGATGAACGAGTTAAGTGTTGCATCGTCCATGTCAGCCAAGCAAGCAGAAGCATCAGCAGTCTCGTCCCATCAAGCACTAACCCTAGCTGAGTCTGGAAATCAATCTGTAGAAAAGACGATGAAGGGAATAGTAACTCTGCAAGAAAAAGTAGACGCGATCGCCAAACAGATTACATACTTGAACGAAAATACTGTTAAAATTAGTGGGATTTCTGACCTGGTAGCCGATCTCGCTAACCAAACAAATATGCTAGCTCTTAATGCCGCTGTGGAAGCAGTGCGTGCTGGGGAAAATGGCAAGGGTTTTGCTGTAGTCGCGACAGAAATTAGGCGGCTAGCTGATGAAAGCAAACAATCAGCGGATAAAATTAATGCTCTAGCTAAAGAAATTCAAGTTGCGATCGGCTACACGGTGATGGTAACGGATGAAGGTTCAAAAACCGCAGCACAAGGAATTACACAAGCTAGGGGGACAACAGAAATTTTTGCCGGTGTAGCAGAGGCGATAGACAAGGTATTTTTGAACAATCAACAAATTGCTCTGAATGCTAACCAACAGGCGATCGCAATTGAACAAGTGCTCGCAGCAATGAACCATGTTAACTTAGGAGCAACAGAAACTGCTACTAGCCTTGCTCAAGTTAAAGTCAGTACGGAACTGCTCAACCAAACCGCAGCAGAACTAAATAAAATGGCTTAGTAGAAGAAAGAAGTAAAAAGCTGTAAGGTGCGGTTTAATTGTCAGGATAGCATATATAAAACTACCAAAAGGCTGGCCAAGGTACGTTGTTGGGCTTTAGCCCTCTTTGCTAGTCTTATGAAAGAGGGCTAAAGCCCAACAACGTACCTAATGCAACTTAATAATGACTCCCAGATTTCCGGTAGTGTACGGCTGTCACCCCGTCATTTTTCAACAAATGACCGCTTTCAACCGCCGCATAAACCACCCAGTGATCGCCACATTCCATCCGACCGATCACTTCGCATTCGAGATAAGCTAAAGCATCAGTCAAAACCGGACAGCCGTTGCTAGCTTCTGTTGTTTCAACTCCGGCAAATCTGTCTTCTCCCGGAGCAAAGTTTTTCATGAAATACTTCCGCAACTGTCGCCCTTCTGCTAAGATATTGAGCACAAATTTATCTCCGGCGTACATCAAAGCTTCGATCGATCGATCTTTAGCCACCGCAATCGTCAAACCCGGAGGGCTAAACGTGGCTTGCGACACCCACGAAGCCAACATCGCACTCGTGACATCCCCGCGCCGCGCCGACAGTACGCACAGGGAACCTACCAATCTTCCTACAGCTTGTTCCGTGCGATCGCTCCCACCAGTCAACTGCGGTTTCGGCGCCCGCAATTTTTGCGACTTAATCAAAGCTTGAGCAAAATCCGTTCCCGCTTCTTTGCACTCGTGAATCGTCGCCGCCGTCGGCTTAAACTTGGCTCGAATCGGCTCAAATCCAATCCGATAGCCAGCATCTTTTAATTTTCCTTCCACTAAGTCGATCGCCTCGCCGCTCCAGCCAAAAGAACCGAAAACCCCCGCTAATTTGCTCTTAGTTGCTGTAGACAACACAATGCCCAAAGCCGTTTGAATTTGCGTCGGCGCGTGTCCGGCTAGCGTCGGAGTACCGATGATAAATCCGGCGCATTTCTCGATCGCCTCTTGAATTTCTCCCGGTTCGGCAAATTCGCAATTGATGCTTTCTACAGCAACACCGGCCTTCGTAATCCCTTTGGCGATCGCCTGCGCCAAAGTAGCAGTATTGCCATAAGCCGAAGCATAAATCAAAGCAACTGTCAAGTCCTTTGAATTTTGTTGTTGGCTCCATTCCCGATACAAATTGCTCAATTCGTGGAGGCCGTAACGGACGATCGGGCCGTGACCGGGAGCATAAAATGCTGTTGGCAAATCGGCTAATTTATCCATTGCTGTCAGCACTTGTTTCGCCTGAGATGCGTGCAGGGAATCGTAATAATAGCGCCGATCTTCGCTGTAAACGCTCCAGCCTTCATCAAATACTTGATCGCTGCAAACGTGAGAACCAAAAAATTTGTCAGTGAACACGATTCGAGTTTGCGGATCGTAGGTGCAAAGTTCATCAGGCCAGCGCGGAGTCGGAGTCGCCAGGAATTTTAATTTGTGACCTTTACCTAAATCGAGAGTTTCTTCTCCCCGAACGATCATAATATTTAACTCTTGTTCGGGAAAAGCCGATCGCAAACCAATAGCCGCCGGATTCGTGCAAACAAAAGCTACTTGCGGAGCCAATTCTAACAAAGCTTTGATCGTGACGGATCTGTTAGCATTGAAATGCCCCAAAATTATGTAATCCAGCGTTTTCAAGTCCACCCGTTTCTGCAAAGATTCCAGATAATTTTGGGTGAAAGATTCTCCTGGCGGGTCGAACAAAGCAGTTTGGTCAGCTTGAATGAGATAGCTGTTGGCTGTTGTCCCCCTTTGCAGGGAATATTCTACTTCAAATTTTAGTCTGTCCCAAGTGCGCGATCGCACTGCTGCGGTATCGGTGGCAATTGGGACAAACTGCACGTCGCGGGGTTTGGTATTAGATCCGAGTCTGGGAGTCAAAGTGTTAGTCATTAATTGCACCTATCTATATTAAGTTTGCTAGGGGGAAACTGTTGATTTTGTGAATGAGATTTTTTTTATTAACCGCAGAGGACGCAGAGGACGCAGAGGGAGAAAGGAAGAAATACAGTAGCATCGTCCTGTGTTTAAATGTAGGGTGCGTCAGCAGATAGTTGATGATTAACTCGAATAAAACTTCGGCTGACGCACCTTACTAATTTATGAGGCTGCTCCCGAATTCCGAAATCCGATCCCCCCTAACCCCCCTTAATAAGGGGGGAACAAGATTCCGCTCAAAGTCCCCCTTCTTAAGGGGGATTTAGGGGGATCGGGATATATGCAACGACCCATTAAATTGGTATAAGAGGGCGGGCCCGCACCATCCACCGCCCCTACAACTTGTTAACTATCAACTGACAACTGACAACTGACAACTGACAACAGTCAACAGTCAACAGTCAACTGACTAATAGTGATTTCCAACTTTGCGGTGGTGAACTGCCGGCAGTGCTTCGGGATTGGATACGCGACCGCTATCTACCGTCGCATATACGATATGATGATCCGAAAGTTCCATCCGGCTAACCACTTCGCATTCCATGTAGGCCAAAGCATCGGTCAAAATCGGAGAACCGTTGGTAGCTGGTTGAGTTTTAACTCCGGCAAATCGATCGGCACCTGGGGCAAAACGCTTCAAAAAGTGCTTCATCAAGCTTTGATAATTGCCTTCTTCCAGCACGTTGAGTACAAATTTATCACCCGCGTGCATCATCGATTCGATCGCCCGATCCTTGGCAACTGCTATAGTTAAACCCAACGGTTTAAAGCTGGCCTGCGTCACCCAAGAAGCCAACATCGCACTGCTAACCTCGCCTTTTTGAGCCGTAATAATGTACAATCCGCCGCTGATACGTCCCAAAGCTTTATCAACATCGCTATCCAGGGATTTCATCTGTTTGACAGCCTTGTCCCGCGACAGCCACTGTCCCAAGTCGGTACCGGCTTCGTCGCAAACTTGATAAATCGCTTCCGTCGGCGCTTCTTTAATCAAAATGTTGGGAAATGCTTCTTTCAAACCCAACTCTTTGAACTTGTTTCGCAGCGGATAAATCGATGCGTCATCGCCACCGCCGGATTCGCACAAACCGAAGGATTGTTTGTTGTTAGCTGCAACTAAAATTGTGTTAATAGCAGCTTCGGCATTTTCCGCAGCAGCGCCATTACTCGGTGGCGAACAAATTACGATCCCGGCGGCTGTACCGACAAGTTCCCGAACTTCTTGCAAGTCGGCGATTCTCAAGTCCATCATTTCTACGGCGACACCGGTTTTGGTAATCCCGTGGGCGATCGCCTGGGCCAGGCGATCGCTAAATCCGTAATCGGAAGTGTAAAATACCGCTACAGTGGTTTCTGCCTTAGCTTGTTCTTGGCTCCACTTTTTGTAACGTCCGGTAAGTTCCACCACATTGTACCTGAGCAGCGGCCCGTGACCGGTTGCCACCGTACCGATTTCTCCCAACTCGGCCATCCGCTTCATTGCACTGAGTACCGATCGAGCATTTGGAGCCATCAAACACTCATAATAAAAGTGATAATCCTCCTCAACCGCCGCTAAATCGTCATCATAGGTACTATCAGAACAGTAGTGCATCCCGAAAGCATCGCAGGTGAACATCACCTGAGTTTTGCTGTCATAGCTGAAAATAGTATCGGGCCAGTGCAAATTCGGCGCCGACACAAATTCGATAACGTGGCCATTTCCTAAATCTAGTTTGTCCCCATTTTTCACGACAAGTCGCTCAAAAGGCTGATGTATCAGGTTTTCTAAAAATTGAATTGCTACTTTCGCCCCTACCACAATCGCCTGGGGCGCCAAAGCCAGCACATCTTTCACCAAACCGCTGTGGTCTGGTTCAGTGTGGCTGATAATTAGATAATCAATCTCTTTCGGGTCAATTTCCCCCGTCAGAGTTTCCATATATTGCTGGCGAAACTTCTCGTGCGAGGTATCCACGAGGGCAGTTTTTTCGCCACGAATGATGAAAGAGTTGTAAGTTGTACCGTTTTTGAGCCCGAATTCGATGTCAAAACGGTCTCTATCCCAGTCCAGGCATCGAATTGCCGTTGTATCAGAGGCAATTTCGACCTTTTCCACCGTCAATCTGCGTTGGACTCGTTCAGTCAGGGCTACCATACTCTGCCTCCTTGTCTGTTATCCATTACCTTATTGTTTCCATTCTGACACGTTTCTTTTGTAAATCTTCATAAAATTTCTTATGACGCTGTTAAGTAACTTCAAAGTTATTAATGTGTGAGTAGGGCGATTGAGGCTCCCGATAGCTTCGCTTCACGACCATTTTGAGAAAAATCCACAAATTAGGTCTTGACAAAATCCCCATTTCACCAAATCTGATTTATTTTAGGGATTGCTGAAAAAGTATGCGTAGTGGAAAAACGAGGCTACACACCTTAAAAAACCTGAGTTCGGGATAAGAAATCATTGAATGTGCCTTGGCGAATGGAATTCGTGGCTACACAGACTCGATCTGACGGGAGCAGACTAGATTTTGAGGCCTGCAGAAGAGTGTGTGGAGGCACACTTTGTCTGTATAGCTGCGGTTTCTAACCGCCAAGCGTCCAAAAATTAACCCGAACTCAGGTTAAAAAATAATAGGTTTATTGCTAAAATCCCAAATTTATCCAGAAACTAACAACTTTCATTGGAAGGGTTTTGAGCCTCTATAATCCTATAACTTGCACTTAGATAGAGCCAAGAAATCTTGAACGCCTGCTCTGGCAAGCTTTATACTTTATATTCAGCAAGCCCTAAAATAAATTGGACGCACCCAGAACTCAGAAACCCGGTTTCTTCCTATATTTCTTGCTATTCAATTCTTCCGATTTGTCAGCGGTAACTCCACTATCAACTCAGTTCCTTCGCCCACCTGACTGACGCACCGAATCCGGCCGCCGTGAGCTTGTACAATTACCTGATAGCACACCGAAAGTCCTAAGCCCGTACCTTTCCCCACAGGTTTAGTCGTAAAAAACGGATCGAAAATCTTGTCTTGAATCTGCGCCGGAATGCCACTTCCCGTATCGCGCACAGAGATTGTTACCCAGTCCGGCTCGCTTAGCCAACTGCGGATTGTTAATTCTCCGGGTTTGTCGGCTGAGTCGATCGCATCTAAGGCATTGTCCATCAAATTATAAAATACTTGGTTGATTTGACCGGCATGACATTTGACTGGCGGCAGATTTCCGTATTGTTTTTCAATTTTGATATTTGATTTGAGTTTATGTTGCAGCATCAATAAACTGCTTTCCAAACCTTCATGCAAATCCACAGCTTTAAATTCTGCGTGATCTAAGCGAGAAAAATTTCGCAGCGTCATCACGATCGATCGAATCCTGCCACTGCCTTCCCGCATCGAATTGAGCATTTTGCCAAAGTCATCTCGAACGTAATCGAGTTCTAGTTCTTCATTGATTTTGACAAGTGCCTCCGCTGCTTCTGGGCAGGCATTCCCGCACAATTCTAGAGCTTCGTTTAAGACTTTAAAATATTCTTGAGCGTGAAACAAGTTAGCGTGGATGAAATTGTTAGCGTTGTTGATTTCGTGAGCAATTCCCGCTACCATTTGCCCCAAACCAGACATTTTTTCGCTTTGAATCAATTGCTGCTGTGTCGATCGCAATTCTTGGAGGGCTGCTTGCAATTGCTGGGTTTGAGCTTGAGATTTGACTGCCGCTTCTCGGACTTGGCTGTAAAGTTCTGCTTGCTGAATCGCGATCGCCATTTGATCGGCTAGCTGCGACAGCAACTCCATTTCTTGGCGCTGCCAATTTCGGGTATCGTGACACTCGTGAGCAATCAACAAACCCCACAGTTTACCGGGAAATTTTACAGGAGAATTTATGTCTGTAGAAAGTGAATGGTCTTCGTTTTGGGATGTAACAATCGGTACGATCAGATTAGCTTTTACCTGCAAGCTGTCTAAAAAATCAACGTGACAAGGCTCTAAACCAGCCTGAAAAATATCATTAATTGCTTTGACTCGCCCTTGCTGGTAAAGATCGGCGTAATTTCCCCTAAAACACTTATCTGCCCCCATATCTCCTAAAATTGAAGGCCAAGGAACTGTCATATCTTCAACGACAACTGTTCCCTGCCAGTTGTCTTGAAACTGATAGATAATTACCCGATCGCACTGCAACAATTGGCGGACTTCTCTCACCGCTGTTTGCAGGATAGTTCCCAGATCTAGGGTACTGCGAATTTGGTTGCCAATCAGTCGCAGCAGAGATTCTCGTTCGGCTTGACGGCGGGTTTTGCTGTAGAGTTTGGCTTGATTGATCGCGATCGCCAATTGCGATGCTACCCCTTCTAACAGTTGCCGTTCCCAATCAGTCCATTCCCGTTCGCGATCGCACTGATGCAAACCAATTATGCCATTCACTTCACCTTGATAGCGAGTAGCAACTGCCAGCATTGACTTAATTTCCAAAGCCTCGGCAATTTTTCGGGTTTGTGCGTTCAACCCCGGAAAATCCAGAAACTTCGTCAATGCTAGCGACTCTTGCCCAGATACGACTGCGGCCAAGTGCGGGTTATTAGTAATCGGTACTTTCATCCCCAGTTGTATGGGATAGTCTCCCGCGTTGTACTCTCCCCGCGTGACTAACGTTTTTTCTGTATTGGATTCTTTGACTAAAATACTCGCGCGGCTGCACTGTAGCGCTTGCCCCAGCAATCGGCAGGCTGATGTTAAAATCTGTTCTATATCAAGGGTGCTGCGAATTTCGTTATTAATTTCGTTGAGCAAGTTTGATAGCTGAACTTGCTGCTGCATCTGGACGATGATGGCTTTTTGTTGGTCTACTTCCGGCAGCAAAAGACCTTCTTCTTGATTCCAGTTACCTGATTCAGGCAACCGCGCAGTCAGTCTCTGCCAGGGGGTTTCTGGTTGTTGTATTTTTAAAGACATATTTACTCAGCACTTGTACAGTATTTTGATAGACTCTGGTTTTTTACACATTTGCTTACCCCGCCACCAGCCGATCGTCGCTACCACAAATTTAGAACGATATTAAAACATTATAAATGATATATCCCGAGCATTGCAATTATTTGCTTTACAAATATTTATCAATAATAATTATGGCTCAGCAGCCGACAATACTAATGAGGCACGCGCCATCTTTTTCGTCAGATGTCAATTAGAGTTAACCGTCCCCCTAAGCGAATAAAATTAATCTAAAATCTATCTATAGTGATAATGTTTGCGCGCGATCGATCGATGAACATGGAAAATTCAATTGCCGACAATTTTTGCCCGGGAAGTGGCACCGACAACCCGATCGCTGGATTGGCAGGTAAAAGCCTGGTTAAAATAGCTTTGGCGATCGGCAATTCGCGATTGCACTGGGGATTATTTACGGGCAGAACTTTGGAGAGAACATGGGATACTGAGCATCTCAAAGCTGATGCTGTTTCCCGGCTCTGTGAGGCAGAAAAAGCGGAATATTTGGTGGAAACGGTGATGAGGTCGATCGAGCAAATATCGGCTCAAAATCTGCTCGGTCTTCCTGCTACTCCTGCTGTGTCTAGTCCTCACACGCTTTCTGTAGTGCCGCTACCTTTAGTTTTGGCCTCAGTAGTTCCCCAGCAAACAGCAATTTGGCAGAGTTATCCTGAAGTCCGAATTATTACTTTAGACCAGTTACCGATCGGGGGACTCTATCCTACCCTGGGAATTGACAGAGCTTTAGCTTTACTGGGTGCTGGCAACCAATTTGGTTGGCCAATTTTACTTATAGATGCTGGTACAGCTTTAACATTTACTGGGGCTAATGTCAATAGGTATTTAGTCGGGGGTGCCATCTTACCGGGTTTGGGTTTGCAGTTATCCTCGTTGGGAAAAAAGACCGCTGCATTGCCCTCAGTACGCTTACCAGAAAACATTCCGCATCGCTGGGCTACAGATACTGCTGGGGCAATTCAAAGCGGGGTTGTATATGCGGCGGTGGCAGGAGTTAGGGATTTTATTGAAGATTGGCGGAGGTTGTTTCCGAATAGCAAAATTGCACTCACGGGGGGCGATCGCATTTTGTTATTGAAATACCTCACCGCACTATTTCCCAATACGGCTTCCTCGGTAATTGACGCACCAGAGGCTATTTTTTGGGGAATCATAGCATTTTAGATTTTAGATTGAGGGATTGGGGGATTGACCAATTGATTGAGATTTGATGTTGAAGAATTGGTAATGATTGATTCCGTAAAGGTTTCAAACAGGGGCATACAGTTGTATTTTTTTTGAATTTATATGAGTTTGTTAAATGTTGACGGCGACCAATTCTCTGCAATCAATCGGAATAGGAATAATAAGAACAGAAAAAATCCGCCTCAATCAACACAGTCTTGAACGCAGCAACTGGCTCTATTATGCAGGTTAATGTTTATTAGGCACGTTGTTGCGCTTAAGCGCTCTTGCATATTAGGCACGTTGTTGCGCTTAAGCGCTCTTGCATATTAGGCACGTTGTTGCGCTTAAGCGCTCTTGCATATAAAGAGCGCTCAAGCGCAACAACATACCTTTTTTAAAGGTGTACCAATGACTAATGACTAATGACCAATTATCAATTCATTTGGCAAACTGGCGAATATAGCGAGCAACAATATCCGGGACTTCCTGCGGCAAATTGATGTCTCCCGGACTGACAGATTGCAGTTCGGCATTAGGAGCCAGAGCAGCATAGGATTGACACAGAGACAAAGCTGCGGGGGTATCTTCAGAACCTTGCAAAACCAAAACAGGCGCTTTCAGCAAGGCCAAATTCTCATCAACTAAATCTGCTATAATTTCAGGCCGCCGCCGCCCGAACAGCAACTGCACGGCAACTGGGGACTGCATCAACTGCTGTCTCAAGTTTAGCAGTCTGTCAATCTGCTTTTGACCCCCCAGCAACTTAGCAATTGGATAGATCGATCGCAACAACCAGTATGCCAACGGAGGTTGAGCGATCAGCCAGCTAGCCGTCTGCCACCGCCCCCCCTGGTTGCCAGCCTTGACGCCTTCTGGGGCTAATAACACTAAACCCTGAACTCGATCGGGATATTTGATGGCGTAGCTAGCAGCCACCCAGCCGCCCAAAGAGTCACCAATTAAATAAACCTGTTGCAGGTTCAAAGCATCGAGGTATTGGGCGAGACATTCTACTTCCAGATCGATCGAATAATTAACATTTGGGTGTTCCGAGTCGCCAAAGCCCAGCAAATCTGGTGCGAAGCATTGGAAGTCCGGGCTCAAAAGCTCGATCGTCCGCAGCCACTGACTGCCGTCGCCCCAAGAACCATGCAAAAATACTAAATTTGGGCCTCTGCCGACTTCGCGCCAGAAAATGTGTCCTAAAGAGAGTTTGACCCGAGAATTGCGTAACGGTGAGTACATCCGGTTTAATATTCAGCAATAAAAAGATTATTAAATTAATGTTCAGATATCATAAATTAAAGCATGGAAACATTAAAAATTAATTCCCTACTAATAAAAGGTAGCTTGTTAAGGTGAGGTAATTCCCAACGTTGCTCAAATGTAGATGCCCTGAGAATTTACGCTAAAGTTGTCAGGCCTTGAAAATAGTTATGCAAGTGCTCGCCATTATCATGGCTAAGCTGGTCTTCCGGCAGCGCTGTCGGCAAAAAAGCTTCCACCTCGCTGATTTCAAGCGAATCCTGAACTTGCATCTTGCCCTGCACCTCTGCTTCCACCACTATACAAATCGAGTGCAAGCGAGGGTCTCTATCGGCAGCCGAATAAACGCCCACCAAGCGACGAATTTTGACTAAATCGAGTCCTGTTTCCTCCGCCAATTCTCGGCGCACTGTTGTCGGAATATCCTCTCCCCAATCCACCATACCTCCCGGCAGGGCCCAGCGACCGTTGTCGCGGCGTCGAATTAACACTATTCTCCCGTCAGGTAACACAGGAATCACGGCGGTACCAGTCACGGGATGTCGAAAAATCAGACCCAGCACAGTCTGTACAAATTGCCACAATCTACGCATACACTCAAAAGTTTGTTTAGGGGAAAGTAATTTTAGACCTGCTATCTCGCAGATTTGGGGTCAGAATTATTATATTCTTCTTTCAGGCAAAATATCCGACAATTCTCCTAAAATCTCCACTGCGTGAGATTCTGGTTTGACTTTGCGCCAAACAGTTTCAATCCTACCATCAGGGTCGATCGCGAAGGTCGATCGAGTAATGCCCATAAATTCTTTGCCCATAAATTTTTTGAGTCCGTAACAACCGTAGGCGGTTGCCACTTCGGCGTTTGAGTCGCACAGCAAGGGAAAAGGCAGTTGATATTTAGCTTTCAGCAGCATTCATCCCCGCGCCAGGAGCGTAGCCTCGCGTCGGGATGAATGCGTGCGAGTTGACGATTCCACTCTTGCGAGTCAAATTCCTCTTCGGAACGTGGAACAGCGTCGGGGTGGATGAGGAAACCAGCAAATTCTTTGGTATAATTGCATAAACTTGACCATTATCCCCCTACGCGAAAACCAAGCTAAACGGGGTTGACGACTGTTGACGATTTACCTAGATTTACGTAGGATTTAGTAGTTAGATTCTAGGTAAATCAATGGATAGACTGATTAGCATTGGCGAGTTAGCAGAGCTTAAAGCCGTAAGCGTTGACACAATACGGCGGTGGGAAAAAGAAGGCAAGCTCGAATCAGTCCGCACAGATGGCGGACACAGACGATACCGTCTTTCGGACTTTGTTGAGCAAAAAACCGGAAAAACAATAGCTTACGCCAGGGTTTCGAGTCACGACCAAAAAGCCGATCTTGACAGGCAGGATGCCGTTTTATCAGGCTATTGTCAATCTTTCGGCTGGGAATATGAAGTGATCAGAGATTTAGGTAGTGGCATGAATTACCGCAAAAAAGGGCTGATGAAGCTAATTTCTGCCATTTTAGATGGCGAAATGGCTCGACTTGTGATTACCCACAAGGACAGGTTGCTGAGATTCGGCTCAGAGCTGATTTTTTCACTCTGTGAGTACCACGAAGTAGAAGTGGTCATTCTCAACAAAAAAGAAGATGCAACCTTTGAGGAAGACCTCGCGAGCGATGTTTTAGAAATTATCACCGTATTTTCAGCTCGACTGTACGGGGCGAGGTCGAGCAAAAACAAAAAGCTCATTCAAAAGCTTGCGGATTCTGTGCAAAGCAGTTAACATACAAAGGTATAACCATATTGACAGCGAGAATCAATGGCTACCCTGACTTATTGCAAAGGCTTGCCCACACCAGTTGACGAACTCAACGAGCTAGGATTTACAACTTTCGAGATGTTTCTCAATACTTACGCCCCAATTTTTTGGGCTGCAAGTATTGAAACAGTTGACCACTTGCTTTCAGGCACAGAGTTTAAAAAATCTGATTGGAACACGCACTTGCAACAAACCTACGGCATCAATAAGCGCCATGCCAACGGCGTAATTAGCTCTACCAAGGGTCGTGTAGACAGTGCAAAATCACACAGAATTTTACATTTAAAAACTCTTGAAGGCAAGATTAAATCTATTGGTATGTGGCTCAAAAAAGCCGAACGCAAGTTAGTATTAGCCCGAAAGTTTTACGCAAAAAGGAAATGGCATAATTCAAAAACAGGTTGCAACTTTCCCATAGCCTGCTCGCTTCAGTATAAATCCACAAACTGGCAGAATTTGCGCTTTCAAATTCACCAAAAAAAGCGTAAATTGACATTGCTAATCAATAGCGTCGAACACTTAAGGTTTAAGCGAATTAAGGTTTCTATTCCTGGAGGCGATATTTTGGTCGTCGGTTCCAAGGATGAATCCTTTGGCAATCAAGTCTGCCAGTGGGATGGGAAGAAAATAACTTTTCGAGTCCCAAAATGCCTAGAGTCACGATTCGGCAAAAATGTATCTTCTGAGATTGGTGATTTTAATCGCAACATTGACAGACTGCCCCCATGCGGTGCTAAAAATTGGCACTTTTATCGCAAAAATGGAAGATGGATTGCTGCTGTGCAGTTTGCTCCGAATCCCGTGCCGTCGGTCTCTCAAGAGAGGATGCACGGCTGCATTGGTATCGACATGAATCCCGGTGTGCGAATCGTTGGCTAGAAACCAATACTAAAAAGGGTTAGGGGGATTAGCCGCAAGGTAGAACCTTGACAACTGAATGACCATGTAGGTGAGAGTCAGTATCCTAGAAACCTCAAATCC
>NZ_JAAFKG010000004.1 GCF_013299185.1 Microcoleus sp. bin48.metabat.b7b8b9.023 | reverse complement strand
CGTAAAGTAGCAACAATGCTTGGATTGGATCTAAGTGGAGTTGGTAGAGGTGATTTGTCAGCACCTATAAGACTTAAATTGTGGTCTTGTGAATCCCCTCGCCTTTAGGCATGGGGAGATGTCAAAAAACAGATTCGCGGGGTTGTAGGGCGATCGGCTAATGTTTCGGAATAGTTGCTTGTTGTTTCTAGACAGTTATCCCATTTGGGTTGGCTGTTGTTGTCAAAATGTACTCAACTTGAGCCGGAGTTAGAGTGGGATTGGCATTCAAAACTAAAGCCGCTACACCCGCTACGTGAGTCTCACTACAAACCTTTTTTATTTCCTGGGATGGATGGGGACTGAAGTCCGAACGATCAAACCTTTTTTATTGCTGGTAATTTGCGGGACAGGATTTTATGCAGTTTCAAGCTGAAGCTGTTGTTTTTTCGTCAAAAGCATCGCTATGTGCTTTTCGTAATAAGCCGCTTCGTTAATAAATACAGGGAAAACTGTAGATTCTCCTTGATAGGGGAGCAATTCTCCCGTAAATGTGAGAAACATCGGTTCACCGGGATGTAAGGGTTCGTAATCTTTAAACTGAAGTTGGGGATGGATAGTGGCTTGGATTTCACCTACAGCATTTCTCGGGTAGTCTACGGAAACGATCGCCTGATATGCAGTTAAATATGATGGTATAACTGGCGGATTGCCCAGATTTGTGGCATCGAGATAATCTACAATGGTGCGAACCAGCCTTTCGGTTTGCTCAAACAGATGGGCGTTGACGACTCCGTGGGCGATGGGCCCAACTTCTATCGTGCAACCGAAAGTTGATAGCGATCGCAACATTGGCGCATCCTCACCATCATCCTCTCGGAAAAAAACTCGAACTGAGGGATCTAGTTCGCTTAAATAGGCTAGTAGTTGCAAATTGAATGGATGTTTGCTAGACGGTAAAATTGTCAGCCCCATGTTCGCCGTTGTGCTGTGGATGTCGATAATAAAATCAGCTTTATTTTGGTCTTTCGGACATAGTTGTGCCCAGATTTCCTTAGCACGAGTGTCCTCGTAACCCGTCAAGTCTGGGTTAGCCAAATCTGCGCGGCCAAAGCAACGGTTCAAATCGCGATCGACATAACGCCGATTCAGCGCCACCGCTTTCGGGTTGGCTAATAAGGCAACTGTCTCAAAGGTCGATCGTTTCAGCAAGTCTGGGAATTGTTGAAACTTCTTAATCAGGTAAACTCCTGTTAACTCATTTCCGTGGGTTCCTCCGACAACTGCAACTCGTCGAATTACGTGCGACAACATAAATAATCCTCATTTTGTGATAATTAAAACCGTAATTAGTCGCCAAGTTTTCTAACTATTACTTCCAAGGTAAACAAGTTATTTCTATATGTCAAATACTTTTTTTAATATAAGAATATACTCAAAAAGTATGGCAGTATCTACTCAATAACCGCTATAGTAATTATTCATTTCCAAGTTTAAAGTTTAAAATCTAAAATCTATGGAACTTCGCCATCTCCGTTACTTCATTGCAGTGGCAGACGAACTGAGCTTTACCAATGCGGCAAAGCGATTGCACATTTCGCAACCGCCCCTAAGCAACCAAATTAAAGATTTGGAGACTGAATTGGGCGTGCAACTATTCGATCGCAAAAGTCACCCAATTGGGCTAACTCCAGCAGGACAGGCATTTTTAGAAGAATCTCGCGCAACTCTGGCACTGTTAGAACAAGCGGTACATAAAACCCAGCGCATTCATCAAGGTGAATTGGGTCACTTGACGGTGAGTTTTACGAGTTCGATCGCGAATGGCGTCTTTCCAGAGATGCTGCGAACGTTTCGACAGCGATATCCAGAGGTAAAACTGATTTTACAGGAAGAACATAGTGCTTTTCTAATTCAGAGATTGCGCGATCGCCAAACTGATATCATTTTTCTGTATCTCTACCACGAAATATCGGAAGACAATGATTTAGAAACGATGTCTATCACGCAAGAACCACTTGTCGCCGTCTTACCCAAAAATCATCCGCTTGCAGCCAAATCCCAAATTTCGCTTGCTGACGTAAAAAATGAAGAATTTGTCATGCCCCTGCATCAAGTTGTGGCGGGTTTGTCCGAACAAATTTACCATCTATGTTCCCAAGCAGGATTTGTGCCGAAAGTTGTTCAAACAGCCGTCTTTATGGTCACGATTTTGGGGTTAGTTGCAGGCGAAACTGGTATTAGCATTCTGCCATCTCACGTCCAGAATCTTCAACGCAAAGGAGTGGTGTATCGTCCGATTCTGGAACAAATGACAACCACTAACTTAACTGCGGTTTGGCGGCAGAATGATTCATCGACTATTTTGCAGCAATTTCTGGAGATTATTAAAAGCCTCTCAATTTATCTCTATTAGGTAATGAGATTCGTTCGTAGTGCGGACTTCAGTCCGCAGATTTTTGCGGACTGAAGTCCGCACTACGAACTATTTTGTTATCGCCCAAATAGGATAAAATCACTGCGATCGATCGCACTACCAGCCACTGCATTCACAGTAGCCAAGAGTTGACCGTTCCCAGAAATCGCGATCGCACCTGCATTGGGGCTTTGGGTAATAGTGAGTTGAGCAAAAGTTAAACCGCCCGCTAACACTAGCAAATCTTCACCTTTAGTGAAATCAGCAATGACATCGCTGCCTTCACCTGCGGTTAAAATAAAGCGATCGCCGCCAACGCCACCACTGAGAACATCGTTACCTAAACCCCCAGTCAAAGTATCATCCCCATCCGCAGCGCAAATGCTGTCGCTACCCCGATCGCCCAGCAGCAGATCGTTGCCCGTACCCCCCACCAGAACATCATCGCCCTTACCGCCGTTCAGCGTATCGTTGCCCTCTCCACCGCCCAGAGTATCCGCAGCATCTCCTCCATTCAAGAAGTCGTTGCCAGCACCGCCAAACAACAAATCGCGTCCGTTCGAGTCAGGGCTAGACGGGTCAAAACTGCCTCCAAACAAGCAATCGTTACCCTCAGCCCCCACCAGAGTGTCATTCCCCTTGTCACCCCAAATCAAGTCATCGTCTTTGCCACCGATCGCCACATCATCGCCTTTACCACCGAAAATGAGATCGTCGCCGGCACTTCCGTTGAGGTAATCATTACCTCTGCCGCCAAATAGCAAGTCTTTGTCTGCATTCGGGCCGAGAGGGATATTGCTGGGCTGCCCACCATAAATATTGTCGTTACCGCTTCCGCCCAGCAGAATGTCGTTCCCGTTGAAACCGTTGATAGCGTCGTTGAGATTGCTACCGATGAGGAAATCGTTGCCGTCAGTGCCGTTGAAAGTGCGATCGACTGAATTCGGCCCGGGAATTGAATCGATCGCAGGCAAGGTAATTTCGTCGCAAATGCGATCGCGATCGGCTGGAGTCTGTAGGGGCGGTGCCCCCGTGCCCGCCCCCGCCGGAGTCGGAGTCGGAGTCGGAGTTGGAGTTGGAGTTGGAGTTGGAGTCGGAGTCGGAGTCGGAGTCGGAGTCGGAGTTGGATTTGGAGTCGGAGTTGGAGTTGGATTTGGAGTTGGAGTTGGATTTGGATTTGGAGTTGGAGTTGGAGTTGGATTTGGAGTCGGAGTTGGAGTTGGATTTGGAGTCGGAGTTGGAGTTGGATTTGGAGTTGGAGTTGGATTTGGATTTGGAGTCGGAGTCGGAGTCGGAGTTGTTACCGGAGTCGGAGTTGGATTTGGCGTCGGATTTGGAGTCGGAGTCGGAGTCGGAGTTGTTACCGGAGTCGGAGTTGGATTTGGCGTCGGATTTGGATTTGGAGTTGGATTTGGAGTTGGAGTCGGATTTGGAGTTGGAGTCGGATTTGGCGTCGGATTTGGCGTCGGATTTGGATTTGGAGTCGGATTTGGATTTGGAGTCGGATTTGGAGTTGGAGTCGGATTTGGAGTCGGAGTTGGAGTTGGAGTTGGAGTCGGATTTGGAGTTGGAGTTGGAGTTGGAGTTGTTACAGGAGTCGGAGTTGGAGTTGGATTTGGAGTCGGAGTTGTTACCGGAGTCGGATTTGGAGTTGGAGTTGGAGTTGGAGTTGGAGTCGGAGTTGGAGAGTTATTTACAACAACGCTTGCTGTGACGATCGCAGAATCAGCTTTGCCGTCATTAGCTTTGTAGGTAAAAGAGTCTGCCCCTGCAAAACCAGCATTCGGAGTGTAACTGAAGGAACCGTCTTTGCTGAGGGCGATCGCACCTTTAGTCGGCCCCGCCACCAAAATCGCAGTTAGCGGATCGTTTTCCGGGTCTGTATCGTTAATTAAGACTCCCAACCCTGCCACATTGAGAGGGGTATTAAAAGGAGTTGTATAGTTGTCAGCAATCGCGACAGGCGGGTTATTGTTAACGTTTACAGTCACGGTAGCTGGTGGAGAGCTAACTATGCCGTCGCTGACTGTGTAGGTAAATGTGTCTGTCCCAGAAAAGCCTGCCTTAGGAGTATAGGTGAAAGAACCGTCTTTGCTGAGGACGATCGCACCTTTCGTCGGATTTGCACTCAATGCAGCAGTCAACACATCCGAGTCCGCGTCGGAGTCATTGGCTAAAACTCCCGGCGCTATTTGGCTGATAGCTTTTCCCGCACTGGTGCTGTAGGTATCGGGTTGTGCGATCGGCAAACTGTTAGTAACGTTGATATTCACCGTGGCGGGGACAGTTGCAGCGCCATCGCTAGCGCTATAAATGAAAGTATCAACTCCGACAAATCCGGGGTTGGGAGTGTAAATGAAGTCACCCTTGGGATTGAGTACGAGTTTACCTTTAGTCGGTTGTGTGACAACAGCAGCAGTCAATGTCTCTAAAGGATCGACGGGGTCGAAGTCATTGAATAAAACGGATGGAAATCCGGTCAATACTCGATCGTGCCTGACGATGTAGGTGTCGGGAATAGCGATCGGCGGACTGTTCGTAACATCAATACTCACCGTACTGGGGACAGTCGCAGCCCCATCGCTAACGCTGTAAGTGAAAGTATCAATTCCAACAAAGCCAGGGTTAGGAGTGTAAGTGAAGTCACCCTTGGGATTGAGTACGAGTTTACCTTTAGTCGGTTGTGTGACAACAGCAGCAGTCAACGTGTCGAAAATGTCGATGTCGAAGTCATTGAATAAGACGGATGGAAACCCAGTCAACACGCGATCGTGCAAGACTTTGTAGGTGTCGGGATTTGCTGTTGGCGGATTGTTGGTGATATCAATCTGAAATGTCTGGCTTGCCGAAGTATCAATGCCGCCGTTAGCTGTACCGCCGTTGTCTTTGAGGTTGATAGTGATATTAGCCTTGCCAGTTGCACTTGTGGCGGGGGTAAAAGTCAGTTGTCCGAAAAAGCCGATCGCCGGTGGTACGCTAAACAAACCGGGATTGTCATTTCCCACTACTTGAAAGTTGACGGTTTGTGTTGACTCGTTGGCCGGCCCTGGAGAAATCGCCGTCGCCCATGCAGGAACAGTTTGCGGGCCGGCACTGTGATTGACGGTGCGATCGGGCCCTTTGACAAACGACGGTGCATCGTTGACAGGATTAACAGTAATTGTTGCAGTCTCGCTGGCCGTACTGAAAGCTGCTAAACCCCCAATACTGCTAGCAGTTGAAATATCAGCCGTCCCCCCATTCGTGAGGGTAGTACCGCTAGAGTTAGTCGTCGTTCCATCCCACGATTGATAGGTGATATTAGCACTACCGTTGTAGTCATTATTGGGAAGAAAGCGGATGCTGGCATTGCCTGCTAGCAGTCTCGCTGCTGCTGTTGACGGTGTACCGAATGCCGTCCAAGTCGCACCGCTATCAATAGAATATTGCCAACTGCCGTTAGTATTGTCTGTCGCCGTCACAGCTATTCCTTGAATATCGGCGATGTCGGGATCTGTAACAGCACCTGCAATTAAAGCAGAAACTAAGCTGCCGGTGTTGCTGGCAGAAGGTACATCTTCGTTAATTGCTGTTAGTACCGGCGTTCCGCTGTTGTTGAGTACGGGTGCGTTGTTGGCTGCAAACGCTGCGAATCTGGTGGGAAGGGCAAAATTGTTGTCGCTGACAAGAATTAGCGTTCGTTTCCCAGTTGCTGTTTGAGGAGGCCCAAATGTCATCCCTTCAAAATTGTCAACCAGTGCCGGAGTGCCTGTACTGAGGAAATAAGCAGAAGTGGCGATCGGAGTTTTCGATACTGGTGTAATGCTAGCAACACCAGAAGCAATCAAACCGGTATTGTTTTGAATATCTGTCGCACCGTTTAAAGAAATTTGATAAAGCTTCAAATCCCCTGACGGCGGTGTTGTCGATAAGTCGAGAAAACGTTCGAGAACCAGCAGCGTATTATCATCAACGGCCAGCATTTCTGAAATGCCGTTGCGCGGATCGGTATTGTAAAGAAATTCTCCGTTTGCGGTGTTTGTACCTAAGTTATATCTGACAATTCGCGATCGCGCGCCAGCCGTTATATCTGAAGCAGGGCCGTCTTGTTCGAGAGCATTTTCTGTTGCTGTAAATAGAAAACTTTGACTGGGAGTAATCGTCAGACTTTCAAAACCTTGATTGTTGCGGATGCCGCTGTTAGGATCTGCTGATACGTCGTATTTGGGAGAAGCAATAGGCAGCGCGAAATTTTGAACTCCTGTGGCAATGGCGAAACTATTAATAAAAGGCTGGATATTTGTCGAGAAATTGCCTTCAGAAGAAACGAAGACATTGCTGCCGATTAAGGCAATGCCCTCTGTATCCGATGTATCTGCGGCAAAGGGAGGCGGATTGCCAATCTGTGTCACCCCTGTAAAAGCAACTCCTCCTACTGGTGTCAAGATACCCGAACTCACATTAGGTATAGTGAGGGTGTAAAAGCGAGACGGGTCGGGACTGCCACCAGGAATATTGCGGCCGTCGGAGATAGCGTAGTAAGTGTTGTTGCCCGCGTAGGTGACGCCCGACAGTCCACCTACCTGGGTTGTTGGTGTTCCAAAAGTTGTACTTGCCGGAAATCCTGCTTGTCCCAAAAATTGCAAACCAAACACAAATTGGTAAGCGGCCATTGTCGCTTGGTCGATCGCCAACTCCGACTCCACCCACCCAGTTGTATAATCTAATTCCCAGTCTCCGCCCTTAGCTGCGCTTCCCACAGGCGTGCTGGAAGCAGCAATTTTTGCCTTTGTTAGCTGACTGATTTGCCGCACGAAGTTAGCGCCCGCATCATCCGCCGCCACATCGCACCCGTACAGCAAAATCTCTGCACTCTCTGTCAGGGCGATCGACCATTGCTGCAATTTTTGACCATAAAAGTTTAAATTTGTCAAATTGAGGTCGATCGCGCCTAGCTGCAAACTAGCCGATCGACCGTGGGAGATAATATGAATGGTGTTAATATTGCGGCGACTCCCCAGCACTTCCGTAATTTGTGCTACTCCATCCCGCGCTGCATCAAGGATAATTACTTCTATTCCCGCTGCGATACCGTTGCAAAGATTTTGGATATCGGGGAGGGCAGAGTCGAAAAAGGCGATCGAACCTATAACAGAATTGATAAAATTTGGCACAAAACACCTCTGGTTAGATGACCTTACGGAAATTAATATGTATGAAATTTAGCAAATTTTAATATTAAATGTCATCAGTAAAATTAACTAGCAATAGGGTTTGTAGTGAGGACTTCAGTCCTTTCTTTGATGCGGACTTGCATTCCTCACGATCAAACCTGTACTTCAGTCCTTTCTTTGATGCGGACTTGCATTCCTCACGATCAAACCTGTACTTCAGTCCTTTCTTTGATGCGGACTTGCATTCCTCACTACAAACCTGTTGAAGGTTCGATCGCCAAAAGTTCCTCTGCTACCAATCCTTTCTGAATAGCGAGCACTGCTGCTTGAGTGCGATCGCGCACTTCTAACTTTTGCAAAATCGCGTGGACGTGCACCCGCACAGTCCCCGGAGCGATGTACAATATTTGTGCAATCTCCTGATTGCTTTTCCCGCCCGCAACTAAGGCTAATATTTCCTGTTCCCTCGGAGTCAGCGGATTGTCTAAAACTTCCCATTTACTCGCGCTTTTGACAGGTTCGGGATTGCTAAAAACCGCCCGAATTTCCGCAGTTGCAGCTTTGTCCCACCAAGAAGCACCCGCCGCTACCGATCGAATTGCCAAAACCAAAGTTTCTGCGGCAATTCCCTTGAGACAATATCCTTGGGCTCCCGCAGCAATCAACCTTTCAATTAAGGTTTTTTGGGCGTGAGATGTTAAAATCAAAACTGGAATTTCTGGATGTCTCTGTTTAATTTGGCGACAGGCTTCAATGCCACCAATTCCCGGCAAACCGACATCGAGAACCACCACATCCGGCAAGTGTTCCTGAGTCAATTCTACCGCCGTTTCTCCATCTTCTGCCTCGGCAATTACTTGCAAGGAACTTTCTTGCTGCAATCTGGTTTGCAGTCCCAACCGAAACAGTTCGTCATCTTCAACTAAGAGAATTCGCAAGGGAAAATTAGGTTTCATTCGCAGAGATAGCTGGTAGTCGGAATCCAAACAAAGCGCCTAAAGGTAATTTGTTTTCTGCCCAAATTATACCGCCGTGGGCGTCAATAATTTGGCGAGATAAGTATAACCCCAATCCCGATCCTTTGGCTTGCCGATCGCCATTTCCTTGATAAAAACGCTCGAACAAGTGGGGCAGCTCATCGCTAGTAATTCCCAACCCGCTATCGATAACTTTCACCACCTGAGCGGTTGCGTAAGATTCCATAACTATTTCTACTTTACCACCTCGGGGAGAATGGTTGATCGCGTTTGTTAGCAAATTAACAAAAACGCGCTGGAGTTGCACTTCATCGCCGTTTACCCACAAAGAACGGCGAAAGTCAGACTGTCCGTAACTTATACTAATATAAACTCGGCGCGCTGCCGATAAATGGATGAGTGTGGCAATTACTTCTTCTGCTAAAGCTGCTAAATTTACGGGCGCAAGTTGCAGTTTTAAACCTTCGGCATCGTTGCGGTAAACATCGAGCAGCGTTTCTACTAATTGTAGTGACATTTTTTGCGATCGCGCCATTGTTTCGAGAACTTTTTGCTGGCTGGTAGTGACTTCCCCAAAGTTTGCTCCCTGAAAAGCTTTGATTGTTTCAATTGCACCCAACATCGGCGTTTTCAAGTCGTGACTCAAAGTAGAGACAAAATCCTCTCGGATGCTGGCTAGCTGCTGCTGGGACTGCAACTGCGCTTTGGCGATCGCGATCGCTTCTTGATACTGCTGGGTGCGATCGCTCAAATATCCCGTGACTCCCAAGGCCATAACTGCGATCGCCCTATTTGCTACAGTTGCTAGGGCGATCGTTTCTCCGTAAGGAACAAACAAGTTCAACAGCGTCAATGCTGCTGCTAACAGCGTAATTTGCAACTTTCCCAACCGACTCAGCCGCGAATTTGCCAGTAAAATCGGCCCCGTGTACAAGTATCCAAACAGATACTGCGACGGCGTAGCAAATTCGAGTGCTGCGACAATCGCGAATAAAAAGGCGATCGACCACCTTCCGCGCAAATACTTTTCTTGAACCCCCAGAATTTTGGGAATTTTCAATAAGCTTTCAAACATCTCTAATTAATCCATTTTAAGCTTATAAAATGTCAGCTACATTTTCGCGCAAAAAATAGCGTTTATACAGCATCTATACCTGCAAGTATAGGTTTGAGACCTTGGCTAAACATTCGCCTATCAGTATAAGTATAAGTAAGAAAAACCGCATTAATAAACAGTAACTTATACCTTAAGACAGATTATCAACAACCCCCAACCTGAGTAAAGTAATCACTAAACGAGTAATTTTTAACTCAGTTATGTTACAAGGCTTAATTCAAATTGCATTAACCCTAATCATTTTAATCGCGATCGCGCCCGTCTTCGGCAACTACATGGCGCGGGTGTACATGGGAGAACGAACCATTCTCGACCCCGCGATCAAACCAGTCGAACAACTCATCTATAAAGCCAGCAATATCAGGTCTGTAGATTCAATGACAGGCTGGCAGTATGCGCGATCGCTATTATACAGCAATGCAGCAATGGGCATATTTGTATTCTTACTTTTCATGCTTCAGGGACTGCTGCCTTTAAATCCCACCAGCCTCAGCGCACCCGCCTGGGATACTGCACTGCATACAACTATTTCATTCCTCACAAATACCGACCAACAGCATTACTCCGGCGAAACAACATTCAGTTATTTATCCCAGTTAACTCTGGGTTTTTTAATGTTCACCTCAGCAGCTACGGGTTTAGCAGTAGGGATTGCCTTTATTCGGGGACTGACTGGTCGCCCGCTGGGCAACTTTTATATCGATTTAATTCAATCAATCACGCGGATTCTGCTGCCACTTTCTTTGATAATTGGCTTGTTTTTGCTAATTTCTGGAGTGCCGGAAACCCTCGCAGGCCCAGCAGTTGCCCGTACCTTAGAAGGCGGTACCCAAGTAATTGCTCGCGGCCCAGTCGCTCACTTTGAAAGCATCAAACAACTGGGAGAAAACGGCGGCGGTTTCTTTGCCATTAACTCGGCTCACCCTTTTGAAAATCCCAACCCTTTTACCAACCTGCTGGAAACACTAGCAATGGTTTCTATACCAGCAGCACTCATTCACACCTACGGCAGATTTGCTAACAACAAAAAGCAGGGATGGCTGATTTTTTGGATGGTGTTTGCCATTTATGTAATTTTGATCGGCATAGCAGCAGTTGGCGAATATCAAGGCAATCCCCAAATTAATAGTTTGCTCGGTTCCGTACAACCCAACTTAGAAGGGAAAGAAGTTAGATTCGGTTGGGCGGAAACTGTACTTTGGGCTGTCACTACGACTGGGACAATGTGCGGGGCTGTCAACGGAATGCACGATTCTTTAATGCCTGCCGGCGGTTTTGCTACTTTGTTTAACTTGTTTCTCCAAATTGTTTGGGGCGGACAGGGAACCGGAACGGCTTACTTATTTATCTACTTGATTTTGAGCGTGTTTCTCACCGGATTGATGGTGGGGAGAACGCCGGAATTTTTGGGACGAAAAATTGAAAAGCGGGAAATTGTTTTAGCTAGCGTTGTTTTGTTAATTCACCCGATCGCAGTTTTAATCCCCGGCGCCATTACCCTCGCCTTTCCCGACAGCTTGAGCGGCATCAGCAACCCAGGATTTCACGGCATTTCGCAGGTGATGTACGAATACGCCTCAGCGGCGGCTAACAACGGTTCTGGTTTTGAAGGATTGGGCGATTCTCAACCCGCGCCGACAGGACTTTGGTGGAATTTAAGCACTTGTTTTAGCTTGTTGATGGGGCGCTACGTTCCAATTGTGGCGCTGCTGCTGTTAGCTGACAGCATGACAAACAAACAACTCGTTCCCGAAACGACGGGTACTCTCAGAACAGATTCCATTTTGTTCACCAGCGTCACCGCAGGAGTAATCATCATTCTCGGCGCGCTAACATTTTTCCCAGTATTAGCTTTAGGGCCGATCGCAGAAGGATTTGAAATTAGCAGGGCTAAGTTGGAACAGGTACCGGTAACTGCACCTTTACCTACTGCACCTTTACCTTTAGCAACGCCTTCGCCTTTAGCAACGCCTTCGCCTTTAGCAACGCCTTCGCCTGAAGTAACAACAACACCTTCGCCTTTAGAAACACCAACGCCTCCACCTCAGTAGCGAGAAATTGTCAACCTCACTATTCTCTTTCTCTGCGTTCTCTGCGTCCTCTGCGGTTCATTAAAATTCCAAATTATGGCTTCTTCCAATACCCCGGACTCTCAAAAAACTCCCCGCTCAAGAGGCTCTCGCGAGTCTCGCAAACACACCCCAAAAGCAAATAATAAAGGGCTTTATCAAAGAGCTTTTAAAGAAGCTTTTGTCAAACTTGACCCGCGCGTGATGCTAAAAAATCCCGTGATGTTTGTGGTGTGGGTTGGCACAATTGTCACTGCACTTTTGACCGTCGACCCCACGCTGTTCGGCCCGGTTCCCGGCAAAAATCAGGTAGTTTTCAACGGTTTAGTCACGTTTATTTTGTTCTTCACCTTAGTATTTGCTAATTTTGCAGAGGCGGTAGCGGAAGGCCGCGGGAAAGCGCAAGCGGATGCACTGCGATCGACAAAAGCAGATACCACAGCCCGCAAACTCTTACCAGACGGTTCAATCCAAGAAGTTAGTTCGACATCTCTCCGACGCGGCGATCAAATTAAAGTGATCGCAGGCGATGTCATTCCTGCCGACGGTGAAGTGATCGCAGGTGTCGCATCCGTAGACGAATCTGCGATTACTGGGGAATCGGCGCCGGTACTGAAAGAACCGGGCTCCGACATCGCCAGCTCCGTCACCGGCGGTACGCGCATCCTTTCAGACGAGTTGACGCTGCGGGTGATGGCCGACCCCGGTAAGGGGTTTTTGGACAGGATGATCGCGCTGGTGGAGGGCGCTGAACGCTCGAAAACGCCGAACGAGATCGCGCTGACGGTGCTGCTGGCGGTGCTGACTCTGGTGTTTTTGATTGTGGTATCGACGATTCCGCCCGTGGGCAATTATGTCAAAACTCCTGTGGGTGTGGTGACGCTGATTTCGCTGTTGGTGGCGCTGATTCCGACAACGATCGGCGGTTTGTTAAGTGCGATCGGCATTGCGGGGATGGATCGCGTCGCTCAATTTAACGTGATAGCGACCTCCGGGCGGGCTGTGGAGGCTTGCGGCGACGTGAATACGCTGATTTTGGACAAAACCGGGACGATCACGCTGGGCAACCGTTTAGCCGAGGAATTCATTCCGGTAAACGGTCATTCGCTGCAAGAAGTCGCGCAGGTAGCACTGACTGCGAGCGTTTTTGACGATACGCCAGAGGGAAAGTCGATCGTCCGTTTGGCTCAAAATCTGGGCGCAGCCGTGGATTTCGATCGCACTAACTCCCGAGGATCTGAAGGCATTGATTTTTCTGCAAAAACCCGGATGTCGGGCACTGATTTGGCGGATGGTACCGAAGCGCGCAAGGGCGCGGTGGATGCGGTGAAGGGTTTTGTGCGATCGCGCGGCGGTAATTTCGGCCCGGATCTCGATGAAGCTTACGAGCGAGTTTCCCGGCTTGGAGGCACACCGTTAGGCGTTTGTAAAGGTAACGACACCTACGGAATTATCTATTTGAAAGATGTGATTAAACCCGGAATTCGCGATCGGTTTGACCAACTGCGAAAAATGGGAATTCGCACCATCATGCTCACCGGAGATAACAGAATTACAGCATCAGTAATTGCCGACGAAGCCGGAGTTGACGACTTCATCGCCGAAGCAACTCCCGAAGACAAAATCGAAGTAATTCGCAAGCAACAAGCCGAGGGCAAATTAGTAGCAATGACGGGAGACGGAACCAACGACGCACCCGCCCTAGCCCAAGCAAACGTAGGTTTGGCGATGAATTCTGGAACCCAAGCAGCCAAGGAAGCTGCGAACATGGTGGACTTAGATTCTGACCCCACAAAACTAATTGATTTAGTGACAATTGGCAAACAGTTGCTAATTACTCGCGGCGCACTGACTACGTTTTCCCTAGCCAACGATATCGCCAAATATTTTGCAATTATTCCCGCAATGTTTGCCCCCGTCGGCGCATTAAACGTGATGGGTTTAGCCAGCGGTCAATCTGCGGTTTTGTCCGCATTAGTTTACAATGCTTTGATTATTCCCGCTTTGATTCCCCTGGCACTAACTGGGGTTAAATTTCGACCACTAAGTGCCAATCAACTGTTGCAGCGGAACATTTTAATTTACGGATTGGGCGGAGCAGTTGCGCCGTTTATCGCCATCAAAATTATTGATTTTTTCATTGCTGCGATCGGGTTAGCATAAAGAAGGAAGAAGGAAGAAGGAAGAAGGAAGAAGGAAGAAAATGCGTTACCAGGCTCTGGCGGGGAATGCAGATTCAGAGGCTATGCCTCGTTTTTCCCACAAAAAATCTAATAGAAAGAGAGATATTTAGTTACCAAGCAAGGAGAATTTATGAAACGAAACGATTTGCTGAACGATGTTTTGCCGAGGGATTTTCAAGAAACCGTTGAGTTAGGACAAATGCTGTGGCAGCGCCACCCAATCCCGGTGCAGTTATTTCTAGTAATGTGCTTTAACTTAATAATTGCCCCGGCTGTTTATGCGGCTGCGGATGAAGGTTTGACTAAAAAAGCTGCCTGGGGTTTAAGTCTTTTGGGTTTAGTAATTATCGGGCTAGCAGTTTATTTGTTTGTCGTGATTTTTCAGCCAGAAAGATTTTAGGCAAATATTTGCATTGTCAGTCTTAGAAACCGGGTTTTTTACCGAATCTAGTGGCTAAACCAAATATTTTCGCAAAAACCCGGTTTCTCCATCTCGTGCGCTTCCCTCTTCCCTCTTCCCTCTTCCCTCTTCCTTCTTCCTTCTTCCTTCATTCATTGAGGTCATTTATGAGAGAATTAATCAGAGCTATTCGTGTTACTTTAGTTTTGTGGGGAATCACAGCGATTATTTATCCATTAATACTGCTAGCAATCGGTCAACTTGCTTTCAACTCCCAGGCAAACGGCAGTTTAATTACCAACCAAGGAGTGGTAGTCGGTTCCTCATTAATCGGTCAGTCTTTCGGCTCGGATAAATATTTTTGGGGTCGCCCCAGCACCACAAATTACAGCAGCTTTGTGCCAATAGATTACGACCCCACAAAGGCAGAAAACTTAAGTCAGAGAACGGGCGTTTCCGGAGCGAGCAACCTGGCTCCCAGCAACTCCGATCTGCTGAAGCGAGGTAATGAAAAAGATGGTTTTCAGGGCGTGGAAGTTGAGTTGGCTCGCCTAAATTTATCTGGTATCAAACCGACAGCAGATTTAGTCTATACTTCCGGTTCTAGCCTTGACCCGCACATTAGCGTAGAATCAGCTAGGGCGCAAATTGAACGGGTAGCAAAAGTGCGATCGCTCAATCTCAATCAAGTAGAAATGTTGGTAGCCAAAAATACAGACAGCAGATTTCTCGGCATTTTTGGCGAACCGGGAGTTAACGTCCTCAAACTAAATTTGGCTCTCGACCGTTTATAATACTCAGTGGTCAGTAGTCAGTAGTCAGTATTCAGTTGTTATTAGTCATTGGTTATTGGTTATTGGTCAACTGTCAACTGTCAACTGTCAACTGATTAACGCTGTCAACTGTCAACTGTCAACTGTCAACTGATTAACGCTGTCAACTGCCAACTGCTATGATTCACTCTAGCGAACTCAGCAACCATTCCGACCCTATTTACGCCCAACCGAATCGCGCTTACGATCGCCCTCACCGCCGGGGAAAGCACAAAATCTTTATCGGAATGGCCCCCGGTGTCGGCAAAACTTTCCGAATGCTGGAAGAAGGGCACAGACTCAAATCTGAAGGTATTGATGTCGCCGTTGGACTGTTAGAAACCCACGGGCGGAAAGAAACCGCAGCCAAAGGCGAGGGACTGGAAATAATCCCGCGAAAACAAATGTTGCGCGGCGAAAAAATGCTGACCGAAATGGATACCGAGGCAGTGATAGCACGCCGCCCTCAACTAGCATTGGTAGACGAACTGGCTCATACAAATATTCCCGGTTCTCTGCGAGAAAAGCGATATCAAGATGTCGAAGAAATTCTCAATGCTGGAATTGATGTTTTCTCCACCGTCAACATTCAGCACATAGAAAGTCTCAACGATTTAGTCGCTCGAATTACCGGAGTTGTAGTGCGAGAGCGAGTGCCCGATCGCATTCTCGAAAAAGCTGACGAAATAGTCGTGGTCGATGTTACTCCAGAAACCTTAGAAGAAAGGTTGCTAGAAGGCAAAATTTATGCACCCGAAAAAATTCAACAATCATTAGAAAACTTTTTCCAACGCCGTCATTTAATTGCTTTGCGAGAACTTGCACTGCGAGAAGTAGCAGACAACGTTGAAGATGACGCAGAAACTTTAAAAGGTCAAGTTTGCAACATTCACGAACGAGTTTTAGTCTGCATCTCCACTTATCCCAATTCCTTGCAACTGCTGCGGCGGGGTGCGAGGCTTGCCAATTACATGAATGCCCCATTTTATGCTTTGTTTGTAGACGATCCAGATCGATTTTTAACAAAATCCGAAAGCTTGCACGTTGAAACTTGCCAGAAGCTTTGCCAAGAATTTAACGGCCAATTTTTGCGGGTGCAAAGTCAGAATATTGCACAAGCAATTTCTGAGGTAGCTAAACACTATCGGATCACTCAAATTGTGATCGGCGAAAGCCAGCAATCACGATGGAAATTGCTGTTTCGGGGTTCCTTGACTCAACAGTTAGTACGATCGCTCAAACACGTAGATTTGCACATCATCGCTACCGAAAAAAATGGGGTTCCTAATTAGTCAGTTGACAGTTGACAGTTGACAGTTGATAGTTGACAGTTGTATAAGTAAGTCCACCTAATTAAACGTAAACGTAAAATACGGATCGCTCTCCAGCTTGCTGTGTATATCTTCTTTCTTCTTCCTTCTTCTACTTAACAACTGCAACTTTCGGAGGATAGCAGGCTCTAGCTTTCGGCCGATGTGCCAGAAGCTTTAATCTGTCAAGATCGCACTTGTCACGCCTGATTAAAAGTGCGATCGCTATGGTAGATCATTACATTCTCAACTTGCTAGTAATTGGCATCCTCCTGCTAACCGTCACCTTGGGCTCCGGATGGATTTCGCGATTGCCGGTATCTTATGCCTTAATTTATCTAATTGTCGGTATCGGATTGGGGCCCTACGGCCTCAAGCTGGTTGAATTGCGCCCCGAAGCTCAATTTTTAGAAAGACTCACAGAATTTGTAGTTATTGTTTCTCTGTTTAGTTGCGGCTTAAAAATGAATCGCCCGCTGCAACCTTGGGCTTGGAATTCCACAGCGCGGCTGCTCGGTTTTTTAATGCCAATTTCGATTTTAGCTGTTGCTGCGATCGCTCATTGGTTTATCAAATTAGATTGGGGGCCCGCGATTTTATTGGGAGCAATTCTCGCACCGACAGATCCAGTTTTAGCCTCAGAAGTTCAGTTAGCGGATATAGACGATCGCGATGAATTGCGTTTTGGCTTAACATCGGAAGGCGGTTTGAACGATGCTTTAGCTTTTCCCTTTGTTTATTTCGGTATTTATGCGCTAAAAGATAACAACTGGCCGAACTGGTTTTCGCAGTGGGTAGCAGTTGACTTACTCTGGGCGGGCGCCTCAGGTATCGTGATGGGCATTTTAGTAGCCAAAGCCGTCACTTGGATCGATCGCCGATTGCAACGCTACAGGCCCGCCGATGAACTAATGGAAGATTTCATCGCCCTCAGCACAATTCTGCTCACATATTCCCTGACAGAAGTAGTCAACGGCTACGGATTCCTCGCAGTTTTTGTAGCAGGAATTGTAGTGCAGCGCAGTTACCGCGACCCAGAAAAACCGCTTTCCCAACTGCACTTTACCGAGCGCATTGAAAAGTTAATGGAAGTAGGAACAATTTTAATATTGGGTTCCATGTTGCGCCTAGAAGCTCTCGTTGCACATGGAAGCTACGCCCTTTTAATAGCTGGATTGTTAATCTTTTTGATTCGGCCTGTGGGAGCTTGGATCAGTACGATCGGGAGTCGCTTGCATCCCGCCAGCCGCTGGCTCTGCGGTTGGTTCGGCATTCGCGGCGTCGGTTCAATCTATTATCTTACCTATGCTTTCGGTCACGGCTTGAAAGGCGAAATCGGCGAGAAAATTGCCTGGATTACTTTTACTACGATCGTAATTTCTGTGATTGTGCACGGCATTAGCGCCACCCCGTTAATGAACTGGTACGAGCGCCGAATTAAACCTAAAGTCCCCGACTTAATTTAATTCACAGGACTAACACACAAAGCAGATAAAATAGGTTCGTAGTGAGGACTTCAGTCCTCAGGAATCAGGACTAAAGTCCTCACTACAAACCAGCAATAGGTTCGTAGTGAGGACTTCAGTCCTCAGAAATCAGGACTAAAGTCCTCACTACGAACCAGTTTTATTAGTCAAGTCCTAACCAACTAATTTTCTCTGTATTCTCGGAGAAACTAAGCGGAGCATCATTGCTGCAACTAGCAACCCTGTCAAAGGTAAATATACGATCGCCGATTTGAAAATCTTGATCCCAAATTCAAAGGTAAAAGCCAGCCAGAAATAGTGCATTCCAGCATTGTGCAGAATCTTCCAGGCCCGTTGACCGATCCATTTTGCCGATCGCTCAAAAGATGTTACAGTCATTGCAAACAGGAACACATAGCCCAAGATCCCCAGAGGGTCAAACCCGGGCGACGCGCCATTCGTTGCCCACCACAAACCACTCCAGGCGATCGCGTGATACGTATGCGACACAGCCATCGACAAGCCGAAATAGCGGCGATTTTTTAACAGCCACTGTGTAAATATATTTGGCCACAGCCTGCGAAGTGACGAAGCCACAAAAGCACATAGAAATAAGATACACGAAGTACGAGCAGTTGCTCGAATCGCCAACCGCATCGCTGTCTCATCAACACCGTAAATCAGCCAAATCACAGCAAGCATAATCCCAATTGTCAGCGCAGACAAACCAACAATACTCCATCTTTCAACAGCAAATTTACGATCTTTCATCCGTGGTGAATCCTTACAATAAATTCTCAGATCCTGTCCAATCGAACACCATGAAAAAATAGGTTCGTAGTGAGGACTTTAGTCCGCATCCAAGAAAGGACTAAAGTCCTCACTACGAACCTTATGATTGCCGGCAATTAACAGGACAAAATTTCAGTGCATACTAAATTTAGCGATCGCCCGTGGCCGCTGTCTTGCCCAATCTTCCCAAAAATGTCCTAATCTTCCCAACCTTCAAAGCGCATCTCTATAAGCCTTTGGAGTAGTTTTAACCTGTTGGCGAAACACTCTGGTAAAATGACTTTGACTTTGAAATCCGACTTGGTGGCAGATTTCTACAAGTGTCAACTCCCGCAGCCGCAGCAACTGCTTCGCTCTCTCTATGCGGCATTTCACCACATATTGATGCGGTGTAATTTTTGTAGATTGCTTGAACAAACTTGCAAAATAATGCGGACTAATCTGCACGAGATTGCTCAGTTTTTCCAAACTCAAATTATCGTCTAAATGTTCGTCAATATAATTGCATACTTGCCTTAGTTGATACTTGCACAATCCGCCCGTATAGTTTTTAATCTCCTTTTGAAAGGAACAGTAGCGCCTCAGCAAATGCACAGCAAGCGCTGTCCCCATAGACTCTGCATACAGGCGACTGTCTGCACCTCCGGCTGCTAATTCTTGCTTCAAAGCCAGCCCCATATGCTGAATTAACGGATCGCGCAGGTGCAATTGCGGCACTAACTCAAGGCGATCGGCATCCACAGAGTCAAAAGCAGCGCGCGCCAGCATTTCAGGCGCGAGAAACAGCTCAATTAATGGAACTTCGCGATCGACAAATGTTCTCGGAATAGCTTGAGTAGCAGGAATAATCGCAATATCGCCGCTGGCATAATCTACCTCTTGCAAACTTCCATTCAACATAAAACTCGCCCGAAAATCATTTTCAGCGATGAGAATAAAGTGGTGTTCTAAATCAGTTTCCGGCATTTCGTCAGCAGGTTCTAGCTCATAAATCAGATTCAAACCATTCCATCCCAATTCAAAGCTAGAAAGGAGGTGCAAATGCGGTGCAGGTTCATTATCAGACACGGCTTTCAACAGTTGACAGTTGACAGTTGACAGTTGACAGTTTGAGAGCAAGCTCTAGCTTGAAGGAAGAGGATTGGAGTAATGAAAGGAAGAAAGAAAAATGTTTATGGCGAAGGTACGTAGTTGCGCTTAAGGGCTCTTTCCTAATATTATAAAGAGGGCTAAAGCCCAACTACGTACCTATTTCTAAGATCCTATAAAACCGCCCACCCTTTTTTAAGGGGGGATAGGGAGGATCGAATATCTAATCGTTAGACAGCCGACTGGTACTACGTTTGACATTAAGTTAACACGCTTTGAGCAGTGCTGTATCCTTACCCGCAGCTAAATGGGTTTCACCCCAGCTAACAAAGCTAGTTCCCGCCATTTCCAATAACAGTCTACATCGTCAAAACCAATTTCTCTAAACCAGCGCAGTTGCATTTCCACATCCAGCAATTTATTAGAAGGATCTTCACCCTCTTTGCTGATACCCAGTGCCTCTCGAAACTTCTCATGCAAAGCCTCTGTTGGGGACGCTACGTGTTCCAAATTGCAAAAAATGCCTCCGGGTTCCAAAAGCTCAAAAATCTCGGTGTAAAGCGAACGTTTGCGATCGTCCTCAACGTGATGGATGGCAAAACTAGAAACGATCGCATCAAACTTGCCCAAATCCGGCAGAGGTTCGTCAAAATTGTGCTCGATTACCGTGACAGTATTGTCATCAGCAAAGCGAATGCGGGCTTTTTCAAGCATAGTTGGCGAAAAGTCGATCGCCACAGATTCAACATTCGGGCGATCGCACTTCAGCAAGTCCAAAAGACGCCCATCACCCGTACCCAAATCTAGAATGCGCTTGACATCTTTCGGCACTTCCTCCAACAAAACCGCTTCACCTTCCGTGCGGTGAGGAATACCATCAGCCTTAGCAAGATACCACAAAGCGTGTTCCGCCGAACTCCAAAGATTAACTTGACTCATAAACTTTCAACCCTCATAAATCTCGCCATTTTTGCGAGTAAAAATCCAACCATTATCGCCCGCTTTCGCGATTAAGTCATCATCTGGGTAATTAGCTAAATCGCCAGAAGTGCGATCGCCAATTTCCAGATAAACAACATCAGCATTCGATCGGTTGACTAAATGATGCCCGTCGGCATCGCCAGCCGGAAAACCCGCCGCCATACCAGGTTGCAGCACTTCCTCACCAGCATTTGTAATCAGAGTAACTTCCCCTTCCAGAACATAGACTAACTCATCTTGACGAGAGTGCCAATGTCTCAGAGCAGAACAACTTCCCGGCGCCAACCTCACCAAATTTACCCCAAAATTCTGCAAACCCGCAGCATTACCCAAGCGTTTTTTAACTCTTCCCGCAACAGCAGATTTGAATTGCTGAGGATAATTTGAGCCTGTACTTTCTGGGACATTTTTAGGATTAACAATCATACAAGACTCCTTCTCTTCTCTTCTCTTCTTTCTCTTCCTTCGCGTTTTTCGCGCCTTCGCGGTTCCTTATTCCAAAGGTTTCAAAGTAGTAGGATTTTCCCGAACAGGCTTAACAAAACGGCTGTTAGCCCGCACAAAACAATTACCCTTATCCGTGGAAATAGGCAACCAAGGTTTACCATTAGAGTCAGCAATCATAATTTGATTGGCATTATTTCCCGTCACCGCTTGCAACCGTTCACCGCGCCGAAAAGTAGTCACCACAGGCCACTGCGAAACATTGTGTTTATTCCTCTCAAACAATTCATCTGGTGCATCAAGTCCATCTACAGAGATCGATCGAAACCTCTGGGCCATCCGACAATTTAACCCTTGAGAATCCGAGTCAACAACCACCCAATTCACCTGCCTATTTCCCCGCTGTCTCGCCAGCAGCCCCGTATAATCTCCTTGCTGATTAGCAACAGGTAAAGCCAAGGCTAAATTAGCCCCCGCTCCTAAAATCCAAGCTACTGCCAGAGAGACAATTCTAATTTCTGCTTTCATTGATACAAAAAATCCTTAAATTCAAATTAATTACAATCGTAGCAAGCTCTCCTGGCGATCGCGAAATTCCTAAATTCCTAATTGCTGAAACCGTTGCGTCCCTTTTTCTTCTGACAACAGTCAACCGTCAACTGACAACCGTCACAACCGTCAACTCTCAACAGTAAACTGTCAATTCATTAAGAATGTGTTATAAATATTGAGATTCATTAAGAAATATTGCTCAAATGCTCCTTTCCCCCTCTGGCGCCAGCAAACTCAAAGAATCCTTAAAAGAAAAAGTATTCTTCGGGAATGAGCCAACCCCGGAACTCATAGCCATCTTACTGATTTATTTCGTCCAAGGCATCCTCGGACTAGCCCGCTTAGCCGTCAGCTTCTTCCTCAAAGACGAACTCGGCATGAGTCCCGCCGAAGTCTCAGCCTTGCTGGGCGTCGTCGCCATACCTTGGATTATCAAACCTCTGTTTGGTTTCATGTCCGACGGGTTGCCCATATTCGGCTACCGCAGACGGCCTTACATCGTCCTCTCAGGGCTGTTGGGGACGGCTGCATGGGTGGGGATGGCTACAGTCGTACACACGCCCTTAGCCGCTACAGGGGCGATCGCCCTAAGTTCCGTTTCACTAGCCGTCAGCGACGTAATCGCCGACTCCCTAGTAGTAGAAAGAGCGAGAAAGGAAACAGTTAGCGACGCCGGTTCCCTGCAATCCTTATCTTGGGGGGCATCAGCCATTGGCGGACTAATTACCGCTTACCTCAGCGGTTCCCTGCTGCAACACTTCAGCACCCACACCATCTTTTTAATCACCGCATCTTTCCCGCTAATCGTATCAACAACAGCCTGGTTAATTACCGAAGAAAAAGTCAACAAAAGAACCGACTTTGAAACAGTAAAAGACCAACTCAAACAACTGCGGCAAGCTGTTACCCAAAAAACAATTTGGTTGCCCACGGCCTTTCTATTTCTGTGGCAAGCCACACCAAGCTCCGACTCCGCCTTCTTCTTTTTCACCACCAACGAATTAGGCTTTCAACCAGAATTTCTCGGACGAGTGCGCCTCGTCACCAGCATAGCCGCCCTCGTTGGCATTTGGCTGTTTCAGCGCTACCTCAAAGCAATTCCATTTCGAGTCATTTTCGGCTGGTCAACAGTCATGGCAAGTGCCTTGGGCATGACTACATTATTATTAGTAACTCATGCCAACCGAGCATTAGGAATTGACGACCAATGGTTCAGCATCGGAGACAGCCTGATCCTGACAGTAATCGGACAAATTGCTTATATGCCCGTGCTGGTACTATCAGCGCGGTTGTGTCCTCCCGGCGTCGAAGCAACCTTATTTGCAGTGCTGATGTCTGTCACCAATTTAGCAGGAATTATTTCCTACGAAGGAGGTGCAATTTTGACACACTGGCTCGGAATTACCGATCGCAATTTCGACAACCTCTGGCTGCTAGTAGTGATCGCCAACCTCTCCACACTGCTACCCCTTCCCTTCTTAAACTGGCTCCCAGCAGAAAGTACAGAAAGCGGAGATCCAAACTACCAACAATCTCTCCCAGTATTAGAACCAGAACTGGGCTGTACAAAACCGGGCGGACAACATTTCATGCCCGAATACTTTCCCGACTTAGTGCCAACAGTAATCTCCGAAAACCTCACCGCAGATAGCAAATAAAGAAAGTTCTGCAACAGATAAATTGAACAGTGTTTTCAACTCTGTGACTCTCTCACTTTTGCCCATAAGAATGGGTTTTAAGCCTCCTCCTTCGAGGGGGAAATCAAACAAAATCATTCACTGTTTCAATCCTCTTCTTTATAAATAAGTAGAGGTAGCTATCCAACTGTCAACTGTCAACTGTCAACTGTCAACTGTCAACTGTTGAACCTCTCTGTGTCCTCTGCGCTCTCTGCGGTTAAACAAATAAAAGCTAATTCCACCCATGCAAAAACTACAAGTTCCCCAATCTCAAACAGTAGCGCCAAACCTATCATACGATCGCAAAGACTGGCAGCGCGGCTACGAATCCCAACCCAACGAAGCCGACTACTGGATTGACAACATCGAAGGCGAGATCCCAGAAGGCTTACAAGGCACATTCTTTCGCAACGGGCCCGGATTGTTGGATGTCAACGGATCGCGCATCCACCACCCCTTTGACGGCGATGGCATGGTTTGTGCGATCGCAATTTCCCAAAAACGCGCCCACTTCCGCAACCGATTCGTGCACACCGAAGGCTATCTCGCCGAACAAAAATCAGGAAAAATCCTGCACCGAGGCGTATTCGGCACACAGAAACCCGGAGGCTGGTTAGCCAACATCTTTGATGTCAAAATCAAAAACATTGCCAACACAAACATCATTTATTGGGGCGACAAACTGCTAGCACTCTGGGAAGCAGCACAGCCCTACAGACTCGACCCCCGCAGCCTAGAAACCCTCGGATTAGACACCCTAGATGGGATTTTACAACCCGGTGAAGCCTTCGCCGCCCACCCCAGAATTGAAAAAGGGAAAAATGGTAAAGGAGACACATTAGTCAACTTTTCCGTCAAGCCCGGTTTGTCAAGTACAATCACGATTTACGAACTCGACGAAAGCGGCAAACTTTTACAAAAACACGCCCACGAAATCCCGGGTTTTGCCTTCCTGCACGACATGGTAATTACCGAGAATTACTGCATATTCTTCCAAAATCCTGTCAGCTTCAACCCCCTACTTTTCCTATTAGGATTTCGGAGTGCAGCGCAGTGCATTCAATTTTCGCCAAACAAGCCCACCCAAGCAATTTTAATTCCGCGCAACGGCACTGACGAGGTGAAGATATTAGAAACAGAACCTTGTTTTGTGTTCCACCACTGCAACGCCTGGGAAGAAAACGGCGAAGTTTTTGTAGATTCAGTTTGCTACGAATCATTTCCAACAGTAGAACATGACGGCGATTTTCTGGAGATTGATTTTAACAGCATTCCAGCGGGCGAGTTGTGGCGGTTCAAGCTAAATCTGCAAGACAAAACCGTGCAGCATCAAATTGTGGAAACTCGGTGTTGCGAGTTTCCGACTCTGCATCCGAATAATGTCGGACAACCTTACCGATATCTTTATATCGGCGCGGCTGACTCTCCCACTGGGAATGCTCCTTTGCAAGCTATTCTTAAAATAGATTTCCACACGGGTGAGAGGCAAGTTTGGAGTGTGGCGCCGCGCGGCTTTGCGGGGGAACCGGTGTTTGTTCCCCGTCCCGATGCTGTGGCTGAGGATGACGGTTGGCTGCTCGTTTTGATGTATGATGCGGCTAATCATCGATCGACCTTAGCGATTCTAGATGCCCGCGACATCACCAAAGGCCCCCTAGCGCGCCTGCATTTAAAACAGCACATCCCCTACGGTTTGCACGGCAGTTTTACACCAAACGTACTGCTTCCTGAGAACTAAGATCAAATTGGTTTGTAGTGAGGACTTTAGTCCTCTGACGGATGCGGACTAAAGTCCTCACTACGAACCTTTTGTTTGTAGTGAGGACTTTAGTCCTCTGACGGATGCGGACTAAAGTCCTCACTACGAACCTTTTGTATTGCGGGGAATGCTAACAACTGTTCGAGACATAAAATATCCATAATTAATGCAAACTATCAATAAAATTAATTTCAAAAAAATACTTATTTTAATTTGCAGCCTCGCCCTAAGTTTTGCAATTATCTTATCTATTTACTCTCACAATGCTAATGCCCAAGAGCCTTACAGCCCCTCTCCAGATACCGCTGTAGCCCCCAAAGGCTTGGTTGAGGTCAAAATGACCGTAATTGGCGTAGACCCGATTAAAAACGAATTAGAAACCCGCTTGCAGTTCGAGCTCAAAGGTATTTATAAAAAAGGGCCTACTTACCCGGCTCAAGATTTATTAATGACAGTTAACGGTGCCAATATCGAGGATTCGGAAATTAGCTTTAAAGAAGGTAAACCGATGATTGTCCCGGCATTAAAGTTTAACTTAGTCAAGGGAAAAATCAACAATTATCCATTTGACACGCACATTGCTAAAGTAGCTATTTCAATTGACCCGCTGGCTTCAATTGGCAAACAGTTTGCTCCCTTCCAACTAAATCCTGTGCCGCTGGAATTTAAGTTTAATGCTGATGTTCCCGGCTTCGATATCAGTTATAAGCCAATGGAAGAGAATTCATCTATCTTTATTTATATCGATATTTCTGCCACGCGATCGCTCCCGGTAAAATTTTTTGCCATAGTGATTATTGTGATTATGTGGGTGCTGTCAATCATGGCGCTGTTGCTAGCATTAAAGGTGATGAAATCGGGGAAGTTACCGGAAGTCGGAATGTTGAGTTGGACTGGTGTGATGTTGTTTGCTTTTCCCGGTATTCGCAACTCTCAACCGGGAGTTCCGCCAGTGGGAACTGCTAGCGATTTCCTATCGTTTTTTTGGACGGAAATGATCGTTGTGGTAGCGTTGGTGATTATCGGTAGCTGTTGGTTGAAGCGCTATCATCCGCCAGAAAACCCCGGCGATTAGAAACCGCAGAGTTTACGGGTACACAACCGAAGCCCCGGCGGTTAGAAACCGCGGCTATACAACCTAAGCCCGGCGGTTGGAAACCGCGGAGTTTACGGGCATACAACCGAAGTCTGCCTCCGCAGACTGAAGATAAATCCTTGATTCTTCAACCCACGGAGGTGGGTTTTGTTTCTGTAGCCGCGATTTCAATCGCCGGGTAATATCACTAAACTTACTTTTTTTCAATTTTTTACCTGCAAATTTTCAATATCCTTAGCGGGTACTCCCAAACCGCGCAAGATAGTAAAAGCAATGATTCGATATCCCGACGGATTCGGGTGAACTCCATCGGCTGCTAACAAATTTAGAGTCTTTCCCGCGTGTTTTTGATAGGTTCCGATCACTTCCCGAAAAGGCGCATTCAAATCGATAAATAAACACTGGTTTTGCTTGGCGATTTCTCGCATCGCGGCAACATATTCTTGCAACCTGCGATTTTCCGGGCCGTCGAGAATCTCGCGAATCGGAGTAGGAGAAAGCAGTACGACTCTAATTCCTGCGGCTTTTGCTGCCAGCACCATTTGAGTTATTTTGTTTGTATATTCTACCAGCGATAATCCTGCTGCTAGGTTGCCTTGCGGATGAAATTGCAGGTTTTGGAAGTCGAAGAAAGCGTGCCAAACGTCGTTGACTCCGGCGTTGATCGTGACTAAATCTGGCTTTTTGTCGATCGCATCTTTTTGAAAGCGCGCCTGCATATCACTCGCCTTGTTACCGGAGATTCCCGCGTTGACGATCTCGATTTTGCGATCGGGATACAGGGCATTTAGATACCGTTGCAGCAGCCAAACGTAACCTCCGGGGTATTTCGCGGCTTCGGTGATGCTGTCCCCCACAGTCACAATTTTGCGCTTACCCGCGAGCACGTTTTGGATTTCTGGTGGTGGCGATGCTTCGGATACAGGTTCTTTAAACACGGGAATCAAGGAGTGAGGTATGTTGAACGCGATAACAGCAGCAATTACGCCGAGGACAAGTCTGATTAACACTTGCTTCAGCGGGGATTTGGGACGGGGCGATCGCACATTTGCAGACATTATGGAGTTTTTTAGTAAAAGTCTAACTATTGAGGTCGCCAATAATCATATCGATTTTTGGATTTTTTGTCACTTATTGACTCGAGTCAGGACTTACGGACAAACACCAGTTTCTACGCAAATCCACAATCCACAATCGACAATCCCAAATCTAAAATCGATACATTTCGCCTGTCCAAGTCTCCTAGGTGAAATTACTTATGCTTTTACGAGCGGGATATCTATTTGTAATTCGAGTCACAAAAAACTCCGCCAAATCTCACATAATTTTTGCTACTTGCAGCACAACTATAGAAGATAAGCGCGGTTTATATTATAGATCTGTTCACAAGTAAGTCGGCGCTTTCAAACACAACTATGTAAACAATTGTAAATAAACAATTGTAAAGTGTCTAAACGTTTTCTACTGGCTGACACAAGCCTGTTTGCATACTGTTACATTGTTCGTTTAATTCCGTCTACATACTTAGATATTCAAGAAACAAGTTTTCAGGGAAGGTTAAAGTAATGGTAGCAATTTCAGATTTTTTATATCCTAAAAATCGTTACTACGGTGAAATAAAGCCAGAGAATTTGGTGTTTAATGCGAATTTACAAGAGTTTTCGCAGCGGGTGGGTTACATCAGTGCCTTGGTATCAAACGGCAAAATGCCTGTGGAAGAGGCGTTTATTCAAATCAAAACACTTTGGGAAGAGGTGGAAAAGTCGAAAATGCTGTTGGGAATCGGCGAAAATCCATTTTCTGCTTGAAGAATTAGGGCTGGGCTTTGACTTTGATTTAGTTTGATTTAGACCGATCGACCGGCTGAACAGTTTAAAATAAAAAAGTAGCTAATGGCGATCGCCCTTTTGACCCATGAGTTCCGACCTAGTTCCCCTCCTGCCTAAAGTATCACTCGAACGCCGCGCCGGTGCCTTCTGCATCGACGCGATCGCCGTTTGGATACCCAGTTTGCTTCTCGGTACCAATCCGATCGCCCAAACGATCTTTTTTGTCCTGCTGTGGATGATAATGCGCGTAGCTATCGTCAGGAAAAACCAAGGTCAAAGTCTCGGGCGCTGGGCCCTGGACATGAAAATTTTCGATCCCAGATTCCAACGGACTCCCGGAGTGCAAGAATTGTGCAAGCGCGAGGCATTGCTGGGCTTTTGCGCCGCCCTAGCCTTCGCAGGCGTGGCTGGACTCACTTCCACTAACGCCGGCGTCTTGCTGCTGATGTTACCGCTGGCGATCGACTGTAGCGTTGCTTTCACCGAGGCAGAAAGGTTTCCCCAAGCTTTTCACGATCGACTATCCCAGACGATCGTCATCGGAACCAAGCGCGGCTACTCCCTAGACATCAAAGTCAGAAGATTGCTTGACCAAGTGCAGACAAATGTGAGACGATAGTAAATTGTGTTTAAATTAGTCGAAATTTATTTAGAATTATGGCTAAAGGCGTCCGCATCATAATTACCCTAGAGTGTACTGAGTGCCGAACTAACGCGAGCAAACGCTCCAAAGGCGTGTCTCGGTACACCACGACCAAGAACCGTCGCAACACGACGGCACGGCTGGAACTCAAAAAGTTCTGCCCCCATTGCAACAAGCACACTGCTCACAAAGAGATTAAATAGTCATTAGTCAGCAGTCATTAGTCATTAGTCATTTGTTATTTGTGATTAGCTACGAGTAACCAATGCCCTGTCTGGCCAATGCCCTGCGCAGACCAATGCCCAATGCCCAATTACCAATTCCCGAAAAAATGACTTACTTTCGCCGGCGCGTTTCGCCAATCAAACCAGGAGACCCGATCGACTATAAAGATGTCGATTTGCTCAAAAAATACGTCACAGAACGCGGTAAAATCTTGCCCCGCCGGATTACCGGTTTGACGGCAAAACAACAGCGCGACCTGACCCGCAGCATCAAAAGAGCAAGAATTGTAGCTTTGATGCCCTTCGTAAACCAAGAAGGCTAATTGGATTTTGGATTTTAGATTTTAGATTTTGGACAAAAATAGGACTTACGCTAAAACAACGTCTTTTTGTCGGAAGCGATGGTAGCTAATAGCTGGCAATATTTGGTATTGAGTCGCTGGTGCGTAAGTCTTAATCAAAATCTCAAAAGTTAAAAACTAAAGCACAAAAAGCAAAACTTTTTAGATGTTAGTTTTGACAATTGATTTAAAAAATGTAAACATCCAAAATCTAGAATCGGAAGCAAAGAAACTCGATAAGTGGCAACTGTAAAAATCCAAAATCTCAAACATAAAGCGGGCAAGTGGAGAAGGGAACGTTAGTAGAATTTAGAGTGCACGGCGACCGCCGTCTGGCCGTTGCCGATCGCCCCGACGGCAAGAAAAACTGGGTAGTGGTAGACGAAAACGGTCAACCGCACAGCATTCCGCCCAAACAAATCAGCTACGAAGCAGTCGGAGAAACTTACAAACCCTCCGACATTTCCAAATTTCTTAAAGAAGTAGAAGCTTTCTCAGATCCGTCGAGTCTAGAAGTAGCTTGGGAACTTCTAGTGGGTGACGGAGAAAATACAGATCCAGAAGCCCTGGCTATGCTGCTATTTTCCGATCGCACTCCGGCGCAATGTTATGCAGCTTACTGTTTGCTGTCAACAGACAAACTGTATTTTAAACAAAAGGGCGATCGGTACGAGCCCCGACCAATTGCCCAAGTAGCCGAAATCAAACACCAGCAAGAAGTAGAACAGCAGCGACACCAAGAATCTCAAGGATTTTGGGATCGAGTCAAACAGCGGCTGGCTGGGGAAAATAATGTAGATTGGGCAACTAGCGATCGAACTCGCCTCGACGCCCTAGAACGCTTTGCCACCCTCGGAGAAGAAGCAACTCACCGCACGCCGGCCTTAGAAACTTTAGCCAGCTTACAACGTCCCGAAAACCCCGAAGCAGCATTTCAACTCCTAGTCGATCTCGGCCTGTGGAGTCCCCACGAAAACCTGTTTTTGCGGCGAAGCCAAATTCCCCTACAATTCTCCGCAAAGGTATTAGAAGTGGCCCAAAGCTGCCTAGAAAATCCCCAAACTGACTCGGACACAAATCGTCTCGATTTAACTCACCTCAAGGTTTACACGATCGACGACGAAAGCACTACGGAAATCGACGACGGCCTCAGTTTAGAATTCCTCGAAAACGGCCAGCAGCGACTCTGGATACACATAGCAGATCCCACTCGCTTGCTTTCCCCTGGAGACGAACTCGACCTCGAAGCCAGAAAGCGCACGACTACAGTTTATCTGCCCACGGGCATGATCCCGATGTTTCCCCCGGCTTTGGCAACCGGGCCGATGAGTTTAATTCAAGGGAAAGAGTGCAGCGCCCTCAGCTTTAGTGTCACCTTAGACGAAACCGGGGCGGTTTTAGATTACAGCATTCACATCAGCAAGATAAAACCCACCTACCGCTTAACCTACGATGACGTAGACGAAATGCTGGAGTTGGGAATTGAAGCAGAACCGGAAATAGGCGCGATCGCGGCTTTGGCAAAACTGCGTCAAAAATGGCGCGAAGCCCAAGGCGCCATCAGCATTTTCATGCCCGAATCCGTCATCAAAGTCTACGGCGACGAGATCGACATCCACGTCATCAACGACTCCACAGCTAGATTGCTAGTAGCCGAAATGATGATTTTGGCCGGCGAAGTCGCCGCCCGCTACGGTCAAACTCACAGCCTGCCCATACCCTACCGCTATCAGCCGCAGCCGGAACTCCCCCCAGAGGAAGAACTGCTGGCCGTGCCCGCTGGCCCAGCCCGCGCTTGCGCCGTGCGCCGCTGTATGCCCCGCAGCGAAATGGGTCTGACCCCCGGACGCCACGCAGGCTTAGGTTTGGAATCCTACACTCAAGTTACTTCCCCGATCCGCCGCTATACCGACTTGCTGACTCACTTCCAAATTAAAGCCCACCTGCGGGATGAACCTCTACCTTTTTCGGCCCAAGAAATACAGGATATTGTGATGTGTCTCGGTACCGCAGTTAGAGAAGCCTCTACCGTGGAACGCCAAACAAACCGTTATTGGGGATTGGAATATTTGCGGCGCAATCCCGATGAGGTTTGGGAAGCTTTGATGCTGCGCTGGTTGAGGGAAGATAGCAATCTGGCTTTGATTTTGTTGGAAGATTTGGGTTTGGAGTTGGCGATGCGGTTTGGTCGATCGGTCGAAATTGGCGATCGGCTAGAAGTCAAAGTCACTCACTGCGATCCGCGATCGGACGTGATTAACTTCCAAGAAGTCATTCTTGAAGTCGCACAATAGGATTTTAGATTTTAGATTTTGGATTTTGGATTGCCAAAATCTTAGCGAGAGGAGTTATCCGCTTGTGGCTATAAACCAATAAGCTTAAGTTAGCAATCTCATTGAAGTGGGTTTTGTTTCTCTAGGGGCGGTTGCAAGCGCCGTCTTATATCATGTCCAGTCGATTACCATCACAAAAACCGTTTGTTTGTAGCGCGGACTTTAGTCCGTTCTTATGCTGCGGACTAAAGTCCGCACTACGAACCCTTTGTTTGTTTGTAGTGCGGACTTTAGTCCGTTCTTCTGCTGCGGACTAAAGTCCGCACTACGAACCCTTTGTTTGTTTGTAGTTCGGACTTTAGTCCGTTCTTCTGCTGCGGACTAAAGTCCGCACTACGAACGAATCTGATTGCGGTAAATCGATCGCACATGATATTAACTAAAATCTAAAATTTAAAATCGCCAAATGCCCAATTCTATAAACCAAGTTCAGCCACCGCTGGAATTCATACCCCCAGCCTACAACCCCCTCATCGTCAATGGTTGTCAGCAAATACTCCCCTGGTGGCTGCGATTTAAGACAAATATCAGCCACATTCAAGCCGAAAACGTCGAAACCCTCGCCGAACTATTCCACCAATTTCAAAACCAGAAAGTTCGCTTCTTGCTAGCCTTCCGCCATCCCAACTCAGAAGATCCCTACTGTTTGGGACAACTGGTGTGGAAACTCGTTCCCCAAGTGGCCCGACAACAAGGCATTCCCCTGCAATCCCCCGTACATTCCCACTTTATTTACGATCGCGGAATTCCCCTGTGGGCCGGTTCTAGCGTCGGCTGGCTGTATTCTCGCCTCGGTGGTACTCCGATTGTGCGCGGCAAGATCGATCGCGCTGGATTGCGATCGGCCCGCGATTTATTCGCCAACAGCCAATTTCCCATCGCCGCCGCCCCAGAAGGCGCCACCAACGGTCACAATGAAATAGTCAGCCCCCTGGAACCGGGAATCGCTCAAATGGGCTTCTGGTGCGTTGAAGACTTGCTAAAAGCCGGACGTACTGATGAAAAAGTGTTGATTGTGCCGATCGGCATTCAATACCGCTATGTCAATCCACCTTGGGAACCCTTAGAAAAACTTTTAACTCAATTAGAAATAGATTGCGGACTTCCAGCCTTAGAACCCACCGAGATTGCTAAATTAGAGGCAGAAAATCTCGCTCCCGCAGACCAGCATCACAAATTCCAATATCTGCGCCTGATTCGAGTTGGCAGTCATTTGCTAACTGTAATGGAACAGTTTTACACCCGTTTTTATCATCGAAATCCACAACAGTTAAAAACATCTTCTTTGACATCACTATTACTGCCCGAAACAACGACAATCGATTCGGAAAATGAAGCGATGATTGCTCGACTGACAGCACTATTAGACGTAGGTTTGCAAGTAGCAGAAGAATATTTTAACTTGAAGCCCAAAGGCAGTTTGATAGACCGCTGCCGCCGTCTGGAACAAGCAGGCTGGGACTATATTTATCGAGAAGATATCAAAGATATTGCAGGACTTTGTGCCTTAGAAAGAGGATTAGCCGATCGCCTCGCTGAAGAAGCAAGTCTGCGGATGTGGCACATGAGACTTGTCGAAAGTTTCGTCTCAGTCACCGGCAGATACGTCCAAGAAAAACTCACAGCAGAACGTTTGGCAGAAACAACTTTACTGCTGTGGGACGTACTGACTCGCATCAAAGGCGGAAATCCTTTCGGCCGCCCTTCTTTGGGCAAACAGCAGGTGCAAATGACCGTCGGCGAACCGATATCAGTCGGCGATCGCTGGGAGGGATATCAAAGCAGCCGCAGGGTAGCAGTTGCCGAACTCACTCAAGACTTGCAATCCGCTTTAGAAGGAATGATTAAATCTTAATTAGTCAGATTTTGGAGGAAGCAGGAATCAGGAATAGAGAATAAGAAACTGGAGGCATCTATCGGATTCTTTGGTTCAAATCCTCCGTATAGGGTAAGAAATATCGGTTGAAAAACGTGGTTGATTCCATCTATAGCAATCCTAAATAATTTCAATAATTTTGTAGGTAGTGCCTTTATTTTCCTACCCCCTATCTATCGGGTTCTTCACTTGGGAAGAGTCCCTATAAGAATTACACAAATGATTTAGGATTGCTATATATAGCCTCGATCAAAAAAGTGAGGTATGTCCGCGATTCCAATGCCCAATGCCCAATGCCCAATTCCCTATGCCCATGAGTACATCATCTTTCTGAGAAAGGCTATAGTGTGTAAATTCTCAAGAAAAAAGAAGCTGAAAGAGAGAAGCAGGAATCAGGAAGATATCGCGCGCCCGACAGTTAGGAAGTTTTTAATTGCTCAAACCCTAGCGGAAGATCGCAACTTCGGTCTTCGGTCTTCCTTCTGCTATATATTGCCTTTGGGTTGCCACTCTATTTTTAATTCGTGCAGCAAACAACTTGTTATAAACTTGGGGAAGATGTATAATAAGCAACTAAGTATCAGTGCCGGTTAATCACTGATAATAAAGTTGTTTTCGTTCGGCGTTATAAGATTTTGAGGGCTGCCGTCCTCAGTACAAACTTAATTAGAATTATTTAACCGGACTGGATCTAACAATAAGCGCTCGATAATGAACCAACAAAAATAACCGATGAATAGCAAACCTATCGATTTATCTACTAACTCAATTAAAGTAAAACTGCTGAATCATTTAGCGCAAGAATTGCTCACCCCGCTCACTTCTGTCCTCGGCATGGCAAGCGTATTGAACCAAGAAATTTACGGCCCCTTAACGAGCAAGCAAAAAGAATATATCGACGTGATCCAAGACAGCAGCCGATCTTTGCGATCGCTAGTTGAAGAAATTTTGGAACTGGCAGATCTAGACGATACCGCTTTCACATTGAAGCGAACCGCAGTTGATATAGAAACTTTGTCTCAGCAAGTTGTGACAACCCTGTCGCCAGCAGCCTCTAGACGAGAGCAAGAAATTAACTTGTCCATGGGGCCCGGGCCGCGCATCTGGTTGGCCGATAAGGATAAAGTTCAGCAAATGCTGCACCACTTAATTTTTAGCATTATTCAATCGGCTGGGGCAGGCAGCGTGATTCGAGTCCACGTTTCTCGGAAACAAGACGGTATCAATATCGGAGTTTGGGTTTTTCATCCTTGGTTGGGTGAAAGTTTGCCCCATGCTAAACTCTACTCCGACTACTTGTTGAAGGTCGGAGCCGATCGCGGTGCGCGATCGAACTCCGAAACCGACTCCCTGGAATTTGAACCGCCACTTCCGTCACAGACACAGGCTTCGCAGCGATTAACGCTGGCGTTTTCTGAGTTGGCGGCTTTGGTGGCTGAGAATGCTGCGGATACGGCACCTGTGTTAGCTGGTTACGGCGCTAGGGAACGCTTGGGGCTGCTGCTTTGCTGCCAGTTGGTGGAAATTCAAGGCGGCCAACTCTCGATTCAAGGCACTCCAGAATCTGGATATCGGTACGTGCTCTGGCTCCCCTGTACCAATGCTACCGAGTTGTTGGAAAGGTAAAAATCAGTTGACAGTTGACAGTTGACAGTTGACAGTTGGCAGTTGACAGTTGGCAGTTGACAGTTGGCAGTTGGTAGTTGTTAGAAATAAAAATTACCTTTTTCCCAATTCCGAATGCCCTGTTTTCCCAATTCCCTGTTTGCCCAATTCCCCATTCCCAATTACCTTTTTCCTAATTCCCAATTCCCAATTCCTAATTCCCAATTCCCAATTCCCGATGCCCGATTCCCCATTCCCAATCTAAAAATGAATTCAGTTTGGCAACAGTTAACTCTGGCAAATTTGCCGCTCTCTCAGTGGCAAAGTGGCAGTTATTTATTGAATTTGGCGATCGGCTCTTTACGCAGTTGGCGGCAGAGTAGCTGGCTGATGCAGTGGGCAGAGCCCCTGGGTTTTGTTTTGCTCGCCTTGACGTTCGGTATGGGCCCGTTTGTAAACAACGCCCTGGTGGGTGTGTTGATGGCTGCTGCCGCTGCGTTTTGGGTGCTGCTGACTGTTTCGGACGATCGCGCGATCGCCCTCACACCCATTCACTTGCTGGTACTTTTGTACTGGGGCATTGCTACCGTCGCCACCGCCATGTCGCCGGTGAAAGCCGCCGCTTTTACAGGCTGGACGAAGCTAACGCTGTATTTGCTATTTTTTGCACTGATGGCGCGGATATTGCGAGATTCCCGTTTGCGATCGTGGTTAATAGCCGTATATCTTAATGTTGCTTTAGTTGTCAGTTTCTACGGCGTGCGGCAGTGGATTGATAAAGTGCCACCCTTAGCTACTTGGAACGATCCGACATCTACTCAAGCCGATGTCACGCGAGTTTACAGTTTTTTGGGCAATCCCAACTTGCTCGGTTCCTATTTGCTACCAGCCATTGCCTTGAGCGCCGCTGCACTTTTTGTGTGGCAAGGATGGGGAACCAAACTTTTAGCGCTGACGATGCTGGTGGTGAATTGCGCGTGTTTGCGCTACACCGACAGCCGGGGTGCTTGGATCGGTTTTGTGGCTCTGCTAGTAGTGTTTTTAGTCCTGCTTTGGTACTGGTACAGCCCTTTGATGCCTAGGTTCTGGCGCACTTGGGCGCTACCGTTAGGGTTAGGAGGTTTGGCTGGAGCGTTAATTTTGGGAGTAGCTTTGGTGCCAGCGTTGCGCGATCGAGTTTCGAGTATGTTTGTCGGCCGCGGCGACAGCAGCAACAATTTTCGGATTAATGTTTGGACTGCGGTGATTGACATGATTCGCGATCGGCCAATCCTCGGCATTGGGCCGGGAAATACTGCTTTTAATAAAGTTTATCCGCTTTATATGAAGCCAAAATTCACTGCTTTGAGCGCTTATTCTGTGCTGCTCGAAATTGCCGTCGAAACTGGTTTTATCGGTTTAATGTGTTTCCTGTGGCTGATGACTGTTACCGTAAATCAAGGTTTGTTGCAGATCAAAAAATTGCGCGACGCACAATTTAACAGCTCTCATTTACAGGAAGAATCCCCAAATCTCAAATCAAATCAGGGGTTTTGGTTGATTGGGGCGATCGCCACTTTAACTGGTATGATGGCTCACGGTTTTGTCGATACAGTTTGGTATCGGCCGGAAGTTAATATGCTTTGGTGGTTGATGGTGGCGATTATTGCTAGTTTTTACAGCAATACTCAGCAGCAGCAAGATTCAGGTTTGACACAGGGCGAGTAGATAGCGATCGAGCCTATAAAAGTGATGGCGGGGTTTTATCCCCGCCCGGTAAGGATTCCAGTTCCAAAAAAGCAGGCAGTTTTAGGAAAGCTGCAAGCGATGATAGTCATCAGTCATTTCCAATTCTTTAATCTCAAATCTCAAATCGAAAAATCTCAAATCTCAAATCTCAAATGGTATAAGGTGCACAGCGTGCACCTACATAACAACTACTACATACTACATACCTGTTAGTTGTAAAGTGCTAGTGGCGAACTCTACAAAAATTATCGAAAATAACTCTTATTCTTCGCTATCCGAAGGCATTGCAAATCTCGGACACGCATAATATCCATCTCTATCTTTGCACCGCCGCCACGCCGTAGACTGATTCGATTGGAACAGCGTTGCGACTGATTCATTCACTGTGGGTGTAACAGTTGCAGGAGTTGGCATTGCTCTTGAGGCTTGACTTAGCTCCATTACCGTTATAATTGCCAGCATGGTTGATGAAAGCAAAACTGTGCGTTTCATTTATTTGTTTTTTCCTCTTTTAATCGTTGACGTGCCATTCCTATCCATATATCCTCATCGAATTCTTGGGAATCCGCATACTTTAGACAAGTTTTCCACAGCGGTAGCGCTTCCTTCGTCTTTTTCATCCCTTCTAGGACTTGCGCTTTTAAGCAGTAAGTTGCTGGTCTTTCACTATCAAGCTTAATCGCTGCATCCAGATGCTGCAACGCCTCGGAATATCTACCCTGTTTCAGCCGAGCCCATCCCAAATTTTTGAGCAAGGAATATTTTACTCGATCGTCCTCAGCCAATTTTAAACCTTGCCACAGCAAGTGAACGGCAGCAGCATAGTTTTTCTTGTCTACTATATATAATCGAGCTAAATTGCTGTAAGCAGCAGGGAGACCCAGTTTGGCAGCTTGCAGGTATTTTCCTCGGGCGCACTCTAAATCTTGCACCTCTTCGCACAGCCATCCCAAATTGTAAAGAGCTGTTCTGCTCTTGGGATCTACCGAGAGGGCTAATTCATAGGCTTTTTGAGTATCAGCCAATCTGTTGGCTTTATAGTTTTCAAAGCCCCTATTATTAAACAGTGAGGCGAGTTCCGGCAACCCAAATTGCCAGCCCCCAAAGCCTACTGCTAGCATCAGTAGGAATGCCGCCCACTTGGAGTGATGATGCTTTTTTGTTGGCTCTTTCATGACATTAAAAATGTTAGCTAACGGTGTCGTTTTTAGCATCTTTTAACTTGAGAGTTGGGATATTTTGTTGTCTAGATTGAATTGCCACCCTCATGGCATCATAATCTTAGGAAATGAAAGAAGGCTTGAGTTCATTTCTCATTTATGGTTTGCAACTCCACAGCCGAATGCTTGCGTCATGCTGCGATTACCTAGATGTATTCGAGCATAGGTTAACCCTTCGCGGGACTCCACAAGCAATCCGGATATTTTTAAGAAGATTGAAGATTGAAGCGGGAAGAAGGAGAGTTGACAGTTGACAGTTGACAGTTGACAGTTGACAGTTGACAGTTGACAGTTGACCGTTGACAGTTGACAGTTGACAGTTGACAGTTGACAGTTGACAGTTGACAGTTTACGGAATGATGACTGATGACTGAATGAATGAATGATGATATGGTGTCCGCTCGATTAACGGCACGCGCGAACAGTTTGTAGTGCGGACTTCAGTCCGCTCTGAAGCAGTTTGTAGTGCGGACTTCAGTCCGCTCTGAAGCAGTTTGTAGTGCGGACTTCAGTCCGCTCTGAAGCAGTTTGTAGTGCGGACTTCAGTCCGCTCTGAAGCAGTTTGTAGTGCGGACTTCAGTCCGCTCTGAAGCAGTTTGTAGTGCGGACTGAAGTCCGCTCTGAAGCTGCGGACTGAAGTCCGCACTACGAACCATTTTTATTATGGTTATCAGTTTGTAGTGCAGTTTGTAGTGCGGACTTCAGTCCGCTCTGAAGCTGCGGACTGAAGTCCGCACTACGAAACATTTTTATTATGGTTATGGATCGGACATGATAGGGATCATCTCAGTTTTGTATTTATAGTGCTGTCCCCGCTCGCGTATTGTATAGTACGCGAGCTCTTAAGCTCGCACTAAAAAAAATGCTTTTTACAAAAATGAGATGCTCCCACATGATATGACTGATGACAGTTGACAGTTGACAGAAGAGTCAGAAGAGCAAAGTCGTTGAGTAGACAGGTAACAGTTGACTGTTTACCGACTAATGACTAATGACTAATGACCGATGACTAATATTGCTTCATCGCACGTTCCATATCCCGCTTGTCTTCGCGTTTCTTCAAATCTTCGCGCTTGTCGTGCAGTTTTTTCCCTTTTCCCAAACCGATATCCAGTTTTACCCAGCCACCTTTCAAATACATTTTTAACGGCACTAAAGTCAAACCTTTTTCTTCCACTTTGCCGATTAATTTGCGAATTTCCTGCTTGTGCATCAGCAATTTGCGGGTGCGGCGAGGCTCGTGATTAAAATAGTTGCTGGCACTTCTCCACGGCGAAATATGAACGTTAATCAGCCATATTTCGCCATTTTTAACCAAAGCATATCCGTCCCGCAAATTCGCTTTTCCTTCCCGAATCGATTTGACTTCGGTTCCCTTTAACTCGATGCCCACTTGATATGTATCTATAATTTCATACAAATGGCGCGCTTGTCGGTTGTCGCTAAGAATTTTGTATCCTGTCGTTTTTTCGCTCATTTTTACCTCCGATTAAATTATTATAAGGCTAACATTTATGTATAGAAAATAGAAGCTTGACAAAACTTAATTTACGGGTCTAGGCATTACCAATTTTGCTGAGCTAAGATTTCATCAATGTGAATTTCAAGCGGTATCATGCAGCGCACCAATATTCCAGATTCGGGAATTTCAGATTCTGTTAGTCCCCCTCAGGCGGTTAATTTGGTTTGGCTGGCTCCTTTTTTGCTGGCGCTTGCTTGGTTTTGGGCCAATATCTCTGCTGTTAAGTGGCTGTTATCGTCGTTTGTTGAGATACCGGCACTGTACAAGATAGCAATTGGTTTTCTGATTGTAGCATTAGTAGTGCGATCGCTCGGTTGGGGCGATCGCCCGCGGGCATTTTCCCCAAACTTCGTTTTGAGGCGCAATCCGCTGCTGTTGATTTTGGGTGCAGGTGTTTTGGCGATCGCCCTTGGGTGCATAATTAATATCCCACAAGTTAGCGTACTGCTATTTATCCTAGGAACTTACGGGCTGTCGGGCTTCTTTGCAGAACCGAATTTTTGGCAAAAAAACTTGCCAATTGCCGGCTTGCTGGCTTGTATTTTACCCTTCAGCAATCAGTTTAATAGCGGCCTCGGCTTGCCAGCGCGAGTGATGACTGCTCACGTAGTAGAACAGTTGCTCTCAATCCTGCACGTGGGAGCTATTTCTTCCTACGATATCCTGATTTTGGAAAACGGCATCGCTCACGTTGATATACCTTGCAGCGGCATTAAAACCCTATTAGTCGGGACGCTATTTTTGCTAGTGGCTACCTGGTTAGAAAGCCGAAAATTAAGTTTTCAATGGCTGGCAGTATGCGCTGCCAACTTGTTAATGTTGCTGTCTGCTAACGCTTTGCGGGTTGTCGCGCTAGTGCTGGTTGCCCAAGTTTGGCAACAGCCAACCTATGCAGAAATCCTCCACGTACCGCTGGGAATTGTAGGTTTAGTCTGCGGTTGTTTTGTAAGTTGGCTGATGCTGCAACAAGTTCCCAAATTTCAGGCAACAACACAAATTGATTTCCCCTCGCAACGAGATTCGGAAATACTCAAAAATCAGCCTCTGGCAAAAGCCGGACTAATTGCGACGGTGGCTGTTTTAGCAGGAATTTCTCAATTCTATCATGTCGAAAGTACCAAAGTAGCGATCGCCCCTTTACAACTACCCCAACAAATTATATCCGAAGCAATCCCGCTAAATCCCAGCGAACAAAGATTCTTCGGCAATTACCCAGAGACAAAAGCAGAAAAAAAGAGATTTGCATCAGGTAACTTGCACGGTTCCATGCTCGCAGTAGCCAGCACATCTTGGCAGACATATCACGCACCAGAGTTGTGCTTTGTCACCAGTGGCATCTCCGTCAATCGCATAGAACAAAAACAGCTAACTCCTACCGTAACTGCTCGCTGGCTGTATCTCAAAGACAACAAACTATCCGCTGCATACTGGTTGCAATCTCAAGCCCAAACCACAGATAACTTCTTATCGCGCATCGCCAGCGATATCACCCATCGCAATCAGACTTGGGTGCTAGTTTCTATTCTTTTTGACAGTTCCGTAAATCCCGATAGTCCTGAGGTAGAAGAGTTTACTGCTAACGTACACAATGCCGTCAAACAAAGCTTAACAGGAGCAAAAAATGAAAGCAAAGCAGGTATTTGATGCAATTTTCAAAATAATTTTCTGGGTGTGGAACTTGACATTTTTGTCAACTGTTTATCTAGGAATTTTGCCATACCTAGCAATTCCGTTAATCCAAGCCACAATAGACGGAATTATTCCCCTGGAATTTTCCTTGACCCTAACAGCACTGATTGCAGTACCGACAGTGTTTACCATACTAGGAGCAAGGCGTTTTCACAAGCAACCATTGCAGCTAATGCGCTTGTTTTATGGAGTAGAAGCGCCGTTGTTTTTGCTCTGCTTAATCAGGCTGTTTATGCTGCGAGAACTGAATCCAGCCAGCTCGCTAATTATCGCTACAATCGTTTTGTGCATTGCAGCATTTTTAGTAGAAATGCTGTACGGATATTTTGGGAAACAAGAAAATATTCAAGATATTTCAATATCTCAAGATGCTCGCAACCGAAATTCCAGTTTGATTGGATTCAGGGGAAACCAGCGAAGTGCATGGATACAGTTAGGATTTCACAGCTTAATGCTGCTAGTTGGAACTTGGGCGGCAACCTTGCTGATGTTTTACGCTCTACCTGTAGCATTTACCATCACAGTTGGATTTTTCAGTTTTGTCTGGGTAGCACCACTGATAGATTCTCTAAAATACACTTCATTATCGATAATTTGGTGGCTACCATTATCCTTGATTTTGTTTGGTCTTACCTCCAGCTTATTCGTAGTAATGCCTTCGCTTTTCGGCTTTCTCTACATCCAATCTGGACGCAAAGTATTTCGCAGTTTTGCTTCCCAATACGGAAAGAATCAAGCAATCATGGGTAGCTTGGGAGTTATGGCCGCTTGGCTGGCGATTTTCGCAGCTTTGCTACAGCAACCGCAAATTCAAGCAATGAAAATGCTGGCAACTCCCGCAGCAAATGACACTGCACGTCAAACTTTATTAGCCAAGTCTGATATGATTCGATCGGGCTTAGTTAATGCTTATTTATCTCCGTACCGCTATCTCAGCACTGTGGGAGAAAACAACCACATTTATGAGATGTACAAAAATACGTTCAGTTTGCCTAACACAGCGGCTCGCAACGTGCAGAACAGCTACAATTTTATCATGTCGCCGTTTTTGTATCAAGGCTCTAATTCCGATGTTAAAAAAGCCGAAAAACTCTACGCTGAATTCTTCGATACCGAAATTCAAAAAGGTGACACGGAAGCAGTAAAACACGCGGTGCAGTCAACATCTAACCGCCAAGAAGCTAAAGCAGGTTTGCTGAATGTGAATGAGGAAAAAGTATGGTTGCAGTCGCAAGAAGTTAAAGTCACAGAAAAGGGCGACTGGGCTGACGTTCAACTCTACGAAGTTTACAAAAATCAAACGCCGAACTTGCAAGAAGTATTCTATTACTTTTCACTGCCGGAAAGCGCCGCAGTTACAGGAGTTTGGCTGGGCGATACTGGCGATTTGAACAAGCGTTTTGTATTTACTGTCTCGCCCAGAGGTGCCGCCCAGCAAGTTTACAACCAGCAGGTGAGAGAAAGCGTAGATCCAGCTTTGCTCGAACAAGTTGGCCCGAAACAATACCGCTTGCGAGCTTTTCCAATTCCGGCTAAACGAGAGTTTTCGCCCGCGCCAACTAATGGGCCAACGGAAATGCACTTGTGGCTGACTTACAAAGTGATGCGACAACCACAGGGTTGGGCGATGCCTGTTTTAGCAGAAAAACGTAACATTTATTGGGATGGAAATACTCGCCGCACAATTGCTGGAAAACAGGTAAATTACAGGGGGAAAGAGGCAAGAGAAACTTGGCTGCCGGGATTCGTGCCAGCAGTTTCGCAGCAGCAACCAATACCGCGTCTGGCGAATTTGCCGGGAGAAAATACGATTTCTGCTAAGCCGCTGGTTGATGCAAATTATTCGCTGCCGCAGGGCAAAAAGTTTGCAGTGATTCTGGATACTTCCCGCAGTATGACGGGGGAAACAAAGGATGTTAAGGAGACTTTTGAATGGTTGAAAGCGAATAGTTTAAAAGCAAATACGGTTGATTTGTATGTGGCGAGTGCTGCGGGGATGCCGCCGAAGTTGGTCGAAGATTTGGGGAGTTTTGATGTTGGAAAGTTGACGTTTTATGGTACGCTCCAACTTAAGGATATTCTGCAACAGTTTGCACAGTTGCGCGCCGATCGCACTTACGATACTGTATTCTTGGTGAGCGATCGCCACAGTTACGAGTTATCCGACGATCGCAAAACCAGCGTTTCCATGCCCTCACCCCTATGGACTGTGCATTTGGGAGGCTTACCACCGGCTTACGATGATGGAACTTTAAAGCTGATTCAAGATAGCGGCGGCGGAGTTTCTACCGATATCAAAGAGGCGATGCAGCGAGTGGCGACGACAGCAGCATCAGGGAAATCTGCAATTACTGTTGTTGATGGCTACGTTTGGAGTTATGCCAAAACTCCCAAGTCGGCGGCGGTTGCGAAAATAACTGATGATGAAAATGAAGGTTTTAAACCGATAGCTGCGCGACAGTTGATCGCTGCACTTAGCAAAGAGAAAACTTCCAATCAGTTGACTCAGTTGGATGCAATGCACTCGCTGGCTAAAAACTTTAAAGTCGTCACGCCTTATTCTTCGATGATTGTGCTAGTTAATGACGCGCAAAGGGCGCAGCTAAAGGCGGCGGAAGCTAAGAGCGATCGATTTGAAAGAAAGATAGAATCGGGTAAGGAGGAGTTGACGAAACCGAACAATCCTTTGAATGTTTCTGGGGTTCCGGAACCGGAAGAATGGCTGCTTTTGATCGTTGGGGCGATCGGGCTTTTGACAATTTTCCTCCGCCAGCGGCGCGCCAAAGTGATAGGTTGAAAAGTGCGGTGGTTTAAAGTTAATTAACTCCTTCCCAAGCGATGTGCTTGGGAAAGAGTCATATCATGTCCGCTCTATTACCATAACAAAAACAGTTTGTAGTGCGTCGGGAGTGTCCTCCGCATGAAAGCTGACTGAAGTCCGCACTACGAACCAATCTGATTGTGCTTAATTACTCGGACACCATATGAACCCCAGATGCCGGTTCAAAACTTTAATCCGCCACCACCAAGCACCAGTAAAGTCGATTAACGCTCGATCAAAATTGCTTTCGGTTTCTGAGAATCCAGGAGAGAAGTGGAAAGCAGAATTACCAGATCTCCTGTTTCATTTTGACCGTAATGCACCATACCCCCTGCCTCAACTAAAGAATCTCCCACCGTCAGACGAGTAGTTTTGCCCGCGTCTAGGGTTTCTTCTTTACCATTGGCGCGTTTAATTTTCGCGATTCCCTGGACAACAGTATAGGTGAGTGTCCCCAATTCAACTTTGAAAATTTGCATCCCTGGATGAAGGTGAGGCAGCATTTTTGCCATACCAGGAATGGTATAACGTACTAATTCTAAAATTCTACCTTCTGCCTCACTAGGATAACCACTCGCGAAGACTTCCCGTTTCACGGTTTGACTATAGGTATTGATAGGTGGTGTTGTTTGCTGACTTCTGACAATTGCAACTGTTCCCAAGCTAATCATCACCATCAAAAAAAAAACAGGCATAGTTTTTTCATAATTTTATTTATTGGAATATCTGGTTTTCCGTCCCTAGTTGAGATTTTATCTTTGACGATCCTTGCCGCGTGAAGGTACGAGGAGTATGAACACTATTGAGAATGTTTGTTGGGTTATAAAACAATACGGTTTACTTAACACTATTTATGCCCGGAGATCCCCCTCGCATCCCCCGCATCGAAGGGGGACTTTAAGAGCTTCTTGTCCCCCCCTTGGTTCGGGGGGTTAGGCAGGGTGGTTTTATTGTTGTCATATAAATTAGGTACGTAGTTGCGCTTCAGCGCTCTTTCTAAGATTAGGACAGAGCGCTGAAGCGCAACTACGTACCTTGGCAAAAGTGCTATCCGACCTTTGAGCGATGCTTTCGATAGTTTCAGATTTCTTTTTCCGACAATAAAACTGCCCTGCTTGGTTCAGGGGGTTAGGGGGGATCTGTCTTAAGTGAACCGTGTTGGGTTATAAAATTGCTGGTATCATGCTCGGAGCCCTTCTATTAAATGCGTGGGACTTTGTACTTTACCAGGAAACTCAGATTCTTATGCTCTGCCTTGTTTGACTCCCATGTCGGCAAAGCCTCCCGGGGCTAGCAGGTTTGTGTTGGAAACAGCACATAATAAGATTTTGACAAATTGTTGTTACGGTTATTAAAGGTTATTAACTGTATAAAAAATATCTGTCTTAAGGCATAGATTGTCAGACACGGTGCCGTGCGGTTTCCCTACAGGTAAAAACCTCTAATTTCTTGTTCTCATTTTTTATTATTATGAGATTTTGTTTCAAATTGGTATGAATAAATGACTGATGAATCATGATTCATCGATGTCAACAAAAACGATTTCGCCCTCAATCTTTACGGGATAAGACTCTAGGGAATCACTCGGTGCATTCAAACATTTACCAGTATCTAACTCGAACCGATATTTGTGAAACGGACAAGTAATGATGCCGTTATCAACCTTACCCATGTCGATCGGATATTCTAAATGAGTGCAAGCATTGCGGTAACAAGTGACATTCGCACCTTGGCGATTCAAAATAAGTGAAATTCCTTCAACTTTTACCTTCAAAATATCCCGTTCTGGAATCTGATTTAGTGCTGTTATCTCTACCCACATATGATTTTTTTGTTTAAATAAATTATGACAGACTGATTTGCGGCTTCAGCATCAGGATAAGTTCCAGGTTGCAAATGTAGCTCAGCTATGAGATAATATATCAAAAATTTATACTTATGAAATTCAAAATCTTGACGGGACTCCTGACAGGGTTAGTAGTTTCTACTACCACGAGTGCGCTGTTTAGTCAACCCAGCCGTGCGGGAAATAATAGCTTTTTCTGCGCTACTCTCAACAGACAGCCTGTCACCTTGGTTCGCACCCCACGGGGGAATGTGCCACTCGTTCGCTGGACTTCTAACAACTATTTTCCGCCGCCGTGGACTGCCCAAAAACGCTGCCAAGAGGTAGGTCGAAGATTTCAGCGAAACTACGACAACGGTACTCTCAAATATATTAACACTGGAATTCTGAACGGAGAACCGGTGGTATGTGCTGCTGTTAACAAAGACGATGCTTGTACGAATAGGACTTTGCTATTCACTCTCAAGCGGGGGAGTGATGCTGATGCTACTTTGCAAAGATTGATGGATCGTCGCGGGTTGGCATCTGGATATATATTATCTGAAACTGGGCCTGGTTCTGTTGATGTGGATAGATATTTGGAAGAGACACCTGTTGAGGAAAATGTTTCTCCTATTTCTCCATAGTCAATTCGTATTCCTTATGGGCGATCGATCGACCCTAGCGCGTGTTTTGAAACCCGGAGATCCCCCCTAACCCCCCTTCTTAAGGGGGGGACAAGAGAGCAGTCAAAGTCCCTCTTATTAAGGGGGATTTAGGGGGATCGAGCCTTCGAGAAAAACGAGAGAAACCCAAGAAAACTCAAAGTCCCCCTTCTTAAGGGGGATTTAGCAGGGTGGTTTTATTGTTGTCATATAAATTAGGTACGTAGTTGCGCTTCAGCGCTCTTTCTAAGATTAGGACAGAGCGCTGAAGCGCAACTACGTACCTTGGCAAAAGTGCTATCCGACCTTTGAGCGATGCTTTCGATAGTTTCAGATTTCTTTTTCCGACAATAAAACTGCCCTGCTTCTTAAGGGGGATTTAGGGGGATCGAAACTTCGATACCAACGAGATTTCCGAAAGTACAAATTAAATTAAGCTCAACTCACCTATTCCATTAACACCTAAACTCAATGAACTTCTCCAACAAAATTCCCATCGCCTTAATCGGTACAGTTGCAACTATTGTCATCGCCCAACCAACCGCAGTTTTCGCAATATCTGCTGATGAAGTCGGCAAAATAGCTAAATCTATCACAGTCCTGATTGATAGTAAAAATCCTGGTTCTGGAATCATCATCAAACGGAATGGCAACACTTACACCGTGCTCACAGCCCGTCACGTTTTCAAAGATGCTCAAGCTAAATATGAGATTGTCACCCCTGACGACAAGCGCTATTTGCTCAATTACAGCAGTGTGAAAAAACTGCCAAATATTGACTTAGCAGTTGTCGAGTTTACCAGCAGTCAAACTTACAGCGTGGCTAAGATTGGCAACTCGGATTTGGCGACGGAAGGGAAAGCTGCTTATGTGGCAGGTTTTCCGAAGACTTCAGCGGCGATTAATACTTCGATTTACAATTTCACCGATGGGCGGATTACTGCTAATGCTTCTCGACCTTTAGAAGATGGTTATGCGTTGGTTTATAGTAACAATACGCTGCCGGGAATGAGCGGGGGGCCGGTGTTGAATGAGAATGGCGAGGTAGTGGGAATTCACGGGAGGGCGGATACGAGGGCGGCGGAATCTAGCAGTATTAATCAGAATATTCAAATTGCTAAGACTGGTTTCAATCTGGGGATTCCGATTAATACGAGTTTGAGATTGTTGGCTTCATCTCAAGTGGATTTAGGGGTAAAGGTTCCGAGTGCGCCTGTGGCGACTGGGCCGAAAGCTGATGATTTCTTTATTCAGGGTGGGGATAAGTTTAATAAAGGAGATTATCAGGGTGCTGTAGCCGCTTATAGTCAAGCAATTCAGCTTAATCCTAATTATGCTGAGGCTTACTACAACCGAGCTGGTGCTCGCTATGAATTAGGAGACAACCAGGGTTCGATCGAAGATATAAGCCAATTTATACGAATTAATCCTAACTATACGCAAGGCTACAACAACCGGGGATTTGTCCGCTTAGCATTGGGAGACAACCAGGGTGCTATAGCCGATTTCAACGAAGTTTTACGAATTAATCCTAACATTGCCGCAGCCTACTACAACCGAGGATCTGCCCGCCGTAGATTAGGAGACAAACAGGGTGCGATCACAGATTTCAACCAAGCTTTGCAAATTAATCCTAACATTGCCGAAGCCTACGGCAACCGGGGAAGTGCCCGCTATGAGTTAGGAGACAAACAGGGTGCGATCGCAGATTTCGACCAAGCTTTGCGAATTGATCCTAACCTTGCCAATGCCTACTACAACCGGGGTGCTGCCCGCTCAGCATTGGGAGACAATCAGGGTGCGATAGCCGATTTCAACCAAACCCTGAAAATTAACCCTAATGAAGCTGAAGCCTACAGTAGCCGGGGTAGCGTCCGCCTCAAATTAGGAGACAAGCAGGGTGCGATAGCCGATTGTAACCAAGCCCTGAAAATTGACCCTGGTCAAGTTGATGCTTACATAGTCCGTGGTGCAGGTCGCTATGCATTAGGAGACAAGCGAGGTGCAATAACAGACCTTCAGAAAGCCGCAGACTTACTTCAGCAACAGGGAAGGATAGATGATTATCAAGGGGTATTAAAAGTAATCGAGTTATATAAGCAACAAGGAGGAGGTAGACGGAGATAGACGGACTTACCGAGATCCCTAAATAGAATTAGATATCTTCAAAATAATACACCGACTCAACCAACATCTACAACCCTACTCAGTGCTAATAACTCATTAATACCCGGTAGATCCTCTGCCCTTCCCTCTGACGGAAGTCTGTACGAGCAACATACCTTTCAAGGCCGAGCCGGTCAATCAGTTACAATTAGCGTAGAAAGCCGCGATTTTGATACCTTAGTCGCACTTTTTAGCCCTGATGAAAAACTGTTAGCAAAAAATGACGACATCAGCAGCTCAAATTCCAATTCTTCTGTCACTGTCACCTTACCCGCTAGCGGCCGCTATACCGTAGTTGTTAATGCTTATAAAAAAGGCGAAAGAGGTAGATACACTTTGACAATCCGCTAGTATTCAATGTTGATGATGCTTACATTTATCAGATTGAGTGATTACGTTAATTTTGAAGATTCTCAGGATTTACTCACTGCGACCAAAGAAACCGGGTTTTTACCTAATCTGTCGGCTACGACGAATATTTTTCGTAAAAAACCCGGTTTCTCGGCCCCCGTAAGTGCTAATTAAGGTTAACTATCATTATCTAATTTCAGGGGAGGAATTTGATCGGCAGTTAAAGTAATTACTTTGCCATCTTGCCAAATGCTAATTGATTCCCCTAATTTGCGGTGTTTTTCTATGGCTTTAGCAATAGCAATTTTAACCCCAGCATCAATCTTTTGCTGGAGTTCTGTGAGGGTAATTTGCGGTTTACTATCTAAGGATGATTTGGTTCCAGATTGGGGGTTCATAAATAATTTCCTCTCGATCGTTACCGGATGCTGCCACCAATTGAGGTTGACTTTTAGTATTATCATACACCATCCAAGTATCGCATAAAGGTAAATACAAATCTATTAAGTTTGTCCGTCCCCGTTCGTAGCGACGGCGGATAGTATCTTCTGGGATATTGTGGCCCCCACTTTCTACCCGTCGGCGTACCCGCGTAATGGCTAATTCAGGACTTTGCAACCAAAAATAAATTAAGTTGATTTGATAACCTTTAGTTCTACACTCTCGCAAAAATCGGGCAAAATTCCGAGCAGCTAGAGTAGTTTCAAAAGCAAAATCAGCTTCAGCCTTGACTAAAGTTGATAGCCTTTCTAACATTAATCGTCCCGATTGAATAGCTACAGATTCAGGGTTAAAAGGAGAAAGACCCGCCGCTATTTCATCGGCGTTGACATATTCAAAAACCTCTAGGAAGTAGGGTAAGATTTCCCTAGCGGCGGTGGTTTTTCCAGAACCGTTAGCACCGCCAATAATGTATAAATTAGGCATTTAATAAATTATTAGTTTCAAGTAAAATACTCTGTAACTTGCGCGTCCAATCTCCTATCCCCTTATAGCAAAATTCCCAATCAGCCAAGTCAATTTCCCACAAATTATTAACCTTCGATTCTAGATTTCTGATAAAAACTTCATCTTCAGAAACTCGCTGGTTAAAAGTGAGATAATCCATGCCATATTTAGCTTGATACTGAGCATTTCTTTGCCGAAGTTCAGCAATTTTACCTGTAATCTGCTCGATGGTATAACGTTGGATTGCCAAATCCATAGCGGCCTGCAAATCACCCAAAGCACTCAACACTTCAACATATTCATCTTTGATTGATACTGTCACCATAATCTGACAACTGCCTCAATAAATTTATTTCGTGTCTTGAACTTCCAGCGACTTAATCATCTTCTCAACAACCGGCAAAAACTGCTCGTACTTTCCCGCTTCCGCCTCATAGGTTATCAAATAAGCCTTGTCATTTTTCATTGTCCAAACATTCAATTTTTTAAACTCTTCATTCCCTTCTTTTGTTGTATAAACAACTCTATACCCATTTTTGCCAGCCAGAGTAGATTCTTCCTCTTTATCTATCTTAGCATTTTTATCTAAATTCAGGATTTCTTGTTTAGATAACTTGGTATATTCATCAAGGGTTTTATTATTCGTCGTAGGTTCGACTGTCACAATCAGCCGTTCTTGAAATTTATCGCCCTCGCTTTCTTTCGGTGAAATAAATTGAACCACCTCTTGGGTAATGGCGTTAGACTCTTCTTGTTTAGTCCAATTATCGGGATATTTGATTTTAATGCCTTTGGCTGTATTGTCATAACTTGCCAGATTATCCGCACCCTCCAATCCCAGCATCTTTCTAATTTCTGGTGTAAAGAATGCTGCTACACCAAATATAGCAGCCAAACTAACCCCAAGCAAACCAATTATATGTTCTCGCGTCCAGTTACTCATTAATGTCAATAAGTTAGGAGATGATATTACAGTAGTAGGTGGTCGAACTCTCCTTAAATTGTTGAGAGCTTGCAACACCTCTGCGGCTGACTGGTAGCGATCGCGAAAATGATAGCGCACCATTTTGTTTAAAATATTAGCAAAGCCGTCGCTAACTCGAGCCCGATCGCGCCAAACAATTTCACCATTAGCATCCTTTGGCAACTCGTGCGGAAGTATCCCCGTCAGCCATTCAATCCCAGTCATTCCCACAGCATAGATATCGCTGCTAAAGTTAGGATGTCCGTTATTTTGTTCCGCTGGCATATACCCACCAGTACCGATGCCAATAGTCGGCGGTATTTGCCCAGTGGTATTAACTATTTGAGTAGTAATTTGTTTGACAGCACCAAAGTCAATTAAGAATATTTTGCGATCGGAATTGCGCCTCATTAAATTAGTAGGTTTAATATCCCGGTGGATGACTTTGTGTTGCTGAACAAATACTAATATTTCTATGATTTCATGCAAAATAGCCATAACTTCCGACTCGCTAAGCCGCTGGCCAGGGATAATTTCTTTACTTAAATCTCTTCCATCAATCAACTCCTGAACTAAATAAAATTCTTGATTTTCCTCAAAGTGATCCAAAAGTTCGGGAATCTGAGAATGAGTTCCTAGCTGGTGGAGGCTTTCTGTTTCTGTTTTAAATAAACGTCTAGCTATACTTAAAGTCTGCGGATCGGTAAACTGCGGCTTAAGTTGTTTGACGACACATCGAAGATTTCCCGATCGCCTTTTATCTTCAGCCAGGTAAGTCTGACCGAAGCCACCGCCTCCCAAGTGTTTTATGATGTGATAGCGTCCTGCGAGTATTGATCCCTGCATAAGATTTATTTTGTATAGCAGTAAAGTGGGGTCTGAACTATTGATAGTTTAGTTTAGTTTAGGAAACCTGTCATCTATAAAATGCCAGCTTCAGGCTATTTCAATTTTGTCGAGTATTACGGATGAATCTGACTCAAAATCACCCGCAACCTGTCATAATCATCCTTCAACAAAACACTTAAATTCCTCCCCGCTTCCACCAACCAAGATCGATCGCGCATTCGCAACTGATAAATCTCCCGAATCGTCGCAGCCACCAGCGCATCCACAGGCGCATTCGTCACTCCCAGCAGCGTCCTCAAAAAATCCAACTGCACCGTAAAATCAATCACCTCATCCGGTTCGCAGCGATAAACCGCTTGGTGAATTTGCGGCGGGCGCGGCGGCAAATACTGATAAATTGTACCCCTCGATGGGCCGTGGCCGTTCAACCTTTCCGGTGGCTTCTCAAACCCCACAAGCGCCACTCGAAACTCGGTTTTCAGCATCGCAAAAATCTGCGGTTGTTCTTCCCGCAACTCTTCCAGCGATAAACCCAAAGCCCGAGCTCTGTGCACCGAGTCGATCGGGCTAGTGGTAGCATGGTAAACTACGCCGTAGATTTGATTTTTAGACTCTTCATCTTCCGCCTTCACCCAACTCCCAAAAGGCGGCATCACCGGAAAACTCAAGTCATCCGGTTCCAAGCATTGAGCTAGAAACTCTGTAGTTGCTGTCTCGATGACTTCAGCAATGCGATCGGGATGACGCTCTTTTGTAGCAAATTGAGGTAAAGGTAAACGCATATTAGTCAGTTGACAGTTGACAGTTGACAGTTGACAGTTTGTAGGGGCGGTGGATGGTGCGTGCCCGCCCTCTTTGAGTTGGCAGTTGACAGTTGTCACTTGGCGGTTAGCAGTTGGTTATTTATTATTTGTTATTTGTAAGTGGGTACTAACAACCAATAACTAATAACTAATAACCAATAACCAATAACCAACAACCAATAACCAATAACAACTCACTAATGACCAATGACTATTTCGCGCGGCCAGCCGTAGCATCGACAAGTTCCAACTGCGACAGGCGGAAAGTAATCAACTTGTCCCAATTGCCACCTTCAAACAGTACGGCGACTTTCCCGTCGGTAACTCGCTGGACTTGTCCTTGAAAAGCGTAGTAAATCTCGCCCTTATCTTTAACTCGAACTGCGGAACCAGGAAAAATCATAATTGTTTGAATGTGATGTTTGCTGTTTATAGTTTACCGTTTCTTGGCGATCGAGTTCGGAGACGGCAATGCCGTCTCCCTACCCCAAAATAATCAGGTAGGGACACGGCACGTGCCCAAGGAGTGTCAACTTAAGCCTGAAAGCTTTGATAAATCTTGTTTTTACCTAAGTCTAGATCCCCCTAAATCCCCCTTAAGAAGGGGGACTTTGAGAAGACTCCTGTCCCCCCCCTTCTTAAGGGGGGCTAGGGGGGATCTGGCCTTAATCGTCCAACAGCAGTCTCTGAGTGCGTTTGACGTTAAGCCGACACTACGAAAGGCACGTGCAGTCTCCTGATTTCGGGTAATGTTAATTCCAATGTAATTTAGGCTAGGGCTGCTACGGAAACTTTACCAGCAATCCGACCCGCGATCGCCCGCAACTCCCTCGCCGAAGCAGAACCCGGTTGTCCCACCACAATCGGCACACCCGAATCGCCACCTTCGCGCAGCGGAATTTCCAGCGGAATGCGGCCTAACAGCGGCACTCCCAACTCTGCCGCCGTCCTTTCCCCGCCGCCGGAACCGAAAATATCATATTGCTTGTCAGGCATATCCGGCGGCACAAAATAGCTCATGTTTTCCACAATTCCCAACACCGAGACTCCCAACTGCTGGAACATCTTCAACCCCTTGCGGGAGTCCAACAAAGCCACCGTCTGCGGCGTCGTCACAATCACCACACCCGCCATCGGCACCGCTTGGGCCATCGTCAACTGCGCGTCTCCAGTACCCGGAGGCATATCGACAATCAGATAATCTAAATCGCCCCAATTCACCTGATACAGAAACTGCCGGATAATCCCATTCAACATTGGGCCGCGCCAAATTACAGGCTGGTCTTTCTCAATTAAAAACGCCATCGACACCAATTTGACGCCGTAATTAAACGCGGGTTCGAGGCTTTCCCCGCTTTTTCCGTCCCTAACCATCACTTTCGCGTCCCCCAAACCCAACATATTTGGATCGTTGGGCCCATAGATATCGGCATCCAGCAAACCCACCTTGGCTCCGGTTTGCGCTAGCGCTACAGCCACATTCACGGCTACCGTGCTTTTGCCGACGCCGCCTTTGCCGCTGGAAATGGCGATAATATTTTTAACGCCTTCTATGCCTTGCCGATCGACCACTCCCTTCTGCTGGGGAGTCTCGGCTGTCACCTCCACTGCCACTTTTTCGACTCCTGGCAACTGTTTGACCGCTTTTTGGCAATCTTCGACAATAAACTCTCGCAGCGGGCAAGCAGGCGTTGTCAGCACTAAAGTAAAACTGACGACTCCGCCGTCAATTTTGATGTTACGAATCATGTTCAATTCCACCAAACTTTTTTGCAGTTCGGGGTCTTGCACAGGTCGCAGGATTTCTAAGACTGAACTAATATCGAGTGTACTGGGCATTGTGTTCTCCACCATAGCTCTGCAATTGTGTCAGTGAATGTTCGATCGCAAGTTTAAGTATATTTTTATTGCTATTTTTTAATGTAACTTCATAGCGATCATTTGCAGACCTGCGGTGGCATAATTACATGGCGACTGGATTTGGCAATCATCACCATCTAAGATTCAAATCTGACAACAGAAAATTTTATGACAGTTTCTACAACACTTAAAACCACGACTTCTCCGTTTTTGCCGCCCGCTGACTCTAGAGCTAGAGTCAGCCAATTTATGAAAAGCCTACAAGACGAAATTTGTCAAGCCCTCGAACTGGTCGATGGCGGCGGCAAATTTAAAGAGGACTCTTGGGAACGCTCCGAAGGCGGGGGCGGACGTTCTCGCGTTATGCGCGAAGGCAATGTGTTTGAACAAGGCGGAGTTAATTTTTCCCAAGTTTGGGGCGAAAGTTTGCCTGCTTTGATTCTGACCAAGCACCCAGAAGCTGCCGGTCACGATTTCTACGCCACTGGTACTTCGATGGTGCTGCACCCCCGCAATCCCTACTTGCCTACGGTTCACCTGAATTACCGTTATTTTGAAGCGGGCCCGATTTGGTGGTTTGGTGGCGGTGTCGATTTGACGCCCTATTACCTGTTGGATGAGGATGCAGCTCATTTCCACAAAACTCTGAAAGCAGCTTGCGACAAACACCACTCGGACTATTACCAGGCATTTAAACTCTGGTGCGACGAATATTTCTACCTGCCCCACCGCCAAGAAACTCGCGGTATCGGCGGCCTGTTTTTTGACTACCAAAACGCTCAAGGCCCGCTTTACCGCGACCAGAATGTCAAAGGGAAAGCTGCTGAGTACAGCAAAAATGTCGGAAACCCTGAGCCTAGAAGCTGGGAGTCGCTGTTCGCCTTCATACAGGACTGCGGCCGCGCATTTTTGCCGGCTTACACCCCAATTGTTGAAAAACACCGATCGAAAGCATACGGCGATCGCGAGCGCGATTTCCAACTTTACCGCCGCGGCCGTTACGTTGAATTTAACTTAGTGTACGATCGGGGCACGACCTTTGGCTTACAGACCAACGGACGCACCGAATCGATTCTGATGTCCCTGCCACCTCTGGTACGCTGGGAGTATTGTTTCGAGCCAGAACCCAACTCTCCAGAAGCCGAACTCTACTCAAAGTTCTTAAAACCGCAAGATTGGGCGAATTGGATGCCTCAGCAGTCACCGACCTGAGTTAAACTACTGAGAAAGTGCTTAGCTAGCAATTGAGTAGACAGAATGGTAAACTTTTACACAAACACTCATAGTGTGCCATGTTCAAACCCTGCGCCATTTGTGAAAAAACTTGGACTTTCAGCATCAAGTCACTACTTACTTATGCAAAAACCACGCAACGATAAGTAGAAGATTTAAATGTTGATGGGATGCTAAAAAATCACAAACTAGCACAGGTAATAGCTGACTGTGGATTCTCTGAATTCAAGCGTCACCTAGAATATAAGGCGAAAAAGTTTGGTTGTGAAATAATCATTGCTGACCGCTGGTTTCCGCCCTTGCAAAACAATAGTCAAGCTGTGGGCATATCCAAGATATGCCACTGAAAGAAAGAACCTTCAACAGCGAAAGTTGTGGTAACTCAATGGACAGAGACTTGAAGGCAGCGATTAATTTATCACGCTTGGCTAAAGCGCGAAAGCTTACTGAGGGATAACCGCTCCCATGCTCCCTGTGAAGTAAGAAGCAAATGTCTAGACAAGTCTAGTATTTGTATAGCAGAAAGTAACCACCGCGATAAATAGTCATAAATTTGAGGGAAGGGTCAGTGATTCATATTGATCAAAAAACCCACACGCTATCTGACGGTACAACAGTTATCGTCTTAGCACCGACAGGACGGTTGGACATCACGACAGCTTGGCAATTCCGCCTCAAGTTGCAAGAGTGTATTTCCAAACTCAGCCGTCATGTCGTCGTGAATCTTGGTCAGGTAAACTTTATCGATAGTTCTGGCCTGACCTCGTTGGTAGCCGGTATGCGCGATGCGGATAAAGTTAAGGGCAGTTTCCGCATTTGCAATGTTCATCCAGAAGCCAAACTGGTGTTTGAAGTCACCATGATGGATTCTGTCTTTGAAATCTTTGAAACAGAAGAAGAAGCTCTAGAGGGGGTGCCGCGCGCAAGTTAAGAAAACCGGGCGGTTGAAACCGCTTCTACACAAACAAAACCTGCCTCCGCAGGTTGAAGAAGACCGGGCGATTGAAATCGCGTCTACACAAACTTGCACGTGTCTGGTGCAGGTTAAAGACCGGGCGGTGAAAATTACGCGATCTTCTTCTTTAGTCCGCGGAGGCGGACTTTGTTTCTGTAGACGCGGTTTCAACCGCCGTCCGATCCGATCCCAAGCGTATTGGCCAATATTTCAGAAGCAAAATCCTGACGCTTCACAAATCTAAAAGGGCCCATTAAAGCTCCCCAGATAGCCTTGCCTGTCGTGGGGCTGATTCCTTTGTCGTAGCTGAAAAATTCCTCGTCTGCGGCTTCAAATCCCAAGTCTACTTGGTAAGTTTGCCCATCGTAGGTAAAGCAGCAACGAGTTCCTTCCGGCAGAGACGCCCGAAATCGATAGCGATTTGAGCCTAAATTTTGCACTGCAACCGAGAGGGTGCAGCCGGGAAGAAGTTCGATTTGGTCGCCCTTTAGTTGTGCCAGTAAGTCGGGGTTGCGACCGGCTCCTTTGACGGCTGCGATATCCTTGAACATATAATACTGAGCTTCTATAAGTTCCGGCGCCCTCTTCACGTGCCTCAGTTGCACGATGCGGGGACGGTAAGGCTTATCTAATTCTAGAATATTGGCTTGTTCGGCAAACAGGGCAATGCTGGGCTCGGAAAATAGAGCAACGGGCAGGGGTCTTTGCCAAAAACGCAGGTGGACGTACCACGCCGGGTCTGCTAGCGCTTGTTCTCGGTTGTCAAATTCGCCCGCCATGTATTGGGCTAAAGCTCTTAATTCAGGAGAAATTGTCATGTTCGTGGGATTTTTGAGGATTGGGCTTGACAGTAAAATCTGATTGTGATAAAGGTTGCCCGAACAGGGCCGGGAAGTCAGAAGATGGGATTTAGGAGCGATCCCAGAAGAGCTATGATTGTAAAGATACTTGGCTTTTGCCATCGTATTGCGACAGATTAATTGTTGCTGCCGATCGCCCGCAAAATCTTCTCGATAAAATTTTGTCTCGCAGTCTCGGCTGCACAGTTAAAAAAAACTGGCAAATTTTGCCAGGGAGATCGCCAATCGACTCCCCCGACTTTACTCATGCCGCGCTGGTCCACCTGTGGCGGCACAATTATTTATCTATAAAACTCAGGTGAACAAGAACCGTACCGTTTCAGATACTAAGCGAAGTTTCTATACGATTCACACTCGGCCGATTAACTCTATTTACCGTCGAGTGGTAGAAGAGTTGATGGTAGAAATGCACTTGCTTTCGGCGAATGTAGATTTTCAATACGACCCGATTTATGCTTTGGGCGTGGTGACAGCTTTCGATCGATTCATGCTAGGGTACGCCCCAGAAGCAGACAGACTTTCGATTTTTAACGCTTTGTGCAAAGCCCTAGAAGACGATCCCGATCGCTACAAGCAAGACGCTCACAGATTGGAAAGCTTGGCCGATCGCCTTGGAGGGTCTGAGTTGCTCTCGTGGCTCGATCGCTCCAGCAGCTTTGAAGATACAGGAGATTTGCAAGCGTCCTTAGGGGCGATCGCCAGCAACGCTCAATTTAAGTACAGTCGCTTATTTGCGATCGGTTTGTTCTCACTGTTAGAAAAAGCTGACCCCGAGATGGTAAAAAACCAAGAAACTCGCAACGACGCGATCGGCAAAATCAGTGCAGCTTTGCATCTACCTGAAGACAAAGTTAGCAAAGATTTAGATTTGTACCGCAGCAATTTGGAAAAAATGGCTCAAGCGCGAATAGTGCTTCAAGATGTCATCCAAGCTGAACGGAAAAAACGTGAAAAACGAGAAACAAAAGTTACTGCCGCCCCCTCAGCAGACTCTTCTGAGAGCAATAATTAATCGTTTCAAGTCATCAGTCATTAGTCATCAGTCAGAGGGCAGAGGCCAGAAAGAAAAGGGAATTGTTTGCTACCTAAAACAAACAATTCCTTTATTTTTTTTCAATTGTGACGGATATCTTGTGATATCAAATCCGGTAGCATCGTCCTGTATTAATCTCTCATTTATCTCTCTGTGTTCTCTGCGCCCTCTGCGGTTAAATAATTCCGATACAACCGGAAACGATATGACTAATCAAATCCTCGGACTTCTAGGTAGAGGTAGTTATCCCAGGTCAACCCTTCGGCTTCGCTGACTGACAAGCGGTCAACTGTCAACTGTTTGTGGCTCAAAAACTAAAAATCCCGCTTTTTTAATTCAGCGGGATCGAGTTAACCAAAATAGAGCTTTTGGACGTGGTACTAAGGCTGTGGCTCAAAATTAACGGCGTTAGCTTGCAGCCAATTGCTCAGATTTGACAGAACTTCGGTTCCAGAAGACGGCTTACCCAAAGCTGTGGGGTTTACCGGTTCAGGTCTGACCAAGTTGCGGTCGATCGCTGCGTTAACTTCTTTGGAAATCAAATCGTGAAGCTGCTCCTTAGCCCTAGCCCTTTGAAAGTGAGCTCCCTCTTCCGTCGTAGCGTACAGAGGGGGAAGCCTATTTAAAGCATAAGCCGCAATATCTCCCACATCCAGACTCAGCTCGCTGCTCGTCGCCTCAATTTCTGCAACTCTGGCGATCGCCTCGCTAAGCACCAACTCTTCCATCACATTGATGAACTGTTTGCGCGGCAAAACCACCACTTCTCCGGTCAACAAAGCTCCCATCAGGCGATCGAGAGCCATGTACTCTTCGATCGACAATTCAGAAGCCGTATTACAGATACGTCCTACCTCAGCTTCCATAGACGGCGTTAAATAGCCGTCTTGCAAAGCCTGTTCAACAATTTTTTCAATACTCATATATGCTTCCCGCTCAACGGCATCATTAATACAGTTTTGTTTTGTAAAGACGCAATTGCTGGCGTCTTGAGATTCGAGTTTTGAGGCTTGAGTTGAGAATTTTTCTACAAATCATAACCCAATAGTGATAACCCAGAACAGTTATCTACACACCCCAGCCACAAACTTACCCCATAATTGACTTTTAAATTCGTCAAAATCGGTAAAAAGTCTTACTCAACTCCCTGAAGCCGCCAAGGTACCGGATCGACCGACTGCCCGTGCACGTAAAGTCCCCAGTGCAGGTGAGGGCCTGTCGAAGCCCCCGTTGACCCCAAAGCACCAATTACTTGACCCGCTTTGACGAAATCGCCTTCCTTGACATCAATCCGGCTGAGGTGCATCAAAATACTTGCTACCCCTTGGCCGTGGTCGATACCAACTACATTACCGTGGATTTTGAACCCTTGGGATTCGCGTCCCACGAGAGACACGCGACCGGCGGCCGGTGCAACTACAGGGGAACCGTAAGCGCCCGCGTAATCGACGCCGCGGTGGTAGTAGTCCTTAGCAAATACCCCATTATAGTACCGCCGCACGCCGTAAATAGTGGTAATTTCGCCGGAGTTGGGGCGCAACAATTTGCCATCCCAAAATTTTTGGGGTGTCACCAGTGCTTTAAACGCGTCCACGCGATCGAATTCGGCATCTGTACCTTCGGAGTCTTTCCCGGGCGGCAGCCAGATGGATTGAGTGGGAAAATCTCGATCGCGCACTTGCACATTCAAATTCTGCACTTGTCCGTCACCGGAGACTTGAAGAAGGCGCGCACCGGGTTTCTCCAGTGGTGTCGTCGGTAGCAGGGCCCGAAAGCGATTATTGCCCATGGGAAAAGCCGGGTAATTTTTTTGCTGTACCGAAACCGTTGGAGTCGGGCTGCCGCTGTCTACCTGAATGATGACTGACAGCGTATCTCCTAATTCGGGATTTGGCGGCGTCACCTGCACCTGCAAAGCTTGCGCGGGCGATACCACACCCAGAATGCCCGCCACAATTGGGCCAGTCAAAATCGCCTTCTTCATGCTTGTTCTCAAAAGCCTATATCCAAAAATAGCACTCGCCACTATTTTGCCAGTTTGTCCGCAGTTAGCTCGATTCACAGTCGCTGTCATGCCCGATATCCTTAACCTTTGTCTAGCTAATGTTACACAAAAAATCTAATTTTAGCACCCTTGCACCGCAAAGGATAACGCCCTATTAGGACTTGCGCTGCGCTATATTCAGCATGACATAAAAAGACATTGTTCAAACATATTATAAGTTTTGAATATTTGACATAATTATTAGATAAATGCCACAGTTGTAGATATTATAGAGGTTAAAATGCTATGCCAAGCGAGCAAAATAGACCCAAAGAATACGATGCCGTCCTTGGCGGTCAAAATTTAATTCCTAGCGATGCTGCGGTACTTGGAGGAGTTGCGGGTGTTAAAAGCCGCTTGGGCGTGCCTTCTGCCGAAGTTAGAATCGCCGCACTCTCCGATGCACTTAAATATGGAGATGCAGGATTAGATTTGATAATTGGAGCAGTAAGGGATAAGTCAATACAGGTACAATTAGCTGCCTGTTCGCTGCTGAAAGATATAAATGAGGATAAGATAAAACAACATTTGCCAAACGATTCTATATTTGAATTTGATGTTATTACAGTTGATTCTGATGGACAACAAATTAGCTGCCGCAAGTCATTTGCTTTCTACTTTCCCGAAGACATAGGGAACGAAATAGTGGAAATGGTTTACATTCCCGGCGGCACATTTATGATGGGTTCGCCATTAACAGAATTAGGTAGAATGGATCATGAAAGTCCGCAGCATGAAGTCACAGTACCCGCTTTTTTTGCAGGAAAATACCCCATCACCCAAGCACAGTGGCAAGCCGTGATGGGAAACAACCCGTCTTCTTACTACAGTAAAAAACATACTGTAGACAAGATACCGTGGGATGATGCCGTCTTATTCTGTGACCGACTATCGCAGCACACCGGAAAAAAATATCGCCTGCTCAGTGAAGCAGAATGGGAATACGCCTGTCGCGCTGGTACAACAACGCCATTTCATTTTGGAGACACTATTACCCCGGAGTTAGCCAATTATTATATGGGTGGTCCCTTCTTTAGAGCAAGGGAAGCGGACAGATTTCCTCCTAATGCTTTTGGACTTTATGGTATGCACGGTAATGTTCAGGAATGGTGCAATGACGATTACTCCCAAAACTACTTTAAGACACCGACTGACGGAAGTTCTTGGGAACCTCGCGCAATCATCAATCGAGTAATGCGTGGCGGTTCCGCGAAAGATGGGAAAGCCTTTTGTCGCAGCGCGGCTCGCCAAACGGCGTGTGCGTGGCCATCAGACATCGGGAAACCCATTCTCCCTAATGATTATATCGGTTTTCGCATTGCGGTGAGGTCGATTTTTGTTGAGCCTTGCCTGCTGTCGCAGCTAGAATCGCTACGCTCTCCGATACGACCAAATATGGAGGAGATGCAGGATTAGATTTGTAGGGTGCGGATTCTTCTACAGTCTCCAAATGCGATCGACAATCTCACAGTGACGCACCATCGAAAATAAAGTGCGATCGAACTAATTAAACCCTGCGGTGCGTCGCTTTTAGATTTTTCGATTTTTTACCGAGATTCTGGATTGCGACGCACCCTACAGCTAGTTAAGGATATAGGGTGCGGATTATTCTACAACCTGCAAGTGCGATCGACATTTTACACCAGCGACGCACCATCCAAGATAGAGCGCGATCGAACTAATTAGGCTCTGCGGTGCGTCGCTCACAGATTTCTAGATTTTTCAGCGAGATTGAAAAAAGCGACGCACCTACACAAACGAAAATAGGTTAAATTTGGTTTATAATATTGAAAATATGCTAAAGGCGATCGCACATCAGGAAGGATAAAAAATATGACTCTCAATCTTCCTCTTCCCGATTCAATTCAAAAATTTATTGACGAACAAGTCGCGATCGGAGGCTACAGCAATGCAGCGGAATATATCTTGCACCTAATTCGCCAAGAACAAGCAAGAGCATTGCGAGTAGAGTCGTTATTGTTGGCTGGTTTGGATAGTGGCAATTCTGTAGAGATTACCGATGATTGGTGGGAGCAAAAACGTACTCACTTGGTGTCTCAACTTGACGAAAAGTAGCAATGACTAAACGTATTGCCATTACACCAAGAGCAAGTCAAGATTTAGACGAACATTTTGCTTATATTGCTCAAAATAATCTTGATGCTGCGTTGCATTTTTTTGATGCAGCACGTCAGACATTGGGGAGGTTGGCTCAAATGTCGGGAATGGGTCGCCTCTATCCAGTGCAAAATCCACGGTTAGATGGTTTGCGAAGGTTTTCAGTTAGGGGTTTTGACAATTATGTAATTTTCTATTTGTCTTTTGATGACTTTATTGAGGTGGTACGAATTCTGCACGCAGCGAGAGATTTAGAGGAAGTTTTGTCAGGAGATGAAGCCGAGTAATATCAAAAGTAGGGTGCGTCGCATTTACGAATTTGCAAGTTCGATCGCACATCTCACAGCGACGCACCCTAAAATTAGCTTGCTTGTGTTTTCGGAAGAAACATTTTTTCAACAATATTTTTCCGCAGATAAACTGTCAATGGTTTTTCGATGAAAGAGTAGAATATGCAGCCGACAACTACGGCAAACAATGCCACTAGAGCCGGGGCAAAGAAACCGTCGAAATATTTTCCTAAATTCGCCTTTTGTACAATTTTTGTAGTTGCTGATATCACCGGGCTGTGGAGCAGAAATATTGAATACGAGGCATCGCCCAGGAAAATTAAAAGATAAGGAAGTCTCGGAGAATCCTTAAGCTCGATCGAAGTTGCAGCAACGATTAATATAGCTGCCAGCACTGCAAAAGTCTTGATCCGATCGAACTCTATGTTGCCCCAAGCGACAAACAGTCCTAAAATAACATATCCTAAATTTGCTATCCCAAATAGGATCCATCTGTAATTAGTAATCTTATTGTTATATTTAAGCACGATATACGCAGCTAAGCCACCCAAAACAAATTCTAGATTCATATTCCCAAATACTGTATTCAGTAAGAAAAAAGCGTCGGGAAATTGTATTATTTTAGAAAAATGTAGAAGTGTGACAAATAGCCAAGCTGACAGCATAGGCACAGACTGTTTAGGCTTGAGCCAGATAGCTATGCTGAATAATACATAAAAATAAATTTCGTAAACTAAAGTCCAACCTACATCCAGAATTGGCTTGCCATATTGAGGAATCAAAAGCAGCGACAGAATTATCTTGTCCAAACTTAAGTCTTGAGCATTCGCAAAGCCTGGAATCACTAGAAAGAAAAACACAACTGTCAGAGTAATTATCCAGTATATCGGGTAAATTCGCACGCAGCGCTTGACTAGAAATGATTTTAACTGGTCTTTTTTACCGATCGCCGATCGGTGAACGTAGACCATGATAAAACCGCTCAATACAAAAAAGTAATCAACACCACTCCACCCAGCCTGAAATAAATTAAAAAAAGTAACTTGATTTAATCTTTCAGTGCTCATCTGGTTGACGTGAAACATTACCACCAATAAAGCTCCAATCCCTCGATAAACTTGCAAGAGGTTAAGCTTTTTGTGAGGATTTGAACTCTTTGTCATTAGAAAATACCTTGTTCAAGAGTGGCAGTTGGGCTTGCTACTCAACTATAGTCAACGCTCCCCAACATAGTCAACACATTAAACACTATAATATAACTTTACACTTTTTTCATAAAGTTGTGCAAGAAGACTTCCGACTGATTGTTGACTTAGTTCTAGTTCTCGCTGCTGCCGCAGCAGGAGGACTCTTTGCATCGTTGTTGCGACAGCCGGTAATTCTCGGATACCTCCTGGGAGGGATCGTAGTTGGGCCGGCCGGTTTGGGGCTGATTAAAGAATTAATTCAGGTAGACACCCTGGCAGAATTTGGTGTTGCTTTTCTGTTGTTTGCTTTGGGAGTAGAGTTTTCATTCGCCGAACTCAATCGAGTTAAAGCAATTAGTCTGGGCGGGGGGGGCTTGCAAATTGTGCTGACGATCGCCATTACTACTGCAATTTCTTTGGGTGTAGGCTGGGTAGATTCCCCTGCCCAAGGGGTGTTTTTAGGGGCGATCCTGTCGCTTTCCTCGACGGCGGTTGTACTCAAATGCTTGATGGAACGCAATGAAGGCGGTACTTCCCACGGGCAAGTCATGCTGGGAATCTTGGTAGTTCAAGATTTGGCCTTGGGGCTAATGCTGGCTGTTTTGCCGGCCCTCAACCAGCCCGCAGAGGCGATCGGCATGACAATAGTCTGGGCCCTGGTGCGGATCGGATTATTTGCTGCGGGTGCAGTAGTAGCGGGCATTTGGATCGTCCCGCAGTTGCTGCGCTACCTCGCGAGAACAGAAAGCCGGGAACTGTTTTTGCTGGGAGTTGTGGTTTTGGCTTTAGGGATTGCGCTGCTGACAGAATATCTGGGTTTCTCGATCGAGATGGGCGCATTTGTGGCTGGTTTAATGATTTCGGAGGTGGAATATGCCGACCAAACTCTAACTTATGTCGAGCCTTTGCGAGATATTTTTGCATCCTTATTTTTTGTTACCATCGGAATGTTAATCGACCCAGTGTTTCTCTGGAACCATCTAGAGTTAATTTTGGGACTGGTATTTCTAGTATTTGTCGGCAAATTCTTGATTGTAACGCCGATCGTCCGATTATTTGGCTATCCCCTAAAAACAGCATTAATCGCAGGTTTGGGCTTAGCTCAAATCGGAGAATTTTCCTTTGTACTCGCTAGTTCCGGCCAAGCTATGGGACTGGTTTCGCGAAACGTTTACCTATTAATTTTAGGAACGACAGCAGTCACCTTGGTGCTGACGCCGTTTGTATTGAGAAGCGTGCCACAGTTATTCAAGTGGGCGGAAAATTTCGGGCCTTTGCAGCGCTATTTTGACCAAACATCTCAACCTGTCGAAATAGCTGAAACTTTGCCGGAACAAAATCATGTTGTGGTTTGTGGCTACGGGCGAGTTGGCAGAAATTTAGTCAAAGTGCTGCAAAGCCGCAACTGTTCAATTGTGGTAATCGACGAGTCGGAAAGCAGAATTCAAGAATGCAGAGTGTCAGGAATTCCTTACATTTACGGGAATGCTGCTAGCTTGCACGTATTGGAAGCCGCCGGGGTAGAACGCGCCAAAGCAATGGCGATTACTCTTCCCGATCCGATGAGCACTCGTTTGTGTCTGAAGCGGGCTTTAGAATTAGTCCCGGATTTGGATATTGTGGTGCGCGCCAACAAAGATAAAGATATTGAACTGCTTTACCAACTCGGGGCTTGGGAAGTTGTGCAGCCGGAGTTTGAGGCTAGTTTAGAACTGTCTGCCCACTTGCTGGCTGGGATGGGTTTGTCTGCAATGGCTATTGGGCGGGATGTGCAGCAAATTCGCAGCAGCCGCTATCTGGAATTGCGGCCGGCGCGGGAACCTTTGGCGGTTTCGCGGGATTTGAAAGTGGCGGTTCGAGATCTCAACGGCGATTGGTACAACTTACCGGAGGGCTCTCCCATCGGTGGGATGACTCTGGAAGAAACTAACTTGCGGCAGTTGACAGGGGTCAGCGTGATGGCGATCGTCCGCGAAGATGGTGAGGAAATTGATTATCCTAACGGGAAGGCTGCTTTGCTGTCGGGCGATCGACTTTTGGTAGTGGGTGAACCGGAAGAACTGATCAGTTTTGAGTTGCTGGCGAAGGGCGAAGTTGCTGTCCCCGAGGGCGACAGTTCTTGTCAGTGGTTGAGGTTACCAGCCAACAGTCCTTGGGTTGGCCAAAAACTGTCAGAGGTAGATTTGCTCACCCAGTATGGGGTGCAGGTGCGGGCGATCCGCCGGGAAGGGAAGTTTACTCGCTGGCCGGATGGAACTACTGATTTGCAAGAGGGCGATCGTTTGCTGCTGTGCGGAGGCTTCTACGAACTCGGCTTGATGCAGCGGACGGCCTCGCCTCCGGTGCCGCAACCTGCCTTAAAGCTGCCTTTTGTCACCGCCCAAGTTAGCGAAAAGCTATTTAGCGATTAGTCAGTTGTCAGTTGACAGTTGACAGTTGACAGTTGACAGTTGTCAGTTGTCATTGGGCATTCGCCAAAGCGAAGCGGAGGGATGGGGCATTGGGCATTGGGCATCGGTGCTGTCCTCGCGATCGAACGTTATTCGTCAGAGGGAAGAGGGAAGACGGAAGACGGGAGCCTGTAGGGGATGTAACGGATGGAAGGAAGAGGGAACAGGAAAGATTTTCCCCCTCTTTCCCTCTCCCCGTTTCCTCAGGCGTTGGGTTTGAGATAAGCAATGGCCGATCGCGAGATCAGAATTTGTGTTTCTGAGGCATCGAGGAGGCAAATACAGCTATGATCCTGCCAAAAAATTCTGCCGGCTAGCAAGTCGCCTGTCATGAGTTTGATCTCTAACTTTTCTTTGTCTTTGATGTAGCTTTGTATTAAGCGAACGCTGGGCAATCCGGTCTCAAATTCTGACATAGTGGGAAATGGGTAAATTGGTCATTGGTCATTAATCATTAGTCATTAGTCATCGGTCATTAGTGCGAGCGTCCCCGCTCGCGAACAGCATTAGTCATTTTTTTGCGATCGACTGTCAACTGCTTGCGGGTTCGCGCAGCCGCAGGGTCAACTGCTTTACCCGATCGCCCTTTGGCAGCGCGGATAAACGCAGTCGTTGGGTCAACTATTAACTGTCAACTGTCAACTGTCAACTGTCAACAGAGGTTTGTTTTTATGCCGATCGAATTTGCGAAGTATCACGGACTGGGCAATGATTTTATTCTGATTGACAACCGCCACTCCTCAGAACCAGTTTTAACACCTGAACAAGCTGTGTCCATGTGCGATCGACATTTTGGGATCGGCGCAGACGGCGTGATTTTTGCTCTTCCGGGTCAAAACGGCACTGACTATACGATGCGGATTTTTAACTCCGACGGTTCGGAACCGGAAATGTGCGGCAACGGGATTCGCTGTTTGGCTAAGTTTATCGCCGATTTGGAAGGTGAGAAAGCAAAAACTGAGTATCGCATTCACACTCTGGCGGGTGTGATTAGCCCCGAATTGCGATCGGACGGTCAGGTTAAGGTGGATATGGGACTTCCCCGGCTAATGGCTGCGGAAATTCCGACAACTTTGGCTGCAACAGATGCCAAAGTGATAGATGTGCCGATCGAAGTTGCCGATAAATCTTGGTCTGTTACCTGCGTCAGCATGGGAAATCCTCACTGCATTACCTTTGTAGACGATGTTTCGGCTGTGGCTTTGGAAACTGTGGGGCCTCAATTCGAGCACCATCCAGCCTTCCCGCAGCGTACAAATACTGAATTTATTCAAGTTATACGACGGGACTACATAAAAATGCGTGTGTGGGAAAGGGGCGCAGGTGTTACTCTAGCTTGTGGGACTGGTGCTTGTGCTGCTGTGGTGGCTGGGGTGTTGGTCGGAAAGTGCGATCGAACAACTGCTGTTGAACTCCCAGGTGGCGTTTTGGAAATCGAATGGGCAGAAGTTTCTGGGCGGATTTACATGACTGGGCCAGCACAGCAAGTATTTACTGGTTGTCTTAGTCAGTTGTCAGTTGTCAGTTGACAGTTGTCAGTTGACAGTTGTCAGTTGACAGTTGACTGTTGTGATTAGTCATTAGTCATTAGTCAGTTATGATTAGTCATCAGTCAGAAGGAGTTTTTTGTGGAATTGACAAACAAGGAAAATTCTTGAATTCCAAATTTTTCTTTAATTCTTTAATTATGAAGAATGATGAATGAATAATCCCTTGCACCTTCTGAATTCATTGACTAATAACTAATAACTAATAACTAATGACTAATGACTAATAACTAATAAATCAGCCTGAATTCTAAAATCTAAAATCTAAAATCTAAAACTAAGTAGGTGGATGTGCATGGCTGGAGGTATTTATCTGATTCAGGACGACGACAGGCTGGTAGAAATGATGGAACAGCCCTACGACTCGGAAGACCAGTTACAAGACTTGCTTGTAACTTATCCTAATCTGATTGCCGGAGATCAAATCGATCGGGCGACGGCGCGGAAGTGGCTGTTAATTTCACGGGAAGCAGCAGTGTCCACCGATGAGGAAAGTGCCGTCCAGTGGTCGCTGGATCACTTGTTTCTCGACCAAAATGCAGTTCCTACTTTGGTGGATGTCAGGCGCACTCCTAATGCTGCACTCCGGCAAAAAGTTTTGGGTCAGTCGATCGACTATGCTGCTAATGCGTTGGTTTACTGGCCAATAGATTCAATTATTGCTCTGTTTGAAGCCAATTGTCGCGATCGGGGTCGCGATCCCGAACAGATTTTTGAAGAGTTTCTCGGTGCGGATGCTAATGAAGACCTATTTTGGCAGAAAGTTAAAACTAATTTGCAAGCCGGTAAAATTCGCTTAGTATTTGTAGCAGACGAGATTTCCGCTGAAATGCGCCGAGTTGTGGAATTTCTCAACGAACAAATGGATCCGCTTGAAGTTTTGGCCCTGGAAATTAAGCAATATGTAAGTGAAGATGGTTTGAGAACCTTGGTTCCCAGAGTTATCGGTCAGACAGCCGAAGCACAGCATAAAAAATCCAACGCAATGCGCGAAAGAAGGCGCTGGGATGAATCGTCATTTTTTGCGGAAATCAAAGCCAGACAAGGCGCGGACGAGGCGCAAATGGCAAGATCGATATACCTTTGGGCGAAAAGTCAAGAACCCGAAATTCAAATCCATTGGGGAACGGGGGACACCTACGGGGGTTTCGCGGCCGGGTTGCATCACAGGGGCAGAAAACCATATCAGTTATTCACTGTAGATATTGCTGGCAGAATGGAGATTTCTGCTGACGATTACGGTTCCCAACCGCCATTTAATGCTGAACAAAATTGGCTGGAATTGAGAAATAAGCTAAGTTCGATCGGTCTTTCGCTACCTACAGAACCGGGCGAGAGAAGGTCGCCGAGTCTGGCTTTATCTACTTTGGAAGACGAATTTGCCCTCCAGCAAGTTATGGAAACGTTCAACTGGGCGATCGAACAAATTAAAAAGTTATAATCATCAGTCATGTGTACGGTTTGTAGTGAGGACTTTAGTCCTTATAATTCAGAGGAATAAAGTTCTCACTACGAACCAATCTTATTAGGGGAAATTGACTGGATATAATATGCACTAATGACCAATGACCAATGACTATTGATAGCGAACAAATTAAAATTTTATAATCATCAGTCATGTGTACGGTTTGTAGTGAGGACTTTAGTCCTTATAATTCAGAGGAATAAAGTTCTCACTACGAACCAATCTTATTAGGGGAAATTGACTGGATATAATATGCACTAATGACCAATGACCAATGACTATTGATAGCGAACAAATTAAAATTTTATAATCATCAGTCATGTGTACGGTTTGTAGTGAGGACTTTAGTCCTTATAATTCAGAGGACTAAAGTTCTCACTACGAACCAATCTTATTAGGGGAAATTGACTGGATATAATATGCACTAATGACCAATGACCAATGACTATTGATAGCGAATGTTTGCTTGTTTCAAACGTCGCAAAGCTTCTCCCAGTCGATCGCAATCTGCAATCAAACTAACCCTCACATATCCTTCACCGCCAGGGCCGAAAGCATTACCAGGAGTGACAACCACACCAGTTTTTTGCAAAACATTCAGAGCAAAATCCGTCGAACTCATGCCCGGAGTGCAAGGAACCCAAAGATACATTGCAGCCAGAGGTTTAGGAATATTCCACCCCAATTCTGCCAATCCTGCAACCATAAAATCGCGGCGAGTGCGGTAGCGTTCCTGCACTTCGTGCAAGTAACTATCTGGTAATTGCAACGCTGTTTCTGCTGCTGCTTGCAAGGCAGAAAATATGCCGTAATCTAAGTTAGTTTTTAACGTCCGCAAACCTTGAATGATCCGGCTGTTTCCAACTACAAAACCGACTCGCCAGCCGGCCATATTGTAGGTTTTTGACATGGTGTGAAATTCGACTCCAATTTCTTTGCCGCCGGGAATTTCTAATAAACTTGTCGGTTGATAGCCGTCAAAGGCTAATTCCGCATAACACAAGTCGTGCACCAACAAAATTTGATGTTTGTGCGCGAAAGCAACAATATCTTTGTAAAATTCGCGGGGGGCCGTTGCTCCGGTCGGATTGCTGGGATAATTAAAGTAGAGTATTTTGGCTTGTTCGGCTACGCTGTCAGGGATGGAACCTAGGTCAATTACCCAGTCATTCTCTGGTTTGAGGATGATGTTGTGAACTTTGGCACCGGCGATGATTGGGCCGCGAAATAATACGGGATAAGCGGGACTCGGTACTAATACTAAGTCGCCGGGATTGATATAGGCGATCGCAAAATGTGCTAAGCCTTCTTTGGAACCCAACAAAGGTAATGCTTCCCCTTCTGGATCGAGTTCAACATTGTAGCGGCGGCTGTACCATTTGGTAATTGTACGGCGAAAACTGGCAGTTCCTTCAAAGGGCGGATAGCCGTGATTTGCAGAATTTTGGATAGCTGCGATGGCGGCTTCTACTACCGGTTGCGGAGTCGCACCGTCGGGGTTTCCCATTCCTAAGTCTATTAAATCTAGTCCTTGTTCGCGGGCGCGGGCTTTGAGTTCGTCGAGACGGGCAAATACGTAGGGCGGTAGTTTTTGCAACCTGTCAGCAGGGCTAATCCAATCCAAAGTCATTTTTTGTGTATCAGTTATTAGTTGTTTTTCGGGTTTGTAGTAAGGACTTCAGTCCTTTCTGACGCAGTTTTTTAAGGACTGTAGTCCTTAAAAAACTGTTTTAATTCTTAATTTTTAATTGTCCCACAAGTGGTGCGGTAGAAAACATCGGATTTTGCCTGGTTCGTAGTAAGGACTGAAGTCCTTTCTCGGGCAACCTTTTAAGGACTAAAGTCCTTACTACAAACTGTTTTAATTCTTGATTTTCAATTCTCCCACAGGTGCGGTGGTAGAAACCATTGCTGCCATTAATTGTTCGGGAACGACTTTAAATGGGAGTCTGTGGATGTCGGAATTGGGATAGCAGGCTATTTCGGCGGCGCGCTGCAATTGTGTGAGGCTAACGTCTCCGAGTCCTAAGTCTTCTAAAGTTTGGGGCAATCCAATCTCGGCGTAGAATTTTAGCAGTTGCTGTCTGGCGGTTGCTGCTAGTTGATTGTTTTGCAGAATTTCTTCTAGCCGCAGTTGCACTAATATGCCGTAGGCAACTTTTTCGCCGTGCAATGTGCCGTGACTTGCTAATAGATGAGTTAGGCCGTTGTGGACGGCGTGGGCGGCGACAGTGCGACATTGGGCGCCACCAATTCCGCCGATTACTCCTGCTAGCAATACGGCGGCGTCTGTGACTTCTTGCCAGGTTTCGCTACCTGGTTCTTTGAGGGCGGCGGCTGATTTTTGGAACAGGATATCGCGCAGGATTCTAGCTTGTTGGACGGCAGAAATTATCAGAGTTTGTTCGGAGTGTCCGCTGCTGACTGATGCTTCGTACCATTTGGCGATCGCATCTCCAATTCCTGCTACTAATGTCCGCTGCGGTGCTGTTTGAATTAAGCCGTAGTCGAGTATCAATAAATCGGGACATCTGGCTAATGTGACATCGTATTGAAAGGCACCTTGTTCGGAATAAATATTAGAAAGTGCTGTCCAAGCGGCGCAGGTGGCTGCTGATGTGGGGATGGTGACGATCGCAATTTGGCACTGATGGGCGAGAAGTTTGGCTGCATCCAAGGCTTTGCCGCCACCGACACCGATGATGAAGTCGGCTTTGTGGGTTTGGACGGCTGCGCGGAGGGTTTCGAGGCTTCTTTCGCTGCAATCGTTGCCGTAGGCTGTTTGCGCGGATTCTAATTGCTGCTGTTCGAGGATTGGTTGCAGGTAGGGTTGCGCCGTGGCGAGGGAGTTGCTACCGCCGACTATTAGGGGCCGCTTTCCGAAACGGGCGATCGCATCTCCGGCTTGTGCGAGGGCGTTTTGACCGCGCAATACACAGGCTGGAGCAATTGTCAAGGAATAAATTGCAGTAGGGGTGGCGGTTTTGGTGCTTTGGATGTGAGTCATCGAACCACTAGATAAGTGACGGGAAGGTTGACGCTTTGCAGGATTGCTGGATTTTATAGGATAACTCTAACTCGTGTTGGCCAACATGGTAACTTTTGTAAAGTTTTTATTAAGTATTGTGGTTGGGCATGGATTGCGGGAGTTGTAAGGGCGATCGGTATAATAGATGTACAGCACGGTGAGGATAAAACCGATGACTCAAAATTTTCAAGACTTATCCACACAGCAATTCGCTGATTTATCGGTGTTTCCTGGGACAAGTTGGGTGGTATTAGCTGAGCCTGTGCCACAAGGATCGATTCATCGCTTGAAGATGAAGCAAGGTACAATTATTCCAGTTCATACTCATCCGGCTGATGAGTATGTGTTCGTCGTTTCGGGTAGTCTTAAAACGGGCGATCGAGTGTGTGAAGCGGGATGCTTTTGGACAACCCCAAAAGGAACAAGACAAGGAGCGCATGAAGCGTTAACCGATGTAGAGTTAATCACTATTCGGCTGGGAGCAATGGGAGAATTTGAAGGAACATAACTGAGGATGAATGGATACCTGTGCAGCTAAATATCGCTAGTATATCCCAATACAGTTTACTTAAGAAAAATCTGACTTGCCCAAAATGGCTGTATTGCCAGAAAATCGTCAGATGAAATTCATCAAAAGCGTTAAGTAAACCGTATTAAATTATAATCCACTCCATCAAGAGAAGAGTTTTGAACCACAGAGGGCGCAGAGGGCGCAGAGGGAAGAGTATTGCGAGGGTTTTGGATGTCGTAAAAAAACCTTTTGTCCCTCCCCTCTCTGTGTTCTCTGCGTTCTCTGCGGTAAAATCTTCTTAAGATCTATTTCACCTCTTTATAATCCAAAAATCGTCAGATGAAATTTATCAAAAGCGTTAAGTAAACCGTATTGTAGTATATCCATCTTAATTTTTCATAAAATGTGAGAGCAAATTGCACTCAAATCCTAAAAACATGGCAGTGAGCAAACCTACTATTCTGTCGATCGCACTTTTATTAGTCCTAGGAAGTTCAATTTTCCTAAATATTCTGCTTTTGGGTCGAGCCAAACAGTATTATCGCGAACTCAATCAAACTCGTTTAGATCCTCTGGGATTGACCAACCATCCCATCAATGCCCAGCCAGCTACTAATACCAAGCAAACCCGAGTGGTTTTCTTTGGTGACTCCAGGGCCGCCAGTTGGACATCACCCAATCTCGGTGAATATGAGTTTATTAACCGGGGAATTGGTTCTCAAACCTCTGTTCAGGCGATCGAGAGATTTGCCTATCATGTGAGTTCCTTAAAGCCCAAAATTGTAATTATCCAAGTTGGTGTCAACGATCTGAAAACCATTCCCTTGTTTCCAGAAAGCAGAAATGCGATCGTTGCTAATTGTCAAGCAAATATTAAGCGAATTGTCGAAGAATCTAAGAATCTAGGTGCAGTAGTAATCGTGACTACTATTTTCCCGGTCGGAGAAGTGCCACTAGAACGCAAGCCTTTTTGGTCTGATGATATAAGTCGGGCAATTCAAGAAGTCAATACCTACATCGCTACCTTAGCGGGAGATAAAGTTATAGTGTTTGATACATTCCCGATTCTTGGCGATAGTCAGGGCAAAATCTTGCCGCAATATAAACGCGATGAACTGCACTTTAACGTACAGGGGTATGAAATTCTAAATCAGAATTTGTTGCGAATCCTAAGTATAATAAGGCAGAAGAAAATACAGTCAGGACTTTAGTCCTGGGATGGATGGGGACTCGCATTCCTGACCGCAAAAATTTTGTATTTCAGGAATTGACTGGATAGGTATTAGTTGAATTCAAATTTATTAGCAAAATGGGAAAGAAGAAATCTCTTAATGCAAAACGGCTCAAAAGAAATCAGGTTCAGGAATTAATAGAATCTGAGGGAAGACTCCATGAGGAGTTTACAAAATTCTTTGAGAAAACTTATAGCACTGGATACAAAGATCGGCCTCAAGTTTATGAGTTATCAAATGATAGATTTCTATTTGTTTTCGATCCAAAAGGATTTTCAATTCCTGGTAGAGGAGATATTTACTCTAAAGAATATTTTCTGCACATGATTCGATGGACACAGAAGGTGAGGGATGATTATGCTAATAATCGCGGTAATTCTGTAAGTCATTGGATGTATTTTTCAAAAAATAAATTACAGCTTGTTAACAAGGTTGATGAATTAATTAATGAGTTAACAATTTATTTGGATATTTTGGATGAGGAGTTGGATTATTCATACAAAAGTTTAGACATTGTATCTAGCAAGGCTGAAAGTTATGGATATGAAAAACTTCAAGCTGATTTATACGATAATTTAATTGCCTATGTAGGAGAGGTTATGCGACGCAGAGTAAAAGGTGATTGGGTTATTAGAGAACAATATCCAGGTTGTGAATACCCTGTTATTCAAGTAAATAATGGCGTACTTATGCCTATTAATGTGGTGTGGCAAGAGCTAGGTGGGCTTGAATCAATAAATCTACGCCAAGAAGCTGCTAATGAAATAAGACGATTTTCACTCAGATATCGGTAGATGTCAAATTTTACTAGATTTAGAAAAGTTTTTATTAAGTATTGTGGTTGGGCATGGGTTGAGGGAGTTGTAAGGGCGATCGCTTAAATATTAGAATTGAGGCTTAACGTACAAATCCCAAATTCGTTTCACTACTTCTGCATCTGATTGAGAAATTTGTCCGATTTTCGCCAGTAACAAAGACTTTTCCAGACTATCCAATCTAGACAAGCGTACTGTTGAAGCAACGCGCAAACCGCTAGCTGCCCAATCATTAAGAAATACATCAGTTTGGCTGCGGGGTTTTGCAGAGGTGACGGCTGCTGCTACCACATCTTCGCCATCCAGCCACAGTAAAAGTACGGGACGTTTTTTAAAGTCTGCGCCATTTGTAAAGGGAATATTTGCTACCCAAAAATCACCCGGTTCAATAGTCATCATAAAGTCCTTCGTCTTCGGGTGCGTAGCTGTTCAAAAAAGCCTCGTGGCTGCGAGTAATAGCTGAGTCAATTAAAGATTCTTCGCCATCAAGTACCGAAAACTCGGTTAATTCAGGATAATTCAAAAAATCTTCGGCTGTAGCTGTTATATATGGTGCTAGTATTTTATGGCGTTCTGCGATCGGCAATCTAGCAATTTCTCTAAGTGATAGCTTGAGGGTAGGTGCGGTTGTTGGCGAATTGTTAGATTCAGAACTTTCGCTGGGTAACTGCTTTTTGTGTTCCACTTTTTGCACGAGGAATTGTGCAAAATCAAGCACTTCCTGTTGTTTCTCTGCTGGCAATTGTCGCAGATTCTCTAACACAGCTTGCTCAAAATTAATTGTTTCTGGCATATGAATTACCTTCCTTAAGCGTCGATCAGTTTAGGGTGCATCTCTTTTGGGCAAGGGCGAAGCATTTCGGCACATAATTTATGAACCAGAATCAGAGATTTACTGCCGAAATGCTTCGCCCCTACGAGGATATTTGCATTCATTGAGATGCACCTATTAGTTTATTTGTCACGCAGCTAAGTTTAGGGTAGTGCCCTGAAGGAAAGGATCGAGAGAATAAACTGAACTCAAAGAAAAGTAGGCATTTAGAGTTGTAAATTAGCATTATAATGATGCACAAACCTCCAAATTGCAGCAATATGATTTTCTAATTTTTTAGAGAAGCCTAAGCTCTTTCTTACCAGTCGAGATACTCGTTGTCGAATAGTACAGTTAAACCGCTCGATATAGCTAGTCAAACCACTATCTTTATCTACACTCTGATGACGTTTACTGGGCAATACAGAATCATAAGCACTCCAATGGTCGGTATAAATTACTGCACATTGACGATACACTGGTGGTATTGAATCCCATAAAGCTTGAGCCGATACTGCGCTACGATCCCCAATATGTACACCAACAATTTCCCTAGTCTGGGCATCCAATGCCAGCCAGACCCACTGCTGATTTCCTTTACTATCAACGAATGACCATAACTCATCCATCTGAACATTCAAGCGTTTTTTTTCCTTGGGAGTCACGTCCACTTGCTTCTTAACAGCAGCCGCTTGGCTATTAACGTATCGCTGCACTGTATCTTCTGACACTTGAAGTACCCGAGCAATCCCTGCCTGAGAAATACGTTCAAGTAGCATCCGTGACATTAACTCTTTTTGCTCTTCTGTAATAGGCTTCCATTCAGGATTTAAAACAAATTGACGACCACAATCTCGACATTTAAAATTTTGTTTACCATGCCGAGTTTTACCGTTCCGACTAACTTCTTTTGAGCTACAATTAGGACAATGGACTATCTCTACTGTCATATCACGCTATGGTAAACACTTCTCTCTAATAGTAACTTACTCGATCCTTTCCTTCAAGGCACTACCAAGTTTAGTTTGCTCAACTAAAGAGCATAATTGCGGGTTTGGGCGAAGTAAATGCTATAATGTACCAGTAAAATCTGAACTCCAAATTAAAGCTTTTACTCATCTAACTCCACCATCAAGTCGGCAATTACTAGCGCGTTAATATTGTAACAAGTCTATCCTGCAAAGCGAACTAACCATCGCCTTGAACCTCAATAGTATAACTGTAGCCCTGTTCAGTCAGAAACAGTTGGCGGTGCCGCGCAAAATCCTCCTCGCAAGTTTGTAGCGAAACTAATGTATAAAAACTCGCAGTATGTCCATCAGATTTAGGCCGGAGAATCCGTCCCAGGCGCTGCGCTTCTTCTTGGCGAGAACCATATTTACCTGATACTTGAATTAACACGTCGGCATCGGGTAAATCGACGGCAAAGTTGCCCACGCGAGATAGAATTAATCCGGGAATCTCTTTGTGGCGGAATGCTTCGTATAACCGATCGCGCTCAACCTGTTTTGTCTTCCCCGTAATCAGCGGCAAATCGGTAACTCGGGCGATCGCATCTAACTGTTCGAGATACTCACCAATAATTAAAATACGGTGTCCCGCCTCCTTTTGCAACAAACCTTGCACCACATCCAACTTACCCGGATTTTCAGCAGCAATCCGAAACTGGCTGCGGCGGGGCGCGAGGGCATATTCCATTTTTTCGGCCTCATTTTGGGCGACGCGGATTTCGGTACAATTGGCTGTAGCAATAAATCCCTGTCCTTCCAATTCGCGCCAAGGTACGTCATAGCGCTTCGGGCCAATTAGCGTGAAAACATCGCCTTCTTTCCCGTCTTCGCGAATCAATGTCGCAGTCAAACCCAACCTACGCCGCGCTTGCAATTCAGCGGTAATCCGAAATATTGGTGCAGGTAATAGATGGACTTCATCATAAATAATCAGTCCCCAGGATTGCGCGTTAAATAACTCGAAGTGCGGGAATTCATCATCTTTAGTCGATCGATAACTGAGCATTTGGTAAGTCGAGAGAGTTACAGAAGCCGTTTTTTTGCTGTTGCTGCTGTACTCCGCGATCGCATCTTCAGTTAAACTCGTCTTGTCCAATATTTCCCTGCGCCACTGGTGCACCGAAGTCAAACTGCTGGTGAGAATCAGCGTCTTTTGCTGCACCAAACTCATCGCAATCATCCCCACAATCGTCTTACCAGCCCCGCACGGTAGGACGATCGTCCCACTGCCACCTCTAACCTCTCCTCCTTGATAGAATGCCTCTACGGCTTCCTTTTGATAGGCGCGCAAATTAAAGGGTAAGTCGCCTCCTAAAGTGCGATCGCGCAACGCAATCGCCAACTCGGCACCTTCCACATATCCAGCCAAATCTTCCGCCGGATAACCTACTGCTAGCAAAGCTTGTTTGAGTACACCGCGATTTCCCGCATCAACTTGAAAGCAAAGATCCGAGATCCGCTTACCTAACAACGGTTTTACGCGCTCTTCCCGCACTAACAACTCCGTCAGCGGGCGATCGACAATCCGCAGTTGTAAATCGGGATTTTCTGCATCAATCCTTTCAATTACCGTCAATCCGTAGCGCGTACCGAGTAGTTCAATTTCCTGCGCTACCGATTCGGGAATATCATATTTAGCATACTTTCGCAGCGCTGCGATCATCAATTCAACTAACATTCCCGCCGCCCGGGCATTCCAGACACTTAAGGGCGTGATCCGATAGGTGTGGATGTGTTCGGGACTTTTGATTAATTCCGCAAAAGGTGCGATCGCTTCTCGTGCTAATTTCGCTGTAGGGGCGTGAACTTCTAGTAAAATTGAGCGATCGCTTTGCACGATCAAAGCATTTTCAGCAACATAACTCATAATTAACAGTTGACAGTTGACAGTTGACAGTTGACAGTTGGCAGTTGATAGTTTGTAGGGGCGGTGCCCCCGTGCCCGCCCTCTTAGTTGATAGAAGGAAGAAGGCGCTTCGACTTCGCGATCGGGTAAAAAAATGGAATAAAGAAGTTCGGCAACGGATTTTGTAACGGATGTAACGGATTGAAGACAGAAAGAAAGATAGAAAGACAGAAAGACAGAAAGACAGAAAGAAGTTTGCTCGATCAGAAATGTTTAGTTTATTTGCTCCAGTCTATGTCAAAGGTGCGTCGCGATCGAGATTGTATATCTTTTTAGGGATTTATCGCCAGCGACGCACCCTACAAATACTGGCGATTAGGGTTTTTCCCCCCTAGCCCCCGCAACGATTTGGGGGGGGGGACAGGATGCTTCTCAAAGTCCCCCTTTTTAAGGGGGATTTAGGGGGATCTGGCCTCGGCTATAAACGAAAGATACAAAAGTCGCCATTGTTGAGACTAATACTATCAGGCGTATTATTTATCGCTCTGGGGTAAGACATAACCCATTTGCCGCAGGGCGGTGCGAAATTTCGTTTCCTGGCCCAATGGAACCGCTAAAGTGCGATCGCCCGCCAACTGACAGAATTTTTTAGTACGGGAATCATTTGCAATCAGCAATGCTAAATGGGCGGTAGTACATTCGATCAACCTGACAGTACCTATATCTTGCACGCTATTCGATCGCTCTGTAACATCCGTCAGAAATTGTTGCACAGTTTGCGGCAGCGGTTCAATACTCCGGGCGTCCAAAAACTCTGTAAACTCGGCTAATGGATATCCGTTTTCAATGGCTGCAAAGATTTTTGGGCGATCGAGTCGCCACACCACATCCGAAACTTTCTTAGTATAGACATCAAGGACGATCGCATCAGATGTCTCGACACCATCTCCCGCCGCAATAATTTCTAGATTCGGCAATACCCGCAGCGTTTGACGAACCTCAATTACTGGCGGAGTATACTTATCCGTCAACTCCAAACAATAAGCCCCCAAAGCTGTCAAACGAAAATATACTAAGCCATCATAACGACTCAAGAATTCCAGATAGTCCGTTCCCCAAAGATAGTCATAATCGGATGGTATGAGTAACGGATCGACATATGCAACATCAATGATTCCCAAAGTTGCAGCATACTCAAACAAAAAACAGCGCATATATCGTTCTTCCAGAATCGGCCAACTGTAACCACCCAATTCTGATAAGTTCCCATATCCAGCTTCACCAATATACAGACAGTAGGGTTCCTCAGTCACCTCAAACCTATGGCCCGTTGCGACTAGATATTTACTAAAGTCATGAAACATAACCCACTTACCTACAGGACATTCTGCGAGCACAGTGACGATCGCATCTCTCCGCCACGTCACATCCGTCATGCCATTTGCGCCCCTCCCAGTTTGTCCTTTAATCGCATCAATGCGGCGAAATTCATCAAAGATTTTTGTCTTTAACCAGCGTTTCCATGCTGTCTGTAAACCTTTGGCGGGTGATTCTAGTAAAGCTTTTTGTCCCGCTTTCGTCAAAACTAGCTTTTTGCCCGATCGTTCCGCGAACTTGCTTCCTTGGGCTATCATTATCCAAGCAAAGGGCTTGATGCTACCGATTTCAGCGAATACTTCATCATCGTAGTCGCTATCCTTGGCTAGGGTAATTTGGCGCTGTTCCTCATTATAAAAATCACCACCTTGCAATATAGAGGCGATCGCCTTTACACTTCCAGCAGTAGGCAAACCAGTTTTATCGCTAACAGCAACTTTACCCGACTGAATCAGACGCAAAACCGCTGCAAAATCCTTTGTAGCTGCCAACTGTGTTTCACAAGAAGTCAAGGGAATATCGTATTCTTCTATCTCCTTTTGTTTTGTACTGTAGTTATATCTTTGAACGCGGAGTTTAACCTGATTTTGGACTGTTTCACCAACATTATCTAACGTGGCTTCTTCGGGTGGTGGAACAAATTTTAGCAATTCTTCTTCTAAATCGTAGGGGATCTGCCTGCCATAAATAAACAAGCATAGCAGTGATGGTTCTCTGTTACTTCCATAGCGATCGCTTGTTCCAAGATTTGCTGGTTCTCCGTATTTTGCGCTAAATATCTCCGGAAAATAAATACCATCTTCCCCATGTATAACTTCAGCTACAGCCGCTTTTTGAAGGTCGTCTAATTTCGCCCACACCTTCCGAAGGTTCTCTCCCCGCAATTGCGATTTAATTCCATCAACCAGATCCGCTTTACGGGTTAATTTACGAGGATCGGGTAATAATGCTTTGAGCTTTTTTAAATCGTCAACAATTATTCCTTCTAGTGCCTGTTGGAGGCTAAACAGGTTATTTATGGCTGTGTTACGCGACATAATATTTGACAATGCGCCCGCTTCAAAATTGTTTTTGCAACCCAAATATAACAACTTTACCGGATGCAAAACTTGAACTTTTGTTACAAAACTCCAGAAATTTGGTTAAACAGTTACGGTACGATGAACCGGAACGATGTATAGATTATCCGTTTTAATTTTTAAGGGAATATTTTTCACCCTAAAATTACCCGGTTCAACAGTCATCATCAAGTTCTTCGTTAGTGTCTCGCATCTTTACTTTTAATCGTTTGAGGTTGGCTGTTTTCTTCTACCAAACAAACCCGACATACTTAAACCTGTCACAAGCAAGCCGAGCATTCCCAATCCGTTTAAAATTGGGTAAATTGCTTGCAAGTGAAAGATTTCGCCTGTATGAATTTTCAACAAGAATCTCGATGAAATTTCTATACCAAGGGGCCACTCTCGGATGATTGTGATAGCCATTCCAGTCAAAACGGTCAGCACGATCGGCAAAGCAACAATAATGCCTATAATGCGGTGGTACTTGCGAAATCCTCTATTCATAATAATGTTCAAGTTTTGAGAATACTGAGGTTATAGTAGAAGGGAGCATTGAGTGCTTGTTTATGCGTAAGTCCGAGCATATAATTATTACATAAATTATGCACTCTGACCCAGAAAAACCAGAGTTTTTAACTTGTATTCAAGTTGAGAACCAATTACGGAGTTGAAAAACTCGGCTTCTGCGTATAAGACACTAGAATCAAGCAGTTAGTAGTCGATATTAGGACTTAGGAATGCTACTAATAGTTTTTTCAAGAGATTGCAATTGTGCCAGCACTTGGTCTTTACTAGGCTTTGTTTTTTTCAGTTCTGCCATTACTTTCTCGGCAGTTTCTTCAACTGCATCGTAGCTTTTAGGCGATTTTTTCTTGATGCCGTCTTCTACTTTCTTCCAAGCAGTCTCAAACTTGTCAAATTCAGTTTTGGCTTTGGCAAAGTTTCCAGTCTGAACTGCTGCTTTGGTATTAGTAACTACACTGAGCAACTCTGCATAGCTAGCGGGAGATGCTGCTTTGTCAGATGTGCTTACAGCAGTAGCAGCAGGAATTTGTGAAGGTGAAGTCTTCGGAGTGGAAGCTTCCTGGGCGCCGTCGCAACCAGCCAAAGCCAGAAGGGTGAACGCACCAACCACAAGAATTTGATTTAAACGAGCCATGAACAATCCTCAAAAAAATTAATAGTACTCTCTATTTTGCCACAAAAACAGCAGATAGCTTGGTGAAATAATCTGCAATTTTTGCGATCGATCGCAGTTAGCAGCAGAGGTAAGATAGCCGTACTGCTAACACCGTCATTGTCTGTGGCAATCCTAAATGATTCAGATCGATTTGTAGGGGTAGTGCCCCCGTGCCTACCCCTTATCTATAGCGCGATCGCGGGCCATCGAGTCCCTACAATAATTACACAAATGATGCGAGAATCGCTATAGACGGTTGCGCGAGTTTAAAAAACAGGGTTTCGGGAATTTAGGTAATGTTCTAACTCGCAAAGTTTAACAACCTAAATCTAACATCAAAATATTACTTAATCGAAACTGACATATTGTAACTTGCGCCTCCTCTTTCTGTGCCGACAGCTATTTCATAATCTCCTGTTTCGCTCAATTCTCCAGACCAGGCTTTTGATTCTTTAACTATCGTCTTTGTGTTTGGGTCTATGATGTTAAAAACAGCATTTTTCTCAAGGGATTGGATCTCGATCTTCATCTTTTGCCCTTTTTTAGCTTTAATCAAATAAGTATTGACAGTGCCTCGCGCTACTCCTCCTTTGATTTCGGCTGAATGAGTACCTTTTTTGAACTGGATTCGCTGCTGAACCTTAGCCATTAAAACGGCAGGGTTTTCGGAAGTTACTGGCGAGGAAACAATGCTGGATATAGCTTTTACTGAAGCCGGAAAAATCATCGAGATACTTAAGCCGATTATCAAATAATTTATCGGGTGTTTGATTTTTTTTGCTGGTTTGTTCATGGGAGTTTAACAGTAAGATGGAAATTTGTTTGCTTGTAAGATTATAGCTAACTGGGGCTGTCTGCGCGCGATCGCCCTTACCAGAAAGAATTGGTTGAAAGCCCCAACCCCGAGCGGGAGAAATTAAAATCAGACTATTCATTACTCCAATCCTCGGACTTCTGGGTAGAGGTCGTTCTCAAACTGTCAACTGTCAACTGTCAACTGTCAACTGTTGAACGCCAACTTGATTGCAGAGGGAGCCCCGAGATGTGAGATAATTTTGGGCGATCGAGACTGTCGATTTTCCATTTTCCGATTTGAGATTTTAGATGAAACACGCTTGATGTGAGATAATTCTAGGCGATCGCAAATTACAGATTACTGCACAGTCGCCAGCGGGTGCGGTACAGTAAAAACACCCGCAGCGCGGTGTTACCCAAAAAATTGTACACTTCCTAATTATCGCAAACCAGACGACATGACTCAACAGCCAACCATCACCTACCGCACCGAAAGCGACTCGATGGGAGACAAACAAATCCCATCTACTGTTTACTACGGCATCCAAACTCTGCGCGCCGTTGAAAATTTTCCAATTAGCGGTATTAAGCCTTTATCAACTTACGTCGATGCTTGCGTTTTAATTAAAAAAGCTGCCGCCATAGCTAACGGTAAACTCGGCTGCATTCCTGAAGATATCAGCGCAGCACTGATTAAAGCGGCTGATGAAGTTTTAGCGGGAAATTTACGCGATCAATTTGTCGTTGATGTCTACCAAGCAGGCGCCGGAACTTCTCACCACATGAACGTCAATGAAGTTCTTTCCAATCGCGCTTTGGAAATTATGGGCGATGAAAAAGGTAACTACAAGCGCGTTAGTCCCAACGATCACGTAAACTACGGTCAATCAACCAATGATGTGATTCCAACTGCAATTCGGATTGGCGGATTGTTGGCTTTGGAAAAAACTTTGTTTCCAGCTTTGTCTGGGGCGATCGCATCCCTGGACAAAAAAGCCTTAGAATTCCACAATATCGTCAAATCCGGCCGCACTCACCTGCAAGATGCCGTCCCGGTGCGACTCGGCGAAACCTTCCGCGCTTGGGCACAGATTCTTAGAGAGCACAGTGCCAGAATTGCCACTGCTTCCGGAGATTTAACATCCTTGGGATTGGGCGGAAGTGCCGCGGGAACTGGCTTAAACACTCACCCAGAATACTGCGAAAAAGTCGCTCAAATTCTTTCGGAGTTAATCCAAAAACCTCTGAAACCAGCACCACATTTAATGGCAGCAATGCAGAGTATGGCGCCGTTTGTCAATGTCTCCGGCGCCATCCGAAATCTAGCTCAGGATTGCGTTAAAATGTCCCACGACTTGCGTTTGATGGACTCGGGGCCAAAAACGGGTTTCAAGGAAATTCAACTGCCTCCCGTCCAACCTGGTTCGTCCATTATGCCTGGGAAATACAATCCGGTGATGGCAGAAATGACATCGATGGTTTGTTTTCAAGTTATGGGTTACGATAGCGCGATCGCCCTAGCAGCCCAAGCAGGACAATTAGAATTGAACGTGATGATGCCCCTGATCGCCTACAATCTGATTCACAGCATCGAAATTTTGGGCAACACCATCAGCGCCCTAACAACCAAATGCCTCGACAAAATTGAAGCCAATGGCGATCGATGTCTCGCCTACGCAGAAGGCAGTCTCGCCCTCGTTACCGCCCTCAATACTCACATCGGCTATCTCAACGCCGCCGCCGTCGCCAAAGAATCTCTCGAAACCGGCAAATCTTTGCGGCAAATTGTGCTGGAACGCGGTTTAATGAGTGCAGAAGACTTGGCAACAGTTCTGGATTTGGAGAAAATGAGTGCGATGCCAGTATCTTCTGCTAATGTTTAGGCGATCGCAGGTATAAGCCAATGCCCTTGGGAGAAGAAAACCGGCGGTTAAAATTACATTATTTTCTTCAGTCCACGGAGGTGGACTTCGTTTGTTTAGACGCGGTTTCAACCGCCGTCTTCGTTTGTTTAGACGCGGTTTCAACCGCCGTCTTCGTTTGTTTAGACGCGGTTTCAACCGCCGTCTTCGTTTGTTTAGACGCGGTTTCAACCGCCGTCTTCGTTTGTTTAAACGCGGTTTCAACCGCCATCTTCGTTTGTTTAGACGCGGTTTCAACCGCCATCTTAATCTTTTCAACTCTAAAGTTTGGGAGCAATATTTATGCGCGCAGGTTCCTTTGGCAAAGTAACTCAAGATAAAGAGAACACCACTCAAGTGACATTTCATTATGTGGAAGGTCACACGGAAACCTTTACTGTTCCGATGCCTGCACAAGAATTTCAAGAGGAAGTGCTAAATTTGTTAAATCAACCTTGGTTGACTTTTCATCTAGTCGATCAAACGGTTTTTATCTGCACGGCCCGGTTGGTGAAAGTGGAAGTTAAACCTGCTATCCCGGAACTTCAAGGTCAAGGAATTTTCTCTAACTCCCTGCGAGTTAGTACCATGCAGCGGGCTGCTTCTGGCAGATTGCCGATGTCTACTTAAACTTGGTAATTGGTAATTGGTAATGGATAATTGGTAATTGGTACTTGGTAATTGGTAATCACGAAGTAAAAAAATACTAATAATCCATTTCTCCTGCCAATTCTCGATCGCCAATTACCCATTACCAATTCCCGATTCCGAAAAAAAATTAGTTTAAAGCCGGAACCCCGATCGGGAGAAATTAAAAGAACACGATTCATTACTCCAATCCTCTTCCTTCTTTTGTCAACTGTCAACTGTCAACTGTCAACTGTCAACTGTCAACTGTCAACTGAATCATTATGTCTGCTGTTAGTTTAATTCAGGCCAATTCATACGATCGCCAAAAACTCCAAAAATCCTTAGAAAACCTGCTCGCACCCTTGGGCGGAATCTCGGCTTTTGTCAAATCGGGCGATCGAGTTTTACTAAAACCCAACCTCCTGACAGGTGCTCGCCCTACCAAAGAATGCGTCACCCGCCCGGAATTAGTTTACTGCGTAGCGAAAATGGTCATCGAAGCGGGCGGCAAACCGTTTTTAGGAGACAGTCCCGCTTTTGGTAGCGCCATGGGTGTCGCTAAAGCCAACGGTTATTTGCCACTGTTGGCAGAACTAAATTTGCCAGTAGTAGAGTTTAAAGGAAAACGCTACGAAACAGTCAGCCAAGATTTCAACCATCTCCGACTTTGCAAAGAAGCAATGGAAGCTGATGTGGTGATTAATCTGCCCAAACTCAAATCTCACGTTCAATTAACCGTCACCATGGGCGTCAAAAACTTGTTCGGCTGCGTCCCCGGGAAAATGAAGGCTTGGTGGCACATGGAAGCTGGCAAAGATAGCGCCAGATTCGGTCAAATGCTGGTAGAAACGGCCCGGACAATTAACCCAAATTTGACGATTTTGGATGGGATTATCGGTCACGAAGGTAACGGGCCCAGCGGCGGCGAACCTAAGTTTTTAGGAATTTTGGGCGCGTCCAGTGATGTGTTTGCTTTGGATCGAACTTTAGTAGAAATTATTAATGTCGATCCAGCAATGGTTCCGACTGTAGCTGCGGCGATGAGATTGGGACTGTGCTCGAATTTGGAGGAACTCGATTTTCCACTGTTGCGCCCGGAAACTCTCAAGGTTGTCGATTGGAAGTTACCAGAAAATATGATGCCGATCGACTTTGGGATGCCTCGGGTGATTAAGTCAGTGTTCAAGCACCTTTATATCCGCTTTATCAAAGAAAATAAGGGAACAAGTGTGTTTTTATCGAACAAGTGACAAAGCAAGTTAAGATAATTTCGACATTTTTGGGCAGTGGCCCAAACCCTCATTCTACCGTTTAAATTTGAGCTGTCCAGAAAGCCCAAACCCTATCCCAGCCTGATTCCTGACTAAAACCTGTCCTGAGTAGTGAAATTCAATGAGTTATCTTCAATAAGATGCTAAGCTAACAACCATGCCGGAGAAATCTGTTTCTGAATCCTCATAATTTTAGGGTAATCATCTACTGTGTATCAGAACACACAATTTTCAACTGCGATCACTGATTTCATGATGTAAACTGCAACTCCGGTGGTTATCAGTACATCAAGTCTGTAAAATAAGGAGAACTCCAATGCAAACTCAGAAGCCCTTAAGTCCTACTGTAGTTTCCCTTATATCGGGACAGAGTATGAAACCCTGGTTATTCATCCCGGGTGATTGGCGAAGACCTGCAAATAAAGAGTCATTTCAATTGTACTGGTGTCAAAAATCACAACTTGGATGCCTCCATCCTCTACCAGAACTCGATCAAATTGAGAGCTTCTACGACATCGACGATTACTATACTCACCATGCAGAATTTACCGACTCAGAAGCACCATCTTCTATTTCCTTCTTCGATAAATTGCGGACGCATCTAGCTTGGCGTTTCGATAAGGGAGTAGATGTCACCACTCAATGGTGGAAACAGCAGTTCGGGACTTCTTCTTACTCGATATTAGAAATCGGTTGCGCCAATGGCAAACTGCTGGAAGAATTCAAATTGGATGGTCACAAAGTCTGGGGAGTAGAACCAGATAGACAAGCTTTGCGTTTCGCCGAGGAACGAAATCTTGATGTATATTATGGCACTGCTGAATCTTTGCCCCCGGAAATCACGTCGAGAAAATACGACATGATTATTATGAACCACGTACTGGAACATACCATAAATCCTTTACTGGCACTCCGCAATACCATGGAGTTGCTCCCGGAGGGCGGCAAATTGGTGATGGAAGTACCAAATAACTCGTGTAGGGCGCTAAAAGAATCAGGGATTGCATGGCTCCATCTAGATGTGCCAAGGCATTTTTATTTCTTCACACCGGAAAGTTTGCGCGCTATCTGCGAACAGGTGGGATTTGAGGTAATTTCTACCGAGTTTAATGGCTACTATCGCCTATTTACTAACGGTTGGATCGAGGATGAAAGAAAAATTTTGAATGCGCTCGATTCAAGGCAATCTCCTGGGATGGTAAAGCCCAAAGCAAACAGTAAACTCCAAGCTTGGAAGTTACTACTGAAAACATTTCTGGCTCCCGACAACAAAAAATACGATTCAGTCAGAATTGTTGTACAAAAGCCATAGTAAGAGCGAAGGAAGGGAAATAAAGCTTTGAGAATTTCAAAAGCGAGGCTTCCGATTACCTAAGACAGGACTTACGCATGACGGACGGGTGCATTTCACTTGGGCAATTACGTCTTTTTTGCCTTAGTGCTACTTTCCGTTCTATGAAACCTACTCAAATCTACTCATAGCGGATTTGATGTTCACTTCCTGCTTCCACCAAGGGAGTCGGCTCCTTCTTATCCACAGGCTTAACTTCAGACCGAACTGGCCTTACCAGAGAATGAATAATGAGCCAAGTTAATCGCGGCATTTAAGTCACGATTAATAATTGCATTACAATTTTGACAATAAAAAACTCGTTCTTTCAGCGGCATTGACTGAATAGTGCCACAATTTGAACAAGTTTTTGATGACGGATACCAACGGTCAACCAATTCAACTGTCGTACCGTACATAGCCGACTTATATTCCAGCTCGCGCCGAAATTCAAAGAAACCGCAATCTGAGATAGCAGCCGCTAATTTATGGTTGGCTATCATCCCACTTACGTTCAAATCTTCGATGCGAATGTGGGCATATTTTTGGCTAATTTCTGTTGTAGTTTTCTGCAAGAAGTCTCGACGTTGATTAGCAGTCTTCCCATGAATTTTGGCGATTCTACGATAATGCTTGTGGGCATTATTGGATGCTTTTACACCCAATTTTCTATTACCCAATTGCTTGTTGCGATTTCTCCACTGTGTTTTACTCAGCTTGGTTTTCGCTTTGGTGAGCGGACGGGGAGATTCGTAATAATTGCCATCGGAAAGAGTAGCAAAAGTTGACACACCCAAGTCAATACCTACCGTTTCAACAACGGGGTGAAACAAAGGTGGAATCTTTTGGGCTTTGATAGCGAAGGAAACATACCATTTATCGGCGGTTCGGGAGACTGTAAATGTCTGCGCCATACAAGGAAACGGGATAGCTTCTTTCAGTCTAAAAGTTCCTAAGGTGGGAATTTTAATTGACTTTTGCGGTTTGAGCAAAATTGCATGATTCCAGTCAGCAGTATCCACCGTAAAAGAGTCGCCATCTTTTTTCCTTTTGAACCTGGGGAATTTTCCTAATCCTTGAAAACTTCGGGATAGTGCTTCACCGAAATGCCGGAATGTGGTTTTATAAACTCTGGAAGACAAAGTGGTAGTCCACTGATATTCGGGTAATTTCTTGACATGGTTGGTAAAAACTCGTTCAATTGCCGCCACTTTTTTACTACTAGCGCCTTGGAGTTCTTTAACTCCTTGGTAAAGAGATAGGGCGTAGTTATAGCAAAATCTAGCATAACCAGAATGTCTTGCCATCAAGGTACGTTCTTTATGATTAAGTTTTAGTTCTCGTTTGATGGCGTACATAGCTGATTAAAATTTGTGAACGATTTCTTTAAGTTCGGCTGCTTCCGAAGGGGTTTACTTGCTCATTTAAGCATCAAGTGCACACTTAATGGGCAAATTTAGTAAGATTTAGGTACATTTTTGTGAACTGTTCTTACCCCCCTATAGCAAAGCTTCTCTAAAGCGATCGCCAGCGATGTCGCACTATTCAACCAAAACTGAGATGCTCCCCTGACTCACCAGCTCTACATACTGCAATACGGTTAACTTAGGAATGAGAATAAATAACTTACAATTTGATGGTTCTTGTGGGACGGGCGGGACGCCCATCCCACAAACTTGTGTAAATTATTTAATTTGCAATCCTTATTGTCGAAACTTTGTCCGAAAAGAGGAACGAAGCAATGATAACCCTTAACTGAAAAGAGAAACGAAGCAATGAAAAAATCAGGAGTTTAGATTTGTTTAGGGCAGCCAGCGAGGGCGGAATCCTTTTAAAGGCAAGTCTTCGGGCGATGGAGAATTATTAGATGCCGATGCGTTTTTTAAGTTTAAAAGTATGAGAGTTGAAGAGTCGATCGCACTTCCGCCATCTGTTCTCAAATCTCCTGCGACTGGTTCTGATTTCTTGACAACTACCCGATCTAACAGCAATTCTAACCCATCGGGCGACAAACTCATTTTTGTCTCGATCCGATCCGGCAAAACTAACAATGGTTTTACTTTAAATGTCTTCAAATCAATGGCTTCGAGGGTGAGTTGTTCGGAAAACTCTTTCCCTGGCTTGCGCCTGGTTAACAAGCAGTAAAGCTGAGGATTTCTGGGGTCAAACTGACAGTTGATGAATTCTCCGGCGGTGCGGATTAATTCTTTTTGCAATCCCTGGTTGGTTACTAAAAAGATTGACTGCGTAAAATCGCTATTGTACTTGAGCATTGCCGATTCTCTGCCGTCGGGAGTGAAGCTGAATACTCTCCGAAAAGATGGTATGAATTCTAAAGGTTTGACGTTTGGTGTTAGGGATAAAATGGCGATGCCGTCGGCTTGCGGGTTTGCTAGGGTTGCGCTGTCTGGGGCGATCGCAAATTCTCCTGCGGGATGACTTAACAACCGCTGCGGCACTACCGAAGTTTGCGATCGCACTACCCACAAACCAATGTCCTCTGCATTGCCCCTCTTTGCTCGCTGAATCGCGATCGCCTTGCCATCAGGAGACAGATCGAATTTGAGATTTTCATAGTCTTGATTGCCTAAAATCTGCTGAATGCTGCCAGGTTTTTGAGCCGGATCGGAACTTCTGCCTGTAGTGACGGCATACAAGGATTGTTCGTACAAACCAGGCTGATATTTTGACCATTCGCTAGCAGAAAATAAAATGCGATCGCCCGCCGGGTAAATTCTATAATCTTTAACTACTAAATTTTCAGGAGTGAGGATGATTTTTTGTTTGCGGGTGAGATTGTAAAGAATTAACCGCCCTTTTTCTGAGGCTTCTGTGCCAGTGTAAACAAAAGCTCGATCGGGCGTGCTAAATTGACTGACAAACGGTGCGATCGCCTTTCCTTGTTTGTCAGAACCTAGTTTTTCCCGCGCTTGTTGCAAAGAAATTGTATAAGTGCGATCGTACTCAGGAGGCGCGATCAAAGTATATACCAACCGCCGCCCCGACCAACTAAATTTTCCCGGCAAAGGAGGCTCGACGTGCAGGTTTGCTTCAACGCTTGCACGATCCATCGGGCGACTGAAAGTCAGGACAAAAGCCGTATCTCTCGCCCCTACTTGTTTGTTTTCCCAGCTAAAAGCGCGCACTTTCGGTAAAGATCGATCGCCCACAGCCAGCAAAAACCCGATCGCGAAACTCAGCAATACAATCAATGATACAGCCGTGCGGTCGATCGGCTCGAACCTTTTTAATTTTCCCACAAACATACAAAAGCCTGAATTTAGACTAGACTTATTCCCAAACTTGTTTCAATACAAACAAGCAATCTCAAATAAAAGTTAAATTTTATGCGATGCCTCAAATCAGTCTGTTAAACTAATATTTTTCCCCTCTACTCGAAAGCGATCGTGAACAAAAACCTACTGACTGTACTGGGATGCTCCGGTTCTTTAAGCTTAATGCTCTTCGCGGTAAATCCCGCCAATGCTAGCGCCCCAATTGCCCCAAATTTCAGCATCGAGCGCAATGGCGAAATATCGGCCAGTCCAGACATAAATCAAGACGAAACCCAATCCTCGCTGCCAGAAATCAACTCTGACAAAATAGGAGACCTCGCCCTCATAACTTCAGGCTGCAACTGTGCTGGCTGTCGAGTTCAAGTCCCCCAAACGGTCGAACAATGATGGCTGCTAGTTCCTCAGCAATCTAAATAGCAAGTTACGAAGCAAGCAAAACAAAAATCCCAGAAAACAACCCATTAATTCTCGATTTAAATCGTCACAAGTTTAAAGTTGCCAGTTAAAATAATTATTTATTATTTCTACTTTCAGCTTGTGGCTTTTTATTTGTCAAAACTGACTATTTACAACACAATAGAGAAAATTCAACCATACAATACTTCTTCCACAGGCGGCGTAGCGTCTTTGGGGTCGAACTCTTTTAATTTGAAAGCTTGCAGCAAAAACAGCCAGATATAAAGCGGATTCAACAAAACATACCGCTGCCAGAGGCGTCGGGGTTCCTTCATCAGCCTAAACAGCCATTCCAAACCTATTTTAGATAAAAAATCGGGAGATTTAGCCAAATTACCCGCATGAAAATCGTAGGCTGCACCTACAGCAATCAGCGGCATTGATATGTCATCCCGGTATTCGTAAGCCCAGACTTCTTGTCGCGGACAGCCCAAACCTACAAAAGTAATGGCTGCACCGCTGTTGCGAATTTGCAGCGCAATTTCCTTTTTCTCTTCCGGCGAAACGTGCCTAAATTTAGAAGGCTGAGTTCCAGCAATAATTAACTTGGGATAAAGTTGGCAGAGATTGCGAGACAAAGCCTCCAGTACAGAAGCATGAGAACCGTACAAATAGATAGATAATCCTTCTTCGGCCGCACGTTCGCAGATTTCTAACATCGCATTCGGCCCGCAAACTCGATCGGGCAATCCCGTATTGTAGAGCAAATTTAACGCCCACCTTACCGGTTGTCCATCCGGCAATACTAAGTCAATGTGATTGAGCCGATAGCGGTGAGTGCTGTCAAGAACCCCTGTCATTACCCCGTGCACCGCTAGAGCCGAAACTGAAAGTGGTTTTCCGGCGTTGGCTGCCGCAATAATTTTGCTGACAGCCGCTTCATAATTCAGGGCATTTACTAATATGCCTAGTACATTCTTTTTCCCGAGATCGATCATAGAACACCTCTGTAAGCCAACAGCCGTTACAGTCATAAATCTCCTGTAGGATTTGTTTAACGTTGTATTCAATCTTTACCAAAAATGCCAGCAAATTCTTGTTGTTACTGCTCAATCCTTCTAACCCTGTTTCAGCCAACGCTCGCGGTTACATTCATAAATCTCCTGTAGGATTTGTTTGACGTTATATTTCATTTTCCAGTCAGGATAGTGACTGGAAAATTTTGAGTTGTCGCTAATCCACCAAATGTGATCGCCAATCCGATTCCCTTCTGCATATGTCCAATTAAATTTGCGTTCCGCAATTGCCTCGCACATCTGGATGGCTTCTAACATGGAACAATTGCTATATCTGCCTCCTCCTGTATTATAAACTTGGGCGCTTCTGGGAGCTTTATAAAATTCATAAAAAGCAGAAATTAAATCAGCACTGTGAATGTTGTCGCGGACTTGCTTGCCTTTGTACCCAAAGACGGTGTAGGGAGTTCCTGTCACGGCGCACTTCATCAAGTAGGCGAGAAATCCGTGTAATTGAGCTCCCGAATGATTGGGCCCAGTCAGACAGCCACCCCTAAAACAAGCCGTATTCATATTAAAATAACGACCGTATTCTTGAACTAAAATATCAGCGGATACCTTAGACGCACCAAACAAACTGTGCAGGCACTGATCGATTGACATATCTTCCCGAATCCCACCTTCGTAAGTGTGACCTGGTTCAATTTCCCACCTGTGTTCTAATTCAATTAAAGGTAATTTGTTGGGCGTATCGCCGTATACTTTGTTGGTAGAAGTAAAAATGAAAACGGCTTTGGGACAGTACAAGCGAGTTACTTCTAAAAGATTGAGAGTACCGTTAGCGTTGACGGTAAAATCTATTTTAGGAGCGCGGGCAGCCCAATCATGGCTGGGTTGGGCTGCTGTGTGAATTACTAACTCGATCGACTCGCCATACCGCTGAAAGATATTGGTAATCGCTTCATAGTCGCGAATGTCCACATCTAAATGGTAATACTTTGTTCCCAGTGATTTTTCGAGTTGTTGGCGGTTCCAATTAGTAGAACCATCAGCACCAAAAAAGAACTGACGCATATTGTTGTCGATGCCAACGATGTCGAAACCTTGTTTGGCAAAGAATTTACAAGCCTCGGATCCAATTAAACCCGCCGCTCCAGTAATAATTGCAACGCTCACGTTTCACCGCCTAAAAAATATAGTTTTCTGTGTTTTGTGCGATCGCACAAATCAGAAGTTATCCTGATTTGCCTTGGAATACATCTTCGCACAATTCGGCGCACAATTCTTCGCACAATTCGGCAAAAAATTTACCTTTTATATTCCAATCATATATTTCCCTGACGCGCTTTTGACCGGCTCGACCCAAGCGATATCGCAATTCACGATCGTGCGCTAAACACACTATAGCTTCTGCTAGACCTTTCGTCACATTTTCTGGGTCGGTAGCCTTGACTTTAATGCCAGTTTCAGCAGTCACTTGAGTCGCGGGCCCACCTAAATCCAAACAAATCGTAGGACGCCCAACCCCCATCATTTCAGTACAAACAAAACCTCCCGAGTCGTGCAAACTCGGATGGAGGAGAACATGAGACTCGCCCATTTTTGCAAGAGTTTCAGTACGCGGTAAAGCTCCCCAAAATAATACTTTATTTGCCAATCCTAATTCTGTTGCCAAAGCTTCTAAACGCTGCCTTTCCGGGCCGTCTCCCACAATCCAGTATTCCGATTCTTCCACCTTCGCCTCCGCAAATGCACGGAGTCCCAAGTGTACTCCTTTCCAGTGTAATAGACGACCGACACTAATAAATCTAATTGGTCGATCGGGCGGGGTTGGAAATTTTTCTAGTTCCTCAATTTCCTGCTGGGACAAACCGACTTGGGAGAAAATTTTCACATTTTTTGCTTTGAGAAATCGCAGTCGAGCTGCTGTTTCTTCGGTAGTTGCTAGGGCGACGGCACTGCGGCGCGCTGTCAGCCCCACAAACGGATCGCGTTCTCCTACGCTTTGAGCTAATGCTCGCAGTGTTTCATAAATTTTGCCCCGGCGGCTAAAATCTTGCCAAAAAGGCTTTGGTGCTGCTTCTGCACCCCCGACAGGCCCCCAAATAAAAGGATGTGGTAACAGTGCGAGGAAACTTGGCGACCAATGTTTAACATAAGTTACGTGGTGTACTATGTCAAAACCGATTTCGCGATCGAGCTTTCGAGCGATAAAATAAGCCCAGAGTTGCCACAGATAGTAGTGGAGTTGCAGCAATCCCTGTCTCCCCTTCCAATCTTCGCTCCACCCAAACGGATCGAAATAAACAAAGTGCAGGTTAGGCACTGGATTGCGTTCTAGTTCTGCTTCAATGTACGATCGACAAAACGTCCGAGTAAATACCCAACTTTCGTGATGTTTGGCAGATTGGATAACAGTATTCCATCCAACTCCCTCTTCAGAGCCTAGATTTGGTTCGCAAGCAAACGCAGATAATAGAACTTTCATTTGTTATTTTGTAATTTGGCAAAGAGGGAATTGGGCATCGGGAATTGGGAATTGGGCATCGACTAAACAGGGCATTGGAGGTAGAATGGGGAAGTTATTGCTAACCAATAACAACTGTCAACTGTCAACTGTCAACTGTCAACTGACTTCACCTCTTCCCCATTAGAAAAGATGTAACTTCGACATAAGCTTTAGCTGCTGTTTCCGGAGATTTTTGAGAAATTAGCTGTCGCGAACACTCTCCCATAGACTCAATTAAATCGGGACTATCTAAAAAAATCTGCATCTTTTCTGCCAACTCCTGGGCATTGTTAGGATCGAAAATATAACCGTTTTCCCCAGACGCAATTAACTCACAGGAAGCTGCACCATTAGAACACAATACAGGTTTTCCAAACACCATTGCTTCCGGTACAACCATACCCCAGACATCCTCAAAAGTAGGAAAAACAAAAATATCAGCCAACTGAAAATAAGTTCCCAAACTTTTGTAGTCAACCCATCCCACCCAGTTTACTTGCTCCGGGAAATCTTGCTTTTTAATAAAAGCTTCCAACTCCTCTCGCTGGTCGCCCTTGCCAACAATTAGTAAAGTATAATCAGAATATCCTTGCTTTTTGAGCATGGCACAAGCTTCTAACAGCGTCTTAATTCCTTTTCTAGCTGTGATCCGTCCCACATATAAAAAAACTGGGTGTTTGATATCTAAATTTAGCGGCTTGGTTGCGGTCAAAGGTTTCAGCAGCGTTTCTGCATCGGGAACTAAATAAGTTCTCGTAAAAACTTGCTCTTCGGGTGCATCGAGAACTTCCACCAAATATCTTTTTCCAGCTTGGCTGTTAGAAACAAAAGCATCGGCAAACTTAGCTAAAATGCGTCTGGCGAATGTCCGAAAACTCGAATCTCGAAAATCTGTGTTTGGGGAACTCCCGTCATAAATAATTGCAACTCGCCATTGACAAAACGGTTTGAGGAGAATTACCAAGACAGTCCACAAAGAAAAAGCTTGAGGAAAAACTACTTGCGGCCTAAATTTGAGCAAATGACCGATGATGCTAGGCGACACTGCGATGAAACCGCGATCGTATCCTGTTTCGATCTTTTCTGTCTCGACAAATTTAGTCTCTCCTACCAACTTAATTGCTGATGCTCCCGGTAGCGTCGGATCGAACCCCGACCAAACGCGACCAGTATAAAATACAGTATTTTTATATACCTTTGTAAATTCTCTTAATACAGGCTGCCAATATGCACCCAATTCTACTTCTGGAACCAGCCAAGCGACGCGCAAATCATCTCCATCAACCATGCTATTCACCTTCAGTTTTATTTTTAGTGAATCCCAGCTTGCTTAAAACTGAAAACCAAACTAACCTTCTGTAAGGTAGCAACCAATACACTGGCCAGAATAAACCACCGTGACGGCGAGCAAAAACTTTCCATTCTTCCCAGGGTTGAAGGGTAGCATCTTTAAAAGCTAAACCCTTGGGTTGGTTCATTTTTTTCAAGCCTTCACTCATATTGGCAGCGGCTGTTGTGGTTGACTGCGGATTGAGAGAACAGGTTCCTTGATAGCCTGGAGCTATCCAAACTGTACAGCCTTTTTGTCGGGCGCGCAGGCCGTATTCCCAATCTGATAGATAATGAATAAAAGCTGGATCGAGATTGCCAACCAGTTGAACTACGCTGCGGGGAATTAATACACAATTACCATTCATGCTGTCACAAGGTTGAGGTAATTTTGTTGGCTGAAGGAAGCGAAATTTAAAGGGAAGTAATGGGGTAATCTTGACTATACCGCCGTATGTAAAATCACCGGTTTCTGGATCGCGAGTAGAGCCGGCAACGATCGCCTTTTTTTCTCCTTTTTTAATTAGCTCGCTACTGGTGGCGAGCAAGTCGTTGAAAGCTTCTGGTTCTAGCACGGTGTCGTCGTTGAGCCAGACATAGTAGTCCGGATCGTCTTTCATAGCTTCGCTGAAAGCAACCCGCATTCCTCCATTCCAAAATAAGTTACCATCTCCCGAAAAAATCTTGACGTGAGGGTATGTTTGCTGTATTACTTCTGCTGTGCCATCAGTGCTACCATCATCTACCAGATAAGCATTGAGTGCAATTTCCTTTGTTAATTTTTGCTTAAACAGCGACTCTAGAGTGGCCAAAGTCTTTAACTTGCGGTTATGGCAAGTCATCAGGACTGCTATACTTATCTGCTCCATCTATATCAAATATTGGGCTGTTTGTGCAAAATTGGTATAAAACTGTCCTCGCGCGATCGACAATGCCGATCGCAGGCGAGTCCTATTCAATTATTAACTTAATCTGTCGCAAGTATCAAGATATTTAGTCGATCGTTTATTTTTTGATTTTCCAGCTTTGCCCAGACTCTAATTGCCTGACGGAGTAATGGTAACAATCAACACGTCCGGTGTCCGAAAATATACTAATACACACCGAAAAATCGGCATTATAAATACCCTACAAGTTGTCAATTTAATTAGTTTTACTTACTTGGGAGGAAGGATAACTTCTTGATAAAGATTTTGATACTCGCGAGCTTGTACTTCTAAGGTAAACTTGGCTTCAACTTTCTCTCGTGCATGGCGACAAAGCTTTTGGTGCCGCTCACCATCTTCTAGCACCCAAGCAATCCCTCGCGCTAAATCCTCGCTATCATAGGGTTGGGCTAAATAGCCATTGTAGTGCCGATCGACAATATCCTTTAATCCCGTCACATCAAAAGCCACCACAGGCGTACCGCAAGCCAGTGCTTCCGATGCCGTCTGCCCAAAAGCTTCATAGCGCGAAGGTACAACCATCACATCCGCCGCGGCATAAACCTTTGACAAAGTAGTATCATCCAACCTGCCTAAATAATGAGTTTTGAAACCAACATCGATCGGGCTTTCAGGCTCAGCACATCCAAAAACCAACAGTTCAATCTTATCTTGCCAACCCGACTGACTGAGGCTTTGCAAAGCCGGAACCAGCAACGGAAAGCCCTTCCAGCGATCGCCCGTACCCTGCATCGCCCCAAACAACACCAACTGTTTATCTTGAGGCAAATTTAAACTATCCCTAACCTGCGGGCGGTTCAGCGGCTTGTAGAGTTCAGCATCAAGGCCATTTGCAATCACTTTCACTGGATAATTTTTCAACAAAGAACTAGATTTCGCGCATTCAGCCAACCAATGACTCGGAGTTACCAAAGTCAGATTCAAATTTTGCCAAGCCTCAGCTTTTCGCTGCCAAATCCAACGAGAAATATCAGCATCCTTACTGCTGTGCAGTTGCGGACAAGCACCGCAAGCATTAAGATAGCGATCGCAATTTTCACTGTAATGACATCCACCCGTAAACGCCCACATATCGTGCAGCGTCCAAACCACCGGTTTATTAAACTTAGCCAGGGTTTCAACCTGCATATAACCTTCACAAACCCAGTGCAAATTAATTACATCCGGATTAATTTTGGCAACTTCCGAGGCCAAAGAATCAGGAACCCACTGCGGCGAAAAAATTACCTGACCTAGTTTGGGATAAACTTTTAACGGCAATCTATTTAATTTTCCTCGGAGACTCTTAAACTTTTCTCCTAACCTTGTCGGCATCAACCGCACAGTTTCATCATCACTAAACTTATAACCAGCCAAAATTTCGGAATTCACCCCGATACTTTGCAAGCCCTTGTGCAGCCGATAAGTCGCCCTCGCAGCACCACCTTTAAGATCGTAATTACTCACCAGCAAAACTTTCATCCAAACATCCTCATTATCAAATCCCTTCTCCTCTTCTCTTTCTCTGCGCCCTCTGCGCCCTCTGTGGTTAAATCCTTAAAAATCCCCAACCAAATACCCAAATCCCCGACTCATTCAAAAAGTAGAATCTCTAAAAAACAGCATTTTTACTTAGATTTTCAAAATTTGTTTAAGTTTTCGCTGGACTTTCTTGACCAATTTCGGATCGTAATCATATAAACTCTCTTGAGTAAAGCGATCCGCTTGGGCATCGCGAATCACAAACGGAGGATGTTTTAGAGGAAAGGCGATCGGTTCCACAGACATATTGTTGTAGGGACTGTTGACATCATCCGTGTGAGTTCCCCCCGTTCCGTGTCCGATATTTGCAGCCAAATTGACATTAGACAAAATATTCAAACCATTTTGAATAAAACTCGCAAATGTCCACTGAAAATCCCACGTATCAATAGCTTTGTCGTAACACAACTGACAAGTTTTAGTCCAGATTTTAGCAGCATGAGCATCTTCCAATACATCCATCAAAAAATTGCCATCTCGCACCGAAGGCCACAGCTTCATATCTAGATCGTAGTGTCGCCAAGCTCGCCTCCAACTCGCCCAACTCCAGCAATGAGTGTAGCGAGAAAAGTAGTAGCTAAAATCAGTTCGCTGCTTGCCAAACTGCACGTTTTGACCGGATATCGACATAATTCGTTCGTCGTATCGGTAACGTTCCAGCAACTCTTCGGCAAAGTAGAAAAATGTAGTGTCAGGCAAACAATCATCCTCAATAATAATCGCCTCTTCCACCGTATCGAACACCCAATTCAACCCGCTAGAAACGCGATCGCGACAGCCCAAATTAGTCTCAGCATAGTTCCGCAAAACTTCGCATTCCCAATCTACCTGCTCAACAATTGCGCGAGCAGCAGCGCATTGCGCGTCTTCTCCCGGCTTGTCCGGCCGCGGCCCGTCAGCAACTACTAACAATTTTGACGGCTTGACTTTGCGAATTTCTGCGAATACTCTCTGAGTTTCTTCGGGACGTTTGAAAATAATAAATGCAACGGGGGTTTTTAACGGTCGATCGAACATTTACCCAACTCCACTATGCTAATTGCTGACAACACTTTTGACTTTTGACAATCTCCTTTTGATCCCAGAAATTCTATTGTCAAAAACATCCAAGACAGTCTTAGAAATATTGCGTTGTGGTATGCCAACATAACCCGCAACATATTTAGTAAACTGCTCTCCTAAAGGCAAATTCCAAAAATCTGATTGGGGATTAGAAACTTGTGCAAAAATTCGCTTAATTCCGTATCCTTTTTCTGCTGGCAAATGCCATATATCCATTTTTAAATCAGCCTCAGTTGCCGTATGGATTATCGGCGATGTCCACACTCGATTAAAATAAGCATTGCCGCTGCTGCGAGCATATCCCAGCTTGTTGTAAATGTAGGTGAGCATCTGCTCTTCTGTATTTAATTTTGTCTTTCCTTCGGCAAATCTTTGCAAGCAAGTCTCCCAGATCGAGTCTACTTCGTCGGACAATATTTTAATGTGTTTGCCACTTCCTACGATAAATTCTGCACCAAAATACTTGGGAGGCTCATCTACTTTATAGCCTAATTCCTCATAAATTTTCTGCATTTCTCGCCTGGTTAAACCGCTGATTTTTTTGTCTTCAGGCTCGTACAAATCGTAGGTAGCCAAACCTTGTTTTTCAATATCGGCAATTATGCGATCGGCGGAGTTTACCCACACGCAGTCAGAGTCTAAAGCTATACAGCGATCGTTTAACTCTGAATGATTTTTCAAATATTGAATAATGTCAAACTTAAAAAAGGTACTTCTGAATGCGGGGTAGTATTCCATTGGCGGCTGATAGGTAAATGGAATCTGGACAACCTTAACTCCAATTTTGTCAAAAAACTCAACGGTGTTAAAGCTTTCAATATTTGGAATGCGATCGGCATTCGTAAATAAAATATGCTGAGCTGTTGGGTTATGTCTAACGCTGGAAGCAAAATATACCACCGCACACCGCCAGTAAACTGATTGAAATTTTTCCGAAGAAGATTTAGCATCCGATCCTTGGGGATATTTACTTTCCTGGCCTTCTTCATCGCAGCACATTCCAGTAACTATATAAACAGAACCGCTGTCATTCATCGTGTCTATCTCCTGTTATATTTAAAGTGTGAAGTCAATTAAAGCCGTGAAGCGAAGCTATCCCTAAGGGAATCGCCCGTCATGTGAAAATAGAAATCCAAGCGCTTGATAATCATTTCAGAACCAATATGCGCTAAGTTTTTTAAGCTAGTCGCCAGCGGCAGATATCGATAGCGAAACGAAGACAGTCTGGGGTCTGTTTCTTGATATAAAATATCTTGAGCAAAGTTGCCCCACCTTTCATCGATCATATCGATCGTCATACCAGCGTGTCCCGAAGGCAGTAACATATTGGAACCGTGAATCCCAATCACCAAGCGACTCTCTGAATAAACCTGACACATTTCCCTCTCAGTTTTTTCATCGAACTTATCCACTCTGAAATCTTCTACCCACTCTGGAAAGCTAGTGTTTTTGCCTAAACCTACAACTGCAAACTTAGCTTCCGGTAGCAACTTTCGCATTTTTGCAAACAACCTCCGCACTTTCCAATTTTGAATACTTAAAGGAATTTGTAGCAAGTTAATTTTTCGGAAAATTTTGACAAGCAAATGCCGGCACCACAGCCGATCTTCCCGCCAAACAAAAGTAATTTTGTATTCTTCCTTATCAAAATCGTGTTTGGCAACCCCCGTAAATTTACTAATATCAAATTGACTGGGGTGAGAATAGGCTTCACTGATGTAAACTTCCTGGAAACGTTCTAACTGTTTGCTGACAAAAGCGTCAAAACTGGGATAGTGAGACTGACCATTTTTCAGCGATATAGGTACTGTCCAGACTTCAGCAACTCCTTCGGGAACCATCCACCTCATAAATTTTTGGACAATGACAATCAAACCAAATTCTGGGTGAGATTCTAAATGCCTCTGTGCGTTGAGCAACTTTAAAAGGCTGTGTCCGTACAGATAATCAATGCAGTTTAATACGATCACCCGATCGCAAGATTTGAAGATTTCTTGAGTAATTTCTAGGTGTTCGTTTTGAGGATTTTGGAGAGATTTGAGCAAGGGTTTTGCTAAAAATTCTTCCGCATATTTGTCATCGCTAAAAGTTGTTCCTTCAGCTAAGTTAATGCTGTAAGCAGTTTTAGCCGCGTGACCAATTCTCAACTCGTCAATGATTTCGCCACCTCCTGGAGACTCAGACACAACACAGATGCGGGAACCTTGCCACAATACTTTGACAGGTTTGAGTATTTGCCCAGAAGAGGGACAGTGCGATCGGTGTTCGAGCTTGGGTTTAATTTCAATCATTTGATCAATCCTATCAGCCTGGATGCAGCCTTGTATAAATTCAGCGAATTCAGAATTAAATTACCAAAAGGTCTCAGTTCTTTAATCAAAAAGTTGACTAAAATAATTACATAGAAATAAGTAATTAAAGTTGCCACAGTTGCTCCAAAAGCTCCATATTTAGGAATTAGTAGAGAGTTCAATACTATGTTAAAAAATGAGCCAATAAATGTCAAGTAAAGACCGTATCGCAGTTGACCTTCTAAAGCAAAATAGGTATTTCTAGCGATGCCGAAGTTACTGCCAAATTGAGCCCAAACGTAGATTGACAATACCCTGGCTGAGTCTGTATATTGAGCGCCGTAGAGAGTTTGGACTATGAAAGGAGCTAGCAGAGAGATTGGTAATGCCACTCCCAACCACAAAAATAACATGGCATCTGAGTAAATCTGAAAGTTTTTTAAGTATTCGCCATAATTTTTTTCTCTTAACTGTGCGAGTTTCGGGAAAATAGAAGAAGCGATGATCACAGGCAAAAAATCACATATTTCTGATAGTTTGACTGCAACTGCATAATATCCTAACTCAGTTTTATTTATAGAACCGAGCATGATTTGATCGATTTTGGAATAAATAAAAACCGCCAAGCCTGAAAGCACCAGCGGCCAACTTTCGTGAAGCAGTTCTTTACCTCGCTGCCAACTGACTCGCCACAGCTTTAAATCATTTCCCTTGTTTTGATAGACAATTGCGATCGCCAATCCGGCTAATGCTACCTCTCCCAACCTGATCCAAGCAAAAGCAATCAGTGGTGCTTTGAGTTGAATTAATCCGATTCTGAGTCCTGCAACCAGTAATGATACGCAATTTTTAGCGAGAACTGTATACTTAGATTGAACTTGAGATTGAAACCAAAAATTTATTGTTTCAAAGGACTGAAAAATCGTGCCGGCGGCGATAATCCCTACCAGCCAACGAGTTAAGCTGTCATTGGGATTCTGTATTGAAATCACTGTGACAGTGAGCAGTAAAGTGATGATTCCGCCTGCTAATTGTATGGCAAAAGCAGTCCCTAGAGTCTCTTCTTTGCAGTCGGGATTGCGAGCAATGTCTCGCACTACCAGAGTACCCAATCCCATTGTTGCCACCGAGGAAAACAGCGAAACAAAGGCGATCGCATAATTGATTAAGCCAAATTGTTCCGGGCCCAGATATCGTGCTACCCACACTCCCACCAGCAGACCCAGACTCATCTGCAAAATTTGGTCAGTCAACAGCCAAGCCAGGTTGCCGAGTACCTGGCGGAGGCCGGGGCCGAGCTTTTGACTGACCGCATTTAGCTTATCTAACATCAGAAAGTTTTCAGTCCTTGTCAGAAATAAATATACTTTTCGAGCGTTGGGGGATTAATCAAAAACCAGGCTCATTAATATAGTATATCATAGTTCGAGCAATTTTTAACTTCTGCAAGTTAATCATGATTCAATCTGGATGAAGATGGCGCCACCAAATCGCCTCCGGAAATACGCCGGTTGCTGGATGGAGATTTGCCACTATCGATACTGAGTCTAACTGTTATTAACACGTAGGCAAGCCAGACATCCCCAATATCACATAGAGAACCTTCAGTTAGGTTGTTCAAAACAATAAAAACTAAGTAAATAATCGGTATTCCCGCTTGAGATAGCGGGCTGCGGCTCAGTTGGCGGACGGCAAAAATCAGATTTGTAAACACAGAAATTATGATTAGGGCCAGTCCTGGATAGCCGAAAGAGAGTAAGACTGCTATGGAGCCATTATGAGCAGTTTTAGGTTGAAATCCACTCGTAGTATATATATAATAAGCTGGGGTCTCCTTTCCTATTAATGCTTGTTGAAAAAATCCCTCAAATCCATAGCCAAACCAAGGACGCTGGTTGGCTGCCGCGATTAATTGCGGCCAGAACTCCGTGCGTCCTGTCAAAGTCAAATCTTTTCCTAAACCTCCGACAACAATGGATTCCAAATTGTCCATTATATAAACGCTACCTATGATACCGAAGATCGTAAAGCCGACAATACAAGTAAATGCCCATTGAAACTTTAACTTGCTCAAAAAGCTTAAGGATGATACTACAACTATGAGCATCAAACTATTAACTAAAGAACCCCCAGAGCTAGTAGTTCTAACCAAATAAAAGGAAAAAAACATGAATGCCAGAGCTATCCAGCGTTCTTTCTGAGTTTTCGCACCTTGGGAATAGTGCAGGTACCAAAGTGCTGTACTTACTACCATCATGCTGCCCAGAGAATTTTTGTGACTGGTAATTCCTGACAATTCCCGTGTCACATTCGGGTAGCGCAAAAAACTAACTATACCCACCGAGGTATAACCCCATCGCACTAGGGCTGATAGTTCGTGCCACTCATATCGCGCACCTATATAAAAACTCACAACCGTAAAACCTGTAAATGCTATCCCCGCTTTCAGCGTAATATCAGGAACTAGCGACCACAGTGTCGATGTTATTGGTAGCCAACAATATAGCGAAAAACCCGGATTTCTCAGCACCACAAATAACAATCCTTCGACAAGTTGGTGTTTACAAAAATTAATAAATCTTCCACATAAAATAAAAACCATCCAGGGATAAAATATATAAGGAAGCTGCTTAATTACTCCACCCTCAGGGTCAGTGATATTGATAAAGTGCATATAATTAAAAGGAGGTACATTAACATGAGTAGACATGAAAATGTACAGAACGGCAAACCACTTTTCTAAAGTAATACCAATTTGTTTTTTGCTGGCAATCTGAAATATCAACAGAGTGATCGCCAAGCCACTGACACCCAATATCATCAGCAACAAATTATTGCTGAGCATGAGTTCCTTAATCATTCTCGCCATAAATATCTACCCTCTCTGAGAAAAATATCAATTTAGCAGCGGGCTAATTCCACCAAAATAACAATAAACCGAGGCATTTGTCGCTGGCGATCTTTCTATATAAGCTGCTGCTGCTCTAAAGTGTTGGTTGGTTGGGTATGAGGAGAGGGGTTGGGGAATGCCGAGGTTTTTTTATTCTGCCTTCTAGATAATTGCCGGGAGGGGGAGGGGAAGAAAATTTGATGATTTTTTTCTTTGTATCTGCGATCGACATTGCTTTTCAACGATCGGCGATTAAACTGGTGAATGATCCTCAAATAAAATAAGTAGTCTGTGGTTAACACTGATTTTTCCAAACAAGTAAACCCGCCAGTCTTGGGTTTGACGTTGTGGACGATCGCCTGCGCGAGTATTTCCCTCGGGTTCCCGATTGGTGCAACAGCGCAACTACCATTGCGTCCTGGCGCAGTCACAACACCTGTCGGCGTTAGAAGATCGCCCCAAAGCTACAAACTCGGTGGTGGCGATCGCATCCAAGTAGAAATACTCGAAGTACCAGAGCTCACCCGTGGCTACGAAGTCCTCTCAGACGGTTCTGTTAACCTCCCGCTGATCGGTCTGATCTCGATCCGCGGCCGTACCTTAGTCGAAGCCACCACCATCATCCGCAACGCCTACCGCCGCATCCTCAAAGATCCGATAGTTACAGTCAGCCTCATCGCCGCCCGCCCCCTCAACGTCGGCGTCATCGGAGAAGTCACCAGACCCGGAAACTTCACGATTACCCTCACTCCAGGCCCGGGGGTCGCGCCCAGCGTCCAGTACCCAACCGTCACCCAAGCCCTCAGACTCGCAGAAGGTGTCACTGGCGTCGCCGACATCCGCAACATCCGCGTCCGCCGTCCCCAACCCGACGGCCCCGACCAAGTGCTTAGCGTTAACCTGTGGAAATTCTTGCAAGAAGGAGACATTTCTCAAGATATCATTTTGCAAGACAGAGACACGATTGTGATCCCTACCGTCGCGAACTTCAACCAAGCAGAGGCGCGCCAATTTGCGATCGCCAACTTCTCGCCGCCGCCGGAAAAACCCCGATCGATCTCCATCGTCGGCCAAGTAACCCGCCCGGGGGCTTACGTAGTCATCGGCGGCAACACCAATAGCGACCTCAGCCGAGAAGGATTTCCCACCGTCATTCGCGCCATCCAGCTTGCGGGCGGAATTACCTCCGAAGCCGACATCCGCCAAATTCAAGTGCGCCGCGTCACCAGAAAAGGCGAACAAATCATTCCAGTCAACCTGTGGCAATTCCTAGAGTCTGGCGACGGCGCCCAAGATACCATCCTCCAGCAGGGAGACACCATCATCGTTCCCAAAGCAACTATCGTCAACCCCGCAGAAGCTGGCGTGCTGGCTAGCACTAACTTTGCTCCTTCCGGCATTAACGTTTATGTAGTAGGAGAAGTCAGAACATCTCTCGATCCCTTGAGGCTGCCACCTAATGCCACCCTCAATCAAGCTTTAGTTTCCAGAGGATTTTTTGGCTACGAGAATACGAGAGCTAGAAGGAATAAAATTGAGCTAGTCCGCCTCAATCAGGACGGTACTGCTACTAAACGGACGATCGAAGTCGATTTAACTCAAGGCATTAACGAAGAAGTCAATCCTCAACTTCGGAACAACGACATGATTATCGTATCCCGCAGCGGTATCGTCAACTTCATAGACCGCATGAACGCGATCGTCGGGCCTGTCGCACCAGCTACCGGAGTGTTAAATTTTATAAACGTTCTCCGAAGTTTATTTAGGTAAGAATGTTGCTGGTGAGGTGGATAATTCCTGCGAAAGGCTAGAATAAATTAAACAATAGAATTTCTGGCGTCGCGGCGTGGCAGCTTCAAAAATATCAACATCAAAAATATAAACCTCAAGAATACCCAGGCTGAATATGGATAGCAGACAAGATTACCAACCCTTCACACCCAAATCTAATGGCAAACTGCCCGACTTCTCGGCTCAGAACTACAGAGATAGGTTCGTCGAGGAGACAGAGGAAGAAAAGCTAGACTTGTCGTGGCTGTTAGGAGTCCTGCGCCGCCGTATCCTGGTGATGGCAGCAGCCACAATTGCTTTGAGCGCCCTCGCAGGAACAGGGATCGTCACCGCTTCTAAACGGATAACGCTGGAGTATGAAGGCTCATTTTCTCTGTTAGTAGAACCAGCAACCGCTGAAGGTTTGCTATCCAAACAATTAGACAATACCGTCGCTGCCGACTTAGCAAAAATTAATATAGAAGGAATTAGTTTAGTAGATTACGAAACCCAAATTAGGATTTTACGCAGCCCCAAAATGATGCAGCCAGTGCTTCAAGATTTGCGAGCTTGGAATCCCAACCTAACCTACAGCGAACTGATGACAAAACTGTCGATCAGCCGCGTCAGCTACGGAAGAGATGGCAAACAGCAAGGCACAAAAATTTTAGAAGTTCGCTACAAAGATCCAGACCCAAATAAAATTTACGGTGTATTGGATAAGGTTTCTAAAGCTTATCTAGAATATAGCTTGCAGCAGCGGCTGACGGGCATCAATCAAGGTATTAAATTTATAGACATGGAGATGCCCAAGCTCCGAGAAAGAGTCGAAGTTTTGCAACTGCAAGTCCAAAGACTGCGCCAGAATAGCAACTTGTTTGAGCCGCAGCTAGAGGGAAAATCTCTGTCAGAACAAGTTCAAAGCATTCGGGGACAGCAAGTAGGACTCCAGGTACAGTTAAAAGGGATGCGTAATCTCTACCAAAGCTATCAAAATTTACTGGATAAAAATAACCCCATTGGCGTATTGATGACCCAAGGACAAGCTTACGGCGGACTGTTATCTCAAATCCAGAAAATAGACTCAGACTTGTCCCTGAAATTAGCTCAGTATAGAGATGACAGTTTGCCTGTTTTAGCACTGCGAAAAAGCCGGGAAGAACTGGTTTTAACAGCGACTCAACAAGCAAAAGAAGTGGTGATGGGAAATTTGTCAAGCCAAATCAAAGAAGTTGAGGCGCGCGATCGCGAAATGACTGCTTTGCAAAAGGCTCTCTACCAAAAAATTAGAAATTTCTCAGTAACAACGAGACAATACGACAATTTAGTGCGGGAACAACAAGTTGTTACTAAGAGTTTGTCGGACTTTTTGGCAAAACGGGAAGCCTTGCGGATTGATGCAGCTCAGCAGCAAATACCCTGGGTGCTGATCAATCCTCCGGAAATTCCACTAGACAAATTCAACAGGCCGATCCCATCTACAGTCAAACAAACCAAAAGACAGTTAGCATTGGCAGTAATTTTAAGCAGTCTGCTGGGCATAGCAGTCGGCTTGCTCGTAGAGGTGCTAAATACTGTTTTCCACACTCCAGAAGCGCTGAGAATCGCCACAAAATTGCCGGTGATCGGGGTGATTCCGTTTAGCAAAAAAGTCAGGCGCAGACCGCCAGCGAGGCAGAGGAAACTAACTTCGGCTCGCTCGTCGTCGAAGTCGCAAGTGCAAGTTCTCGAATCCCTCGACACTGAACCTACTCCTCCGACGCTCATCGGGGGGCAAAGTATTTTTAGGGAGTTGGACTATCAATTTTTAGAAGCATTTCGATCGCTCTACACTAATATTCACTTGCTCAGTGCAGGTACGGCAATTCGATCGCTCTTAGTGAGCTCGGCCGTGGCTGGAGACGGCAAATCTACAGTAGCTTTGCACCTGGCTGCCATAGCAGCAGCAGTCGGACAGCGAGTATTGTTAGTAGATGCAGATTTGCGCTGCCCGCAACTGCATACTAAGCTAGGACTGCCGAACGTGCGCGGGCTAGCCGATGCCATTTCCACGGATCTCAGCCTCAACGACGCGATTCAGCGAGCTTTGAATCAAGACAATTTGTTCGTACTCACCGCAGGACAAATTCCGCCCGATCCGATCAAGCTGCTTTCTTCCAAAAAGATGCAGTATCTGATGGAGCAGTTTCAAGCATTTTTTGACTTAGTGATTTATGACACCCCACCGCTAGCCGGCTTGGCAGACGCCCACTTGATCGCAGCTCACACCGACGCTACGATTATGGTCGTGCAAATTGCCAAAACAGACCGAGCGCAAGTTCGCAAAGTTTTAGAAGAATTAAAAATTTCTGGAGCTTCGGTTTTGGGAATCGTGGCTAACGGCTGCAAAAACGATCCTAACAGTTACCGGCAGCGCTCGGTCGGTTTAGACACGCTCTACGACCAAAAACTATCGGCTTTAGGTACAAAAAATCAAAATTAGACAAATTTCGATCCCAGCGGCGCCGTGCCGCCCTCCTCTACCCGAAATGCACAACCAACCTGCACCATCATTTTTTGACCGAAAGACGAGCCTCCCGTGCCCCGGGCGGCGCGACATGGGGATAAGTCGGTAGCGGTTTCAACCGCCGTGTATAATCAACAGAAGCGAAAAGTGAGTAGGAATAACATAAGAGCGGATTGAAGTACCCTAGTAGGTCGCAATCCCAGCAACGGACAGATCCAACTAGAGTTGGAATAGTTAAAGGGCAAATAATGGCAGGGTATGGAGCGTTCAAACTTAGACACACGAAGGACTCAGAAAGTATACGCAATCTCAGCTTAGAGCTGTTTGAGTGAGTAGGGGGATACTCTTATTGTCCCCTTAGATCCTTGATTGGTGGGCAAGAATCCCCCGGCTTCAGACGTGGGGAGGTTCAAAAACGTACCATTTGAGAAAGAAAATGATAGACTAACGGACATAGCCTCGTGTGTCAACCGAGATTGCGCGGATATTTGATTCGCGGTAATTCTTTAAAAAATGATTGGGAAATCAGCAAAAGTGGGTAAACTACATCTAGCAGAGCGCAATCTCAATCAGGAAAAGACACCTTTGAAGGTGAACGTTAATGCAAACGTTAATGTGAACGTTTCAACCCAGAAACTTGGTAGGGATTATTCTATGAGTACAGTTATGGTTGTTGATGATAGCGTCACTCTGCGGGAGATGATCGCCGACTTGCTCAAAGGTAGAGGACTCAACGTCACCGTAGCTAGTGATGGCGTAGAAGCTCTGGAGCAAATCAAAGCCAACCGCCCGGATTTAGTCGTTCTGGATATCGTGATGCCCCGGATGAACGGCTACGAAGTCTGTCGCCGGCTCAAGAGCGACCCCAAAACTCAGAATTTGCCCGTGGTAATGTGTTCGAGCAAAAGCGAAGAGTTCGATCGCTACTGGGGAATGAAACAAGGAGCTGACGCTTACATCGCCAAGCCCTTTCACCCTCAGGAATTGGTGGGTACCATTAAGCAACTGCTGCGCGGTTGAAGTAGAGGAAGAGGGACAGAAAAAAATGTCTTGAGTGGTTCCAATTTCTGATCCCGCAGCCTCTCTAAACTACTCGATTGACAATAGTCCAAACATCCCCGTCCGATCGCACGTAGGGTACAGAAATACTCTTAAAACCCGTAATAAAAGGCTTGTAATAAACCTGCCAGTAGCTGGGGCTAATTTGGTCGGCAATGGCTTTAAGTTCCTTCACTTCTCCCGCCAATTGGGCTGCCAGTTCGTTAATCCGTTCCGCGTGTCCGCGAGCGAGCTCTCTTCCCTCTTCAACTTGCTGCTCCATTGGACTCATTCTTTGCAAGTTTACCGATAGCTGTTGTTTCTGATTCAGTTGAACAGACAGAGCTGCGATCGCATCATCTATTCCCTTGACTTCTGCCGACACTTGTGCTGTTTCCCTCGCGTGACGGCGGTAAGCATCAGCGATGGCTTGGGGCGAATCCCCCGCTGGGGCGATCGCGCCAGTGCTAAGCTGTTGGCGTTCGCGGCGCAAGGCCTCAATCTGAGAGCAAATTGCTTCTATGTCTGTCTGAAGTTTGTCCACTTCTTATTTATTGCGTGGTTTTTGGATATTTTAGCATATTAACACAAACCAATCATTCGATCGGCATTTTATAAAAGGTTTGTAGTGTGGACTTTAGTCCGCAACATATCTGCGGACTAAAGTCCACACTACGAACCAATTTGATTGAGGTTTGATCGTTCGGACTTTATTAGTGAGATTTTGATGCGGACTAAAGTCCACACTACGAACCAATTTGATTGAGGTTCGATCGTTCAGACTTTATTCCTAGATTTTGATGCGGACTAAAGTCCTCACTACGAACGAATTTGATTGAGGTTTGTATCGAGGACTTTATTCCTAGGATTTTGATGCGGGCTAAAGTACTCACTACTAACATAATTACTAATGATTAATTGAATTATTTTAAATTGTTAGCGCCGGCACGCCTCAAACTGACTACAGCCTCCACCAAGACATCGGGCTGTACGGGTTTAGTCAGATGCCGATCGTAACTAGCTTTCAAAGCCCGATCGCGGTCTTCATCTCTAGCATAGGCCGTCAGGGCGATCGCCCGAAACTTCCTGCCGCTTTGGGTTGCCAGAGAACGCAGCCTTAACAGCAGCGAATAGCCGTCTTCCTCAGGCATTCCGATATCGCTGACCAAAACATCCGGCACAAACTCCGAAGCCACCTCAAACGCCTCAGCAGCACAGGATGCAGCCCTGACAGCCGCCCCGCAATCGCTCAAGACAAACATCATAAATTCCCGCGAATCCACCTCGTCATCAACCACCAAAACCTTGACTCCCTGTAAATTACCACCGCCAGCCAACAGCGACGCTTCCTCACGGGCGATCGAATTTACCGGAATCGAAGGGAGGCGGAAAGTAAAAGTCGAACCCATATCCAGTCCCGGACTCTGGGCCCAAACCCTGCCGCCGTGGAGTTCCACCAACTGCCGGACGATCGCCAGACCCAGCCCCAAACCGCTATAATTGCGAGTAATCGTAGCATCCGCTTGCCGGAAAGACTCAAACACGTAAGGCAAAAAATTCGCAGCAATCCCAATTCCGGTGTCGGTAACAGTTAGCTCAACCTCCGAATCAAATCGCTCCAAGCGGATTTCCACTCGCCCGCCGCGCGGCGTAAACTTAATCGCATTCGTCAACAAATTCCAAATTATCTGCTGCAAGCGGCCGGGGTCTCCCGATACCAAAAATCTCGGATTTAACGGAGATTCGCGATCGCCAGAAACCTCTTTGAGCGGGCAAAATTCAGCAGTATCCCAGCCCAAATCTAGAATTGCCAACTCCACGTCGATCGACTTAGCATCGGCCGCCAACCGCACCGTATTTACCGCTCCTTCCACCATCGAAATCAAATTTACGGGACAAGGATTTAAAGTCAATTTGCCGCGAATAATTCTCGAAATATCCAGCAAATCCTCAATCAATTGAGTTTGCAATTTAGCATTGCGCTCGATTGTTTCCAAAGCCCGAGCAGTAGCAGCCGGACTAAAACTGCGGTGTCGCAGCAGTTGCGCCCAGCCCAAAATCGCGTTTAAGGGCGATCGCAACTCGTGAGAAAGAGTTGCTAAAAACTCATCTTTCATCCGATTTGCTTGCTGAGATTCCTCATAAAGCCGCGCGTTTTCGATGCTTGCCGAAACTGCCTGAGCCAACTGCATTAAAATATTTTCGTCATCTTCCCCAAACTCCCCCTCATACTTGTCCGACAACTGAATCAATCCCATATTTTTGCCATCGCGAGCCGTCAGCGGTACCGCCAGCCAGCCCCGCATCGGCGGGTGCTTGTCGGCAGCCTTGCCGAACTTCCGCCACGCCTGGTGAGCCTCTAACTCGCTTTGAGTCATCCGCATCGCCTGTTGGTGCCGGCAAACTTCCTGATAAATGCCCGTACCGTCTGGCTCTTCGCAGTAATCTTGCCACTGGGCGTATTTTTCGGATAGGGAAAACTTGCTAATTCCAACATCCCACTGGGCGGAAGGGCTGAGGTTGACGGCTGCTTGGTGGACTTCCAGAATGGAGCGGGCGCTATCTGCTGCTAACTGAACGATGTCTGCTACCGAAAGCATGGAGTGGAGCGCAACTGAGGCGGAGGTTAACTTTTGCAGGCGGTGCAAATACGATCGCTCGCGCGCCAAAGCTTGGGAGCGATCGTATTCTAACTGTTTGCGAGCGGTAATGTCGATCGCAACGCCGAACAGCCGCACAGGTTTACCGGATGCGTCAAAAACCACCCGCCCTTTGTCGTGAAGCCAAATCACCGAACCGTCGGGGCGCTTTTGGCGGTGTTGCGAGTCGTAAACTCCCGAGCCGTTGAGTGCGGCATCCAAATCTGCAAAAAAGCTGTCGCGATCGTCTGGATGCACCGCATTCTTTTTTTCCTCCAAAGTACCAACGGCGCTCTCCGGGAGAAAACCTATCTCTGTTTGGGCATTGGAAAAACGGCGGATTTCGGCGGAAACAAAATCCCAAGAAAAAGCAACCGTGTTAGCTGCTTCCAGGGCAAAGCGCAAATTTTCCTCGCTTTCCTGTATTCTGGCTTCGGATAACTTGCGATCGGTAATATCCCAAACCACGCCGATCGATCGCACCGATTTACCAGTACCATCATAAAAATACTTGCCCCTAGCCGCGATCCAGTGCAAGCTGCCGTCGGGCCAAATCACTCTAAATTCGTGCTGGTATTCTATCTTGTTATCTAAAGAAAAGGCGATCGCGCGAGCAATAGAATCGCGATCGTCTGGGTGAACGCAGGCAAAAAATGCTTCATAACTTCCCGAAAAACTGCCTTTTTCCAACCCGAATAACAGTTCGTGTCCCTCCGACCAAACCACCTCGCCAGTTAATATATTCCAATCCCAAGTTCCCATTTGCGAGGCGCAGATAGCCACCCTCAGCCTTTCCTCAGAAATTGCCAACTGCGCCGAAGTTCTCGCGTAATTCTCCCGCAACTGCTGTTTTTCCAAACTTTCGCGCACGGCGGACGCCAGCCGATTGAAGTGCCGCCCTTTGAACACGTAATCGCTCAAACCCGCTTTCATCGCTTCGACTGCCACTTGTTCGCTGCCGCTGTCGGTACACATAATTACCGGACAATTTGGGTACTGGCTTTGAACTTTTTTCAGAATAGTTAATCCGTCGCTCCAGCGCACTTGGTAATCGGTAATTACCATGTCAAAACCCCCGACGACCAGGATTTGTTCGAGACTTGGGGCATCTATCGCCGACTTAACTTCTAAATCGGGCAAAGTTTTTCTCAGTTCTCGCTCGATCATCAGGCGATCGTTCGGGTTGTCGTCGATCAACAGAATAGACAGCATGGTTTTTGGGCTTTTTGTATTGGCACAAACATTCTTGAATCTAAGAATATGTTATTGAGGAATCCCGTTATTTCAATATTTAGTGCTAATTAACTATCCTCGGATTTTTTTCATTGTATTTGCTTGTATTTTATTATATCTCACAGATTATGCTGTCGGTAGTTTTTTCCCAGTATTTGCTAACAGATACATAACCTAATGTCTTCTCTCGAACCTTGTGGGTATTATATTAGTCAATGCCTTGCTTCAACAGTTGACAGTTGACAGTTGACAGTTGACTTTTGACTTTTGAGGGCAACCTCTACCCTTAAGTCCGAGGATTGGAGTAATGAATAGTCTAATTTTAATTTCTCCGTCAAACGCGGGCGGGCTTTCAACCAATTCTTTCTGGTAAAAATCCCAGCCTTACGATTTTCGAGGTTGATTAGCCTCCCGTCAATCTTGGATTCATCGCACAGGAACAGATGATACAGGACTCGCCACCTCAAAACCAACTTCTACCAGTTTTGATTTGATTATATTTGAGATTAAAGAATTGGGAATGACTGATGACCACCCAAAAATGGATACAAGCCCACGACAGCAGAAGTGGAGATTACAAAATCTTAGACCAAAGTTCAAACTCCCAGATTCACGGCGCTACAAGTAAATCTCAAACTTGTACAGCCAAGTCGAAGTATCTCAAATCTCTCGTTACGAGGAAAAGTCTGACAACGAGGAAATAAACCCTAAAAATTGGGATAGCGCTACGATAAACCAGAAAATTCTATAGGTTCCGGCAGTTCGGTCTGGTTGAGCCAATACTCGCCAAAACTCTGCATCATGTCCGATAAAGAAGCAAACCCGACAGGTTTAACCAAATAAGAATTAACGCCTAGATCGTAAGCTTGATTGACATCTAATGTTTGCCTCGAAGATGTAAGAACAACCACAGGTAAACGTTTTAGTTGTGGCTGCTGTTTGAGCCAACTCAGAACCTCGTGACCCGATCGCCTGGGCAACTTCAAATCTAGTAAAATTATCGCAGGTAAAGGATAGCGCTCGCGATCGCTGTATTCTCCATCACCATTTAAATAAAAAACCGCTGCATCTCCATCTCGGACAATTTGCAGCGAAGTATTAGTAAAAATCTGATTGCGAAACGCCCGCTGCATCAACAGAATATCAACGGGGCTATCTTCCACCAGCAAAATCGTCTGCCTTTGGCTCATCCTTTCCTCAGTTGTATCCAAAATCGACTGCCGTGTCCTAATTGGGATTCCACCCCAACTTGACCGCCCATGCGATCGACTGCTTTTTGTACAATAGCTAATCCTATACCAGTTCCGGGATAGGACTCGATACCGTGAAGCCGTTCAAAGACGCGAAAAATCCGTTTTTGATGTTCAGGAGCAATACCGATGCCATTGTCTTCTACCCACAGACGAATGATGCGATCGTCTTCGTTGGCTTTGATAACAGGCAATTGGCCAGTGCTAATCAATAACTGCGAATGCTCCCACTTTTCCACTGTCCCCCTTTTCCATTCTCCCGCAGTCTGTCTGTCTGTCTCTCCTTCTGGAGGCAGTTGAATTTCCTCAGCCCATATCTGCACTTGCGGCGATGCGCCTGCCACAAATTTTATAGCATTGGCGAGCAAATTTGCGATGACTTGAACTAAAGTAACGCGATGGGCAATTACCCGCAATAAGGGCGATCGCACGCTGATGCGAGCACCGTTGGACTTAGCATCGGCTTGTACCATAGCAATTGCCTCAGCGACAGCAGATTCTAACTCTACAACTTGCAGCGATAAATCAGTGCGGCTCAGGTGGCTGTATGCTAGCAAATCTTGGATCAAATCTTCTAATTGTTGCCCAGAATTTACAATTTGCTGGGCATATTCTTGACCGAGTTCGTCAAGGATTTCGCCGTAATCTTCTAACAAAGCTTCAGCCAATCCCTGCATTCCCCGCAAGGGCGCGCGCAAATCGTGGGCGACGGTATAGGTGAAAGCTTCTAATTCTTCGTTAGCTCCTTGCAGTTGATTGGTGCGGAGTTCGACTCGCTGTTCTAACGTAGCGTTAAGCATCCGAATTTCCGCTTCTGCTTGTTTGCGTGCAGTGATATCAATGGCGGTACTAATTACTAAACTTCTGCCGTCGGAAAGCTTGCCTAAAGGTGCAGAATAAAAGTCCCAAATTCGTTTGTCACCCCTGGCTGTGGTAATTATATATTCACCTTCAGAAAGGCGCGAGTTTAATTTGTGCAGCCAATTAATATTTGCTTGCACTAGGGATTTGCGGCTGCCGTAAGCTTTTTCTGTCCAATCTTCAATTGTAGGAATTTCTGAGGATTTGTAGCCTGAAAATTCTGTCCAAGCGGAGTTAATTTGCAAAACTTCTCCGTTTTCAGCGTGCAGCATAATTGGCAGTGGAGCGTTAACAATGGCGAGGCGGAAACGTTCTTCGGTTAATTGCAGGGAATTGCGATCGTGTTCTAGTTGTTCTAAAAGTTGATTTTGCTTGATTTGGGCATTGTCGCGCAAAATGCGATCGCGCTGCACCAAATAGTAAACCAACACCAGCAACAGCCAATCTACTACAGCAGCAACGGTAAAAGTCACGATTGTCAGATTAGCGCTGGCTTGGGATTCTCGGGCGCGCTGCTGCAATAGCTGATTTTCTGCCACAATCATCACAGCTACCTGCTGTCGAATCCCATCCATGATTTGCTTTCCCCGATCGGTTTTTACTTGCTGCATGGCTGCTGCTAAGTTTTTTTTGCGCCGCAGATTGATGGTTTCCTCAAGTTCGGCTAATTTAGAGTCGATCGCAATTTTTAATTGACGAGTTCGCTGTTGCTGCTGCTTGTCAACTATTAGCTCCTGCAATCCGACTACTTGTACGTTGACACCAGCGATCGCGCTGTAATATGGTTCCAAATACCGTTCTTCTCCCGTGAGCAAATAGCCGCGCTGTCCAATTTCAGCATCTTTTACCGTCGAAAGTGTGACTTCGAGTTCAGTTAACACTCGGTGAGTGTGACTCACCCAGGCTTCATTTTCGACTAACTTCAGAGTATTGCGGTAGGAAGTTGCCGCATTAAAAATTAGCATTCCCAAGGCGATGCCGATGCCTGCGGTGATTTGGCGAGTCAGCGATTTGTTCATGAAATAGTCGGCGCGCGAGTCCCGCTTTTTTTTGTTTTAGCTCGCTGCAGGCGATGAATTTTCTGCTCGGGCAGACACGGCGGCCAAAGCAGATAAATTTAAGGCTCAAATTTGCGATCGTCTTGTTTCTAGTTTAGTCTTGCTGCTACACAAATACTAGACAAGTCTAGACATTTGCTTCTTACTTCGTCGGGAGCATGGGAGCGGTTATCCCTCCGTAAGCTTTCACCGTGAAAGCCAACCGTGATAAATTGATGGCTGCGTTTAAATCCCTGTCCATCGAATGACCGCAACTTCCACAGTTATAAACCCTTTCTTTGAGTGGCATATCTTGAATATGCCCGCAACTCGAACAGGTTTTGCTCGACGGGAACCAGCGGTCAGCAACGACAATTTCACAGCCAAACTTTTTCGCTTTGTATTCTAGCTGGCGTTTAAATTCATGAAATCCGCAATCAGCTATTACCTGTGCTAGCTTGTGATTCTTTAGCATCCCTCCAATATTCAAGTCTTCTACTACTATCCTTGCGTGTTTTTTGCATAAGTAAGTAGTGACTTGATGTAGAGTATTCTTTCTGAGGTTTGCTATTTTTGCATGGTGTTTTGCCAGTTGGATTTTGGCTTTGTATCTATTGCTGGAACCTTTCACCTTTCTAGCAAGAACTCTTGATAATCTCTTCAGCTTTAGAAAATGCGCTTGGGAGCATCTCAAATATGTAATGAGTATAAATACTATTCAGGCCAAAGCGAGATTTAAATAAGCACAACGATGTTTCAGAACTTGAGCCAGATTGTCACGATTCCATTGTGCTCCGGATATTTTAATTCTCCGTCCAATTTGTTTAATTGTCGCCTCGACAGCACCAGAACCAATTGTGATTTTTTTAGACTGCATCACCTGATAATCAGGAATTCTACATCGATGTCGTTCTAAATAATCCAGAAAGTTTTTGACGTGAGGTGTATCCCAGTCAGCCAAAGCAGCGATTGCCCCATCAATTTGACCACGCCACAGATGAGTCTCCACGGTTCGCAAACGTTGATTAGAACCACCCAATTTGTACAGGTTTTCATGTTTGGTGATACCAATCCAAAATCTCTAAACGTTTCTCGGATGAAGCAATCCCAGCTATCAAATTCCAGACCCCTGGATGTCCATCACCCAAACAAGTAATTGGCTCACTTAAAGGCTGTAGATTCACCCAATCCAATAGCTTGTTATTATCTTGAAAGAAAGCGGCACACTGTTGATTATGCAACGCCACGGCTTTGTAGTCTCGCCATTCACTGGCTTCTCCTAAGTCGGTTCTTAATCTTGCCTTGCCTCCATCTAAACTCAAAGCGGTGACAGTTTTCTGTGCTACAGTCTCCACAAATTCTTGTCGATGTACTAGCCGTTGTTGCGTACTGTGGGATACGTATATTCCTGTGAGTTGTTGTAAGTCTTTGGTCGCATTGGCATAAGATACGTTAGCGCTCAATATTAGGCAGCATTTTTCCGGCGTGAGGGCTTAATCTTGTCCCTTTCTTGAGTCCAAGTTTTTTACTTTGTTGTTCTGTTACTCGCCATTTACCCATGCAGGTCTGGATTTCTCTGGCTCTGCCTGCTTCTGTCTGACTGCTGCTGCTTAAAAAATTTTCCAATTTCTGGAGCTACTTCTTTGAGGACATGATCTCTAACGGCTAATTCAATACTGCCAAAGTCTTTTAGCTGTTCTGATGGTGTATTCTGGAGTAAGATAGAGGATACCGTTTCTAGACATTTTTGGATTTCTTGAGTTTCTTCTGGGGTCATATTTTTCTGACTCGTAAGTGTGTTTTTACATTTTACATAATTCTTGCATATTACCATTGTAAGTATTTCTACTTATTGCATAATTGAGATGCTCCCATGCGCTTTGTAGTGCTTTGGGTTCGGGAATACTACGCCAGTTGAAAGTGTAGCCAACTCTTTTACTCCCAAATCAACTCCTACAATTTCATGAGTTTTGACTGTGGGTTCATGATTCTGTTCGTAAGCAAATGCGATAAACCAACTGTCGGCAGTGCGTGAAATGGTGATTGACTTGCAAGTTGTGTGAGGTAGTCCTTCGTGGGTTTTTACCCAGCCGATTGTCGGCAACTTTATAGACGTACCACCCACAGGGATAGGCTTACCGCCCGCGTCAATAGTGAAAGAGTCGTGATGCCCCTTCTTTTTGAATCTGGGAAATCCACCTTTTTTTGAGAAAAATTTAGAGAACGAATCCCCAAGATTGTCAAAGGCGTATTGAGTTATTTTCTGGCAGATTCCCGTCTCTTTGATCCATGTAAATTCAGGTTTTACATGATTGTTGAAGAATTTCTTGAGTAGGTATTTATTGGGCTTTAATCCATCTTGATAAAGGCTATTCCAAGTAGCTAGTCCCCAATTATAAGTAAACCTCGCTATGCCAGCGTGTTTGCTCATAACCGTTGCCTGGTTATTGTTTGGCTTTAACTTTGTCTTGATGGACAGAAGCATTGTTTGGCCTCAACACTCGATTTATTTGTTTAATTTTGCCACATATTGTAGGGGTTTGTCAACAGCATTTTTTAGTTTTATTTGATTTCCTTGGAGTAATTTTGCAGGCCGTATAATCGACAGGAAAAACAGTGAATTATTTCAAGTATTCTAGCAATTCATGTTGAGGAGACGGCGAGTCTTTTTACTGACAATCCAAGCTTTTTTGCGAATTCATGTGGTTTAAACAAAATGGTATACCGTAGATTTGTCCACAAGTGTACCACTCTGTCTATTTATTTGCTACCTAGGTACTAGCTCCTCTTCGCATCCTCCTTAAGTAAGAGAGGCCAAATATACAATCTCTCGCTCTCTCGCTAAGCTTAATTAGTCATTTTCTGTGGCATCACTTTTGCTGCTTTGACTATTTCAAATCGCGGCGCAAAAAAAGGAGTTTTTACCTATTGATTTTGGTTGATTTATGGGGTATATTTTAGATAATGGGAGTGGTGACTTCAATTTGAAAATTGCCAGTATTTCCATTATCAAATAATACCTTATCAAGCAGCCGGCGTCAAGCTTTTTACCCCAAAAAAAAGGCGATTTTTTCATCATTTGTGAAAAAAATAATTTGGGTAGGCAGGGGAGAAATTCCTAGGGAAACCAACCGCAGATAAACGCAGATATAGCCTTTTGAGCTCTCATATGAGGTACGCATAGGGCATAGGGCATAGGGCATAGGGCATAGGGCATAGGGCATAGGGCATAGGGCATAGGGCATAGGGCATAGGGCATAGGGCATAGGCATCGCACGCATACCTCACTTTTTTGAGAACCGCTATAATTTTCAGATAATTTTCAGCATCAAGATGGAATGAAGAGCAATTGGAGTCTACAGTCTGTTTGCGAGCGAGACGATCGCACTGCACGCCGAAAAAAAGGATTCCGAGTGCAGTAGCCAAGCAGAGAATTAGGCAATAACAGTGGCTTTCATCGCCAAAATGCGATCGATCGCATCCTCAACAACCTTATCAGGAGTCGAAGCACCCGAAGTCACGCCGACAACAATATTACCTTCAGGCAGCCAATTTTCAGTTACGACCAAATCCCCGCCCAAAGGCTTGTGTTCGATGCGATTTCCCGGTAGAATGCGCTCCGCAGAATCAATGTGATAAGAAGGAAGAGTTTTGTCGATCGCAATTTCCTGCAAGTGAGTAGTATTAGAAGAATTAAAACCCCCAATCACCAACATCAAATCCAACTTTTCCTCAACCAAACTCAACATAGCATCTTGCCGTTCCTGAGTCGCATCGCAGATAGTATTAAAACTCAGAAAATGTTCGTTAAGATTGGACGGCCCAAACTTCCGCATCATCGTCTTTTCAAACAACTTGCCAATATTCTCAGTCTCAGTTTTGAGCATAGTAGTTTGGTTAGCAATCCCGACACTTACCAAATCCACATCCGGGTCAAAACCAGCAGAACAAGCCTTGCTAAACTTAGCAAGAAACTCAGCACGATCGCCTCCGTGCAAAATATAATTGCTGACATATTCAGCTTCCTGCAAATTCAGCACAATCAAATACTTGTCAGCAAAAGAACTCGTTGCCACAGTTTCTTCGTGCTTGTACTGACCGTGAATAATCGAAGTATAATCCCTTTTCTTGTGTTTTTCAACAGTATTCCAAACCTTAGAAACCCAAGGACAAGTAGTATCAACAATCTTGCAACCCCTATCGTTCAGCAACTGCATTTCTTGCACGCTCGCTCCAAAAGCAGGTAAGATTACCACATCGCCGCTATCCACCACAGAAAAATCTTTCTGCCCCTTTTCCACAGCAATAAAACCAACTTCCATATCGCGCAAATGCTGGTTCACAGAGGGATTGTGAATAATCTCATTAGTAATCCAAATCCGTTCCGAGGGGAAGTGCTGGCGAGTCTCGTAAGCAATAGCCACAGCGCGTTCAACTCCCCAGCAAAAGCCAAAAGCCTCAGCCAGCCGGATGGTGACAGCGCCGCGTTGCAGCCTGTAATTGTTGTCGCGAATTTGCTGGATCAGGCTGCTTTGATAAGCTGTCTCCATTACATCAGCTACCTCAGCTTCGTGTCCGAAACCCTTGCGGTGGTAGTTTTCAGACTGTTGGAGCGATCGTTTAAAAGCTTTAGTATCCATGCGGTACCGAGTTCAAATCTAGGTTAATTACCTTTGATTTTAGAAGGCCTGGGTGCGATCGGGATTATTTGCTTCAGTAGGGAACAGCGGATATGCTGTTTGTACGATCGATGAAAGGGAAGAAGAAATGAACCGCGAAGACGCAAAGGACGCCAAGGAAGAAGAAAGAAGAATGAGACTATTGGGCGAGCAGGTAGAACAGTTAGCCTATAGAGTGATTGGGGCTGCGATCGAGGTACATCGGCTATTGGGCCCAGGATTTTTAGAATCAGTGTATCAGGAATCCTTAGAAGTGGAATTTGGCCTGCGGGGGATACCTTGTGAGCCTAGAAAGCCAGTAGCAATCAACTACAAAGGTCATCGCGTCGGCGAAGGTCAATTAGACTTTCTAGTAGGCGATATCCTAATTGTCGAACTAAAAGCTGTCGAAAAGCTAGCCCCTATCCACGACGCGCAAGTTATCTCCTATCTAAAAATGACAAAAAAAACCCTAGGCCTGCTGATCAACTTCAACGTTCCCATCCTCAAAGAAGGCATCAAACGAATAATTCTCTCATCTTAACCCTTCTTCCTCTTCTTCCTTCGCGCTCTTTGCGCCTTCGCGGTTCGTTAAAAAAAATTAAAAAAAGCGCCAGCAAAATCCCGATCGCAGTCCGAACCAAGAAGGAATTAACCGCGAAGACGCGAAGGACACGAAGGAAGAGAAAGAAGAATGAGAAAGTTGGGTTATAGATTGATTGGGGTCACGATTGATATCAAACGCATCCTTCTCTCATCTTAACTCTTCTTCCTCCTCTTGCTTCGCGCTCTTCGCGCCTTCGCGGTTCGTTAAAAAAAAGCGTAGAGACGCAGATAAGTGCATCTCTACGCGATAGATATCGATAAAATTAGCCCACCTTTTTCGGCGCAAAAGGAGAATCCGATTCAAAGGAACTGAAACCGCCGGCAAAATCCTCACCGTAAGCTTCTTCCCCGTGCTGGCCGATATCCAAACCTTGATCTTCAGCAGATGATGGCACTCGCAGTTCCATAAACTGTCCCAAAAGTTTCAAAATCACAAAAGTACCGACAGCCGCAAACACGTAAGTGGCTACAACGCCTATAAACTGTGTCACAAGTAGCCCCGGATTTCCGGCAAACAGCCCGTCATTTCCGGCAGCGTTAACCGCTTTAGTCGCAAACACACCTGTCAGAAGAGCACCTACGGTTCCGCCGAGGCCGTGAACCGGGAAGGTATCCAAGGAGTCGTCAAATCCTAGCTTAGCTCGCAAGCTAACGCCAAAGAAGCAGCAAACGGAAGTTATCGAGCCGATTAACAGCGCTCCCACTGGCAGTACGTATCCCGCAGCAGGTGTGATTCCTACCAATCCTGCTAGGAAGCCACTGGCAATTCCGACTGCTGTAGGTTTGCCTCTGAGTACCCATTCGATGATTGTCCAAGTTAAACCGCCGGCTGCGGTTGAAATCATTGTGGTGACAAAAGCCACTGTTGCTAAGGAACCTGAACCCAAAGCGCTACCGCCGTTGAAGCCAAACCAGCCGAACCACAGCAGCCCAATTCCCAGCAAGACGTAGGGTACGTTGTGGGGGGTGTGGGGCTTGTTCAAGTGGTCTTTGCGGGGGCCGATTACCCAAGCTGCGACAACCGCTGATACGCCGGAACTGATGTGTACGACTGTGCCGCCTGCAAAGTCTAATGCTCCCATCGCTCCCAGCCAGCCTCTACCCCAAACCCAGTGGGCTAGAGGAGAGTAGATGAATGTTGACCACAGCAGCACGAACCAGAAATAGGTTTTAAATGTTACCCGTTCGACGATCGCCCCGGAAATCAAGGCGGGAGTGATGATGGCGAACATCATCTGGTAAACCATGAATACTTGGTGCGGTATTGTCGGTGCGTAGCCGATCGGATCTGGTTTGTCGGCTGCGACGTTGTTCAAGAACATCCAGTCGAAGCCGCCGATGAAGGTTTCAAATCCTTTCCCAAAGCCTTCGGAAACTGGAGTGGAAACGTCAAAGGCCAAACTGTAACCCCACAGCGTCCATGTGACGCCGATGAGTCCCATCATGACTAAGCTCATCATCATGGTGTTGAGGACGTTGCGCGATCGCACCAGCCCTCCGTAGAAAAACGCTAGCCCGGGTGTCATTAGCAACACCAGTGCTGATGAGATCAACATCCAGGCTGTATCGCCACTGTCGATCGGATTTGCCGCCACCGCAGCAGCTGCAGGAGCAGCATCAGTAGCATTTTGAGCTAAAGCATTGTTCATCAGCGGCCAGCTTAACAGCCAAAGTGCTAGGATTCCGATCGTGAAACTTTTTTTGATCACGTTACTTTCACCTTCTCTCAAATATAATTAGCAATTTTCTGGAAGACCAAGCCGATTTTAGATGCGAGGATTTTAGATGCAATAGTTAATTTCGTTTTAAGTCCCTGTTGTAGCGGAACAAATCTTTAATAGATAATTCCCCAATCCTCAAGCCTCGGACTTGATATAGCCGGACTCATCTAAATTCGTCAAGTATCAATCCAATACTTTCCGCCTTTTGGATTCCACCATTTGTAACAACTGTTATTCTGTATCGTATTATACTAAATACCAAACATCATATTTCCTTAATCTATCCAAAGGTACTTGACATCACCCGTGGGAGCAGAGTATTGCGAGGAGAGTTGGGGAGGGGAGAGGGGGAGATGGGGGAGAGGGGGAGATGGGGGAGAGGGGGAGATGTAGGTTTTTTGGTAAAAGCCCGATCGCATAAGAGTTTGAGATTTTCGCAAGGCAAAAGCCTACGACTCTTGCACTGTCTGGATTTGCGGGTTTTTGCTACGCAAAAACCTGTACCTGCCAGGAGGGGGAGATGGGGAAAATCTTCCTCCTTGCTTCAATATCTGACTAATGACTAATGACTAATGACAACTGACTAATGACAACTGACTAATGACAACTGACTAATTTTTCAACTGCATTTGACTGAACATTTGCAAGGCCGATCGCCAAACCAGATAACCTCGCTCGTTAAGGTGTAAGCCGTCTGTACTGAGTTGGGTTGGTAAATTGCCGTCAGCATCCGCAAACAGTGGTTGCAAATCCAGATAGGAAGCATTTTCGGAACTAGCAATTTCTTTCAGTCGCCGATTGATTGCGCGAATCCGACTGTTGGGAATCGCTAATAGTCGATCGCGATTTTCCCAGGTAGACTCTTCCCCGCTGTGGGGCAAAATTGACTGCACCACCACTTGTGCTTTCGGGTGCGCCCACCGCAAATCGCGGATTATCTGTCGCTGGTTGTTCAAAATCCCTTCGTCGCTGGCCCCCCGCAATAAATCGTTAATCCCGATCATCACAAACACCGTATCGGGCAGAGTTCGATCGAACAACTGCAATCGCTTCAGCAAACCTACCGAAGTCTCCCCGGAAATCCCTTGATTGAGCCAGATGCGATCGGGCGGTAAGAGCTTCGTGGGAAACCACATACTCAAAGAATCCCCAGCCAAAACACTCAGTTTTGGGGGACGATTTGTGGCGGCGGCCTCAGCTTCGCGGCCCAACTGCGTCACCCACTGCTGGTAAGACCATTTGTGTCGGGGGCCTGCGGGGGGCAAGTCTGCCACTGCCTTTGCAGAGTTTGTCGCCGTCGGAGAGCGAATTAGTTCTTCCGTGCTTTCTAGCGTTAGTGCAGCGCTAGCAGGGAAGCTTTCAGTCAAGTTGTTTCCCCTACCGATTAGTTGAGCGACTGTGACAATTAGTACCGCGTTGGTGAGCAGAGATAGCAAAGCCCAAACCGGAACAGTTTTCGATCGGCTAACTTCCATCCCCAAGAGGGATTTATGAGTTCTACTTCTGCTAACTACTCCAAACTTCTCCATAAACTCAAGCGATTTGCAGGCACCATACTGAAATAATTGGCACTGATTGCTGCATCAATTTTTACCGTTCAATTTTCGCCTCAATTCTTGTAAGAATCAAGCACTGTGCTGTGTGGGGCGTGACGGCGATGCAGAACTTTGCTTTTTGGCACTACTCTACCATAAAAAATCTGCCTGCCAAACTTTCTGGCGCAGAAATCAGGCGATTTGAGATTTTCCATTTTTCGATTTTAGATTTTAAATTGGGGAATGATTTACTGCATCACGATTTAGAGCTTTTATACAGTTACATTTTTTCTTTCCTAGCCTGTATGCACCAACTCGGTTTGTTAACGTAAATTGGGCGATTTTAGCAAGCAACCCAGAACGATAAACCGGTTTTAAAAGGTTCAAGAGTGCGATCGGCACTGTATCTGCGGGCGGGGGATTTCAGATTGTGGTTTTTCACAGTCAAGCCCTAGATGGACGTACAAATCGCCCATCTAGGGCCAGAAAGCTGAAGAAATTCGATCGTCCCACGCTTTAAAGTTTTGCTCTAAAGTTTGGTAGTCCTGTCGGCAGCACCCCCAGAATAACCGCCGTAGCTGCTCTCTGTTCTGTTCCCAGAGCTAGTTTCCTTGACAAACCCGGTATAAGCTTCCATCCCGTGTTCGCCGATATCCAAACCTTCAGCCTCCTCAACAGCAGAAACCCGGATACCTAACAAAGCTTTGAGTGCAGCCCAAAAAATTGTACTCAGCAGCACAGTCATTCCGCCTACAGAGATAATGCCAATTAACTGCGGTATTAGCTGATCGAAACCTCCGCCCACAAACAATCCCGCTTTCGGGCCTGCGGTATAAATGCCAGTTTTAGGGCCGTCAGAAAACAAGCCAACGGCTAGAGTTCCCCAGATGCCACAGACTAAGTGAACTGAAGTTGCGCCTACAGGATCGTCAATTTTCAAGTTGTCGAAGAATGTTACTGCAAAAACTACCACGATGCCAGCGATCGTCCCGATAATGGCAGAGTTGGGTATGTTGATCCAAGCGCAACCAGCAGTAATTCCCACTAAGCCAGCCAAAATGCCGTTGATAATCATTGACAAGTCTGGTTTGCCCAGATACAACCAAGCGGTGATGGTGGCGGCAACTCCCCCAAAGGCTGCTGCGGTGTTTGTGGTGAGCGCAATGTGGGCGATCGCATTTGGATCTACAGCCATTGTCGAACCAGGATTGAATCCGAACCAACCCAACCAGAGAATCAAGCAGCCCAGAGTGGCAATACTCATATTGTGTCCGGGCATCGCCACAGTATCGCCGTCGCGGTACTTGCCAATCCGCGGCCCCAAAAATGCCGCTCCCATCAAAGCAGCCCAACCGCCTACAGAGTGAATCGCTGTCGAACCTGAAAAATCCCAGAAACCTGCTTTTTGTAGCCAGCCACCGCCCCAAATCCAGTGTCCGGTAATTGGGTAAGCAATGCCTACTAACAGCAAGCTGAAAATTAAGAAGTCCAGGAATTTAATTCGCTCTGCAACGGCTCCAGAAACGATCGTGGCCGCAGTTCCAGCAAAAACTAATTGGAAAAAGAATTTGGCGTTGAGAGGTACTCCCGCCCAGTTAAGCGAGTCGAAAATGCCTTGATAGGCCTCTCCTGTCGCAGGGCTATTGTCGGCTACATTCCACAGGAAAAATCCGCCGCTTGTACCGACAAAACCGTTGCCGTCGCTGAACATTAAGGCAAAGCCGATCGCCCAATAAGCAATTGTAGACAACGCAAACACGATCAAGTTTTTTGCCAGCACGTTAACGGCATTTTTTTGGCGGCAAAAACCGGTTTCCAACATCCCGAAACCTGCGTTCATAAAGAACACTAGCATCCCAGCCACCATAACCCACATGGTATCCATGCCCACTTTGAGGCTGGCTAATTGTTCCTCGGTGGTTGGTGCGGGCGCAGGGGTTTGGGCTACGGCTGCATATCCCCAGATGCAGACAATGATGGCTGCTAAAGGTATACAGGCTTGCCAACTCGGATTGAGGCGGGCGATCGTCCTTTGTAATTTCTTGAACCTGCTGACTTTTGTCAAAAAGTTAGCAGATGGCAAATTCAAAGACTCCCGCCTGAATTGTTTCGATTTTTTCTTTCCGACAGTGATTTTAATCATTTTCACCCTCTTTACAACTAATCAGCTCAGCAAGATTCCGAAAATTTTCCAATTGTACTACAACAGTTTAGAGATTATTTGTTCATAGTGAGGTATTTCTGATAGCCTAGCTCTTCTAGCTGAGTTTGTTTTTTCATTACAGATTCGGACAAAGTTTTGCGGTAATCCAGGATTCGCTCCAGCAATTGAGGCTGGGAAACTGCTAATATTTGAATTGCCAGCAAGCCAGCATTTTTAGCATTGCCGATCGCCACTGTTGCTACGGGTATGCCGGCTGGCATTTGGACGATCGAGTACAGCGAATCTAGGCCTTGGAGGTGGCGGCTCGCTACTGGTACACCAATTACCGGCAATGGTGTTAAAGATGCTACCATACCCGGAAGGTGCGCCGCTCCCCCAGCACCTGCGATAATTACTTTCAAACCTCGTTGGTGCGCGGTTTGAGCATATTCCACCATCCGATCCGGGGTACGGTGGGCGGAGACAATTGCTACGGAGCAAGGTACGTGGAATTCTTCGCAAACTGCGATCGCTTCAGACATGGTAGGCAAATCAGAATCGCTGCCCATGATAATTCCAACTGTCGGTTGACTCATGCAATTTTCAGATGTGAGATTTCAGATTAATGGTAATTTTAAGTTATGGCGTTAACTAAAAGATCTCTTGCAGAAATACAACGCACCCCACCCCAACCCTCAGAGCGAGTAAGGGGAGGGGGTAAGATTATTCTTGTTTCCCCCCTTAATAAGGGGGGACTTGCGGGGGGTAAATTTGACGAGAGCAAGAGTTCTAAAATTTAGATATTTTGTAGCCCAACTCATGCTCGAAAGCAATTTGGTGACAAGCCAAGAGTGCAGAAAGCAAAAATCTCCACATCCTCATCACGAGCCCGCAGATTTATCGAGGCGAGCAAATCTAAAATCTAAAATCTAAAATCTAAAATCTAAAATCGGATGACTGAAGCCACAACCCCAACTGCCGCCCCTACAGATATTCTCAATGCTCGCCTGCCCGGTTGCAAGGATTTGCAGATGCTTGCTGTTGACAACACGGGCATCATTCAAGAAGTTTGTTCGATGGACAAAGTATTTAAACGAATTGCTCCTCCCAATTTGCAAGTGATCGACGCTGCGGGTGATTGGGTTTCTCTGGGCGGTGTTGACTTGCAGATTAACGGAGCGCTCGGTTTAGCTTTCCCAGATTTAGAAAGCAAGGATGTTGAAGTTTTACCTAAAATTTGTCAATTTTTATGGTATCAGGGAGTTGATGCTTTTTTGCCGACTTTGGTGACAACTTCCCTCGATAAGTTTAGGCGATCGCTCTCCACGATAGCTGATTATATGCGGACTGCAAAAACCGCTGCTCCCGCCACCAATAAATCCCAAAGTGCCGAAATAATCGGCGTTCACCTCGAAGGCCCTTTTCTCAACCCCCAGAAGCGAGGAGCTCACCCAGTTGAGTTTTTACTACCACTAACGATAGAAAATGTCAAGTTAGTTTTAGGAGATTGTGCCGATATTGTCAAAATAATTACTTTAGCGCCGGAGTTAGACAGCACTGGTGAAGTCATTCCCTATTTGCAAAGTTTGGGAATTGCCGTCAGTCTGGGACACTCCCAAGCGACGGCAGAGCAGGCACAGCAAGCATTTGCCCAGGGAGCTTCAATGGTAACTCACGCTTTTAATGCGATGCCGAGTTTGCATCATCGAGAACCGGGTTTGTTAGGGGCGGCGATCGTTTATCCGGGCGTAAAATGCGGTTTAATTGCTGACGGCAAGCACGTTTCTCCGACAATGATTGATTTTTTACTGCGTGCTGGCAGATACGACACAGGCGTTTTTTTGGTAAGCGATGCTTTGGCTCCTTTGGGTTTGCCTGACGGTGTTTATCCTTGGGATTCCCGACAAATGGAAGTCAGAAAAGGTACGGCGTGGGTAAGATTGGATTACCATTCGCCGCTGGAATCTGCTACTTTGGCAGGTACAACTCTGCCGCTGTTGGCGGGAGTGCAGAATTTGGTGAAGTGGGGGATTTGCGATGTCGAAAGTGCGATCGCCCTAGCAACTGATTCTCCCAGAAAGGCGATCGGGCTTTCGGGAATTATCGGCAAACCGGCAACTCAATTGTTGCGCTGGAATTTCAATGCAGCGACAAAAGAATTGATTTGGCATCGGTTTTTTTAAGGAAGAAGGAAGAAGGAAGAAGGAAGAAGGAGGAAAAATAATGCAACTTTTTTAAGTTACCTATGCCCTATGCCCTATGCCCTATGCCCTATGCCCTATGCCCTATGCCCTATGCCCTATGCCCTATGACAGTAAAGGATTTATAAGCAATTAACTGGACTTGATATAATTCGGTGTTCTCGGCAAGTTCGATCGTAAATATTATTTAATTCCACAGCCAAGCAAATCTCACCCCGCAGCCATAGCGGTACAACTGGAAGCGTGGAACCCACAGCTAAGTTTTCCTGCCAAATATCTAGACATTGGTTGCCGTCTCGCTCGATCGGGCGATAAGCTGTAGCATAGAGCTCGGCGTCGAAGGGCGAAGCAATTCCTCCCACTAGACGGGCTAACAATTCATTGTGAAGATTTGCCTTCCTAACCGTCACAACATCCACTATTACCAACCCAATTCCCTGTCGCAAATACGTCTCGCACTTAGACACAAAAGCACAGCGATGACTAGAACGATCTTTGTTAGCAGGAGTTACTAATTCAATTGCACCTGCTAAAACCGGGCCACCTTCTGTGTTAAAAATATTGACTTGTACAGATTCCGCCACAGGTATAAAAGGTATGCTTTGTGCTGGGGGCGACATCCAATTGTTTGGTAAATCTATTGGCAAATTAATTACCGTCTCTGGACAATCAAAGTCCGGTAGAGGTTCCTCAAAAGCTGCTACATCAATTTCAATTTCAAACTGCACGTTGGGTTCGGCAAAGTAACCTTCGGGTAATTTGGCATTCAAGTCAGATGCAATATAAGTCGCCCAAGCATTGTAAAAGGCGTGCCAGTGACGGCGCGCTGACAGCGGCGGGCGGAAATGATCTTGTAGCACCATATTTTTTAAAGTTAGCGCTAATTAAAATTATAATGTCTAATCGTTGGCAATAACTCAGCAGCAGGCAGAAAGATGAATTTGGTAAATGACAAAGATATTGTCAAACAGTATTTTAACTCGACGGGCTTCGATCGATTTTTGCGAATTTACGGCGACGGCAAAGTCAATAAAGTGCAGCTAGACATCCGCACCGGGCACCAGCAAACGGTAGATACAGTGCTCGGCTGGCTGCAAGCTGACGGCAATTTGGGCGGGCTTAGTGTCTGCGATGCCGGCTGCGGTGTGGGCTCTCTGAGCATTCCCCTAGCTGAGGCTGGAGCAATTGTTTGTGCGAGCGATATCTCTGAAAAGATGGTAGCAGAGGCCTACGATCGATCGACAGCCGTTCCTGGCAAGCTGTACAACATATCCTTCGCAGCCCAAGATTTGGAAGCTTTAACGGGCAAATTTCACACAGTAATTTGTTTGGACGTGCTGATCCACTATCCTCAAGCTAAGGCTGCGGAAATGATCGCTCACCTAAGTTCGATCGCCCAATCGCGACTAATTCTCAGTTTTGCCCCCAAAACTTTAGCACTTACCGCGCTCAAAAAATTTGGCGAACTTTTCCCCGGCCCGAGCAAAACTACCCGCGCCTACCAGCACCGCGAAGCTGATATTATCAAAATCCTCGAAAGCAACGGTTTTGCGATTAACAGAACAGCAATGAATAGCACCAGCTTTTACTATTCTCGTTTGCTGGAAGCCGTTCGGAAATAGGTTAAAAAAAAATCGGCTAAAAAGCTAATTTATCATAAACGTAGGGTTTGCAGTACAGTACGTTGTTGCGATGAAAGCGCTGTTTCATGAAAGAGCGCTTAAGCGCAACAACGTACCTACAGGAGCGCTCCATTTTCTGGGATTGATTTGCTAATTTTTTATTAATAGGCAAACCGCAGATAAATGCAGATAACGCAGATGATTTCAATATAGTTTGTGAATTAATGCAACTCAAGTATATTTATCTTCACCAATTACCAATTGCCAATTAAAAAATTATGTCAACGCTAATCCTAACACGCATTTTCATAGCAGCAGCAGCAGCCCTATTTGGAGGTTTATCGGTTGCCGGCGGGGCTTTTGCCTCCCACGCTTTGAAAAATCAATTGACCGATCGCGCTTTAGGCATTTTTGAGACCGGCGCCCGCTATCAAATGTACCACGCCCTGGCTCTATTACTGGTCGCTTTATTATTAAGCCGCGCCCCAGAGTCTCAAACCTTTTTTGCAGTGGCTGGATGGGCTTTTATTGTCGGTACGATAGTCTTTTCAGGTAGTTTGTACGCCCTGAGTTTGACTGACATCAAATGGCTGGGTGCAGTTACGCCTGTGGGCGGAGTTGCTTTTATTGTCGGTTGGGGCTGTTTGGCTGTTGCAGCTTGGAGTTTTAAATAGAGATTGGCAATTATCAATGCCAAATCCTTCCGCGAGAGCTCCGCTTTTCGACCCCATGCCCCATGCCCAATTCCCAATTCCCAATTCCCAATTCTCTAATTGTCAAAGACATCGCTGGAAAACATATCTGTCACAGTCCGCAAGTAAGGTAAAAATACCATAACATCGGCAGCCGGGAGGTGATCGGATATTTCCCAAAATAAAATTAGCAGCATATCCTGCACTAATTCCCAACTTACATGAAGTCTCGGGTACAGCATCACGCAGATTGGAAACAATTCTTGCTGTACGGGGCGAATGCTTTCTTCCAAAACGCACCAGCACAAATAACTTTGAAAAATCTCGACATCCCGAATGCCAGAAATTTTGACCTGCGGATCGGTCAAATAACCGCTGCTGCTGCGGTATCCTTGATGCTGGGAACTAGCTCGATCGTACACTGCACTAGCAATCTGAGTTGTCTGCTGCAACAAATGCTGAACGGCTAAGAGAGCTTTTGAATTCGGCGCATGATCCGCCGCAGCTTCGTTAATCTCTCCGTGGGGAATGTGCAGATAGTCGTCTATAACTTTTAAGTAGGGTGCAAATTCCGATCGCTCTGACTCCGAAAGGCATCCTAACAAGATTTTGCTAGTGTATTGAAACTCCAACGTCACAAATCCCAGCACTAACGGATCTGTGTCTGAGTATTTCCGTCTTACTTGGACAATATCTTTTCCCACCAGCACTGACAAGCGGAAAACAGGTTCCCTATCGCCGTAAGCGTCTATTGCTTTCCGATATAAGCTGCGAGTGTCGGCGACAATTTCTTCTTGATTAATTAAGCTAGGATCGATCGCGTGTCGCTCTATTTGTTCCCCTAAAAGTGCCTCTACTTTATTCCAAGCTATCTGGCTGGCAACTTTCAGAGTATCTGTCAATTTGTCAACTATTTTGGCTCGATTGCCATCAAAATTGCTGAAATCTCGGCTCTCGGAGATTTGCTGATGTGTTTGGTTTTCTCGTCCCGCTACTGTACTGTAATATTTTTTTGCCCAGCTAACTGCCAAGGAGGAAATGCTAACTCCTTTAGCCCCTGGGATGTTGTGAATGTCCGATTTCGTAATAGCCTGTGACGCAAAACTGTCGCCCTGTTGCAGTTCGTCGGCCACCGATAAAAACTTTGAAGATCGTTGTGAAATGCCAGCCATGAGAAACCTCGTTGTTTTATAAAGCCGTACCCGATAGATTCCCCTAATTTTTAACGTTATTAAATATAATCTTCTGCTTTTATACCCTGACAGTCATCCGCCATTGTGCTTAAAACTATGAGCCATTTGGCTGCAATCCCTGCATCATATACAATTTGCACGTCAATAACGCTATTCATTGTGCGCTCGATCACAGTCACTATGTGATAGTCACTGATTTTTTTCTTTACCTGTAAAGACGGCAAAAGTAAATTAAATTTGTCTTAAAAGCTCAGAATTAAACTCTAGTCTGCCTTGAAAAAATTGCTCGTTGAGATATTTTATCTTTGTTTTATCCTTTGTGTCGATCGCCCTAGGTTCTCAAAGAATCTAGGCTACATCACGATCGAGCGGTGACTTTGATTGATTTATTTTCCTATATCAAGCCAAAAAAATTAGTCTGACATTTGTGAGGAAAGCTTAACACATTCAACGAGCGGCATTTCTAAATAAATTATTAAATTTGAGAGGAGCATCAGATTTATGTGAATTATGTGAATGCTATTGCCAGCGCGATTTTTTGGTGCTGGTTTTTTGAGCTTTCTCAACCGCCCGCAATCGATCGCCATCCATTCGATCGCCCGCTCGCGCTTCAACTAAACCAGCAGGAGTCCCGCGCTCTACTTGTACCCAGGTGAGCGTCGGGAGGAATGCGCGCGAGTGAAGAGATCCGCCCCGAACCAAAACGATAGCTTGAGATGTCGGAGGGTGAGGGGCGGTCGATGAAGGAGCAAATTATTTTTTGACAACACTTGACCTGATTCTCTTCACGAGATAAGCTCTGATTATAGTTTGTGAAAAACAATGTTCCAGGTAATCACCGCCAAGTTAAAGCTAAATCTGAACGCCGAGCAAAAAGCTCTGGTAGCTCAGACTGCTTTAGCCTACCGTGACGCTTTGAACTATACTTCACAAGTCGCTTTTGATGCGGGCAAAACCAGCAATGGGCTTAAGTTGCAGAAATCTGTCTATAACGAATTGCGCGAAAGATTTGGGCTGGGCGCTCAAATGGCTTGCAATGTGCCTAGACAAGTGTCAGCAACCTACAAAACCCTCTGGACTAAGGTTAAACAATCTAACGATGCTATCGCTAAAGGATACACCAAGAAGCGATACAAAGGACTGGATCGAGTTCCTAAGTACGTTTCTCGGACTTGTACCTTAAACTATCAACGTGACTACTCTTTTAAGACAGAGCAAAGGGTGAGCATTATCACTTTAGCTGGCAGAATAGTAGTGACCTATGATGGCTATAACAAGCATCTGGATTTGATTGTCAGCGGTTCCAAGATTGGGGCAGCCAAGATTGTATATCAGCGCTCTTCTAAAACTTACTATTTAATGGTGAGTATTGAAGTAGAAACTCCTGAAGTTGACCCACTGAAAATAACCAGAGTTTCTGGTGTTGATGTGGGGATGCGCTACCTTGCCGTGGAAACAGACTTGCAAAATAAGTCGAAGTTCTATTCAGGATCGTCAGCCAGACACAAAGCCAATCGCTATCACAAAGCGAGACGAACTCTTCAGCGTAAAGACACTCGTTCGGCAAAGCGCAGATTAATTGCTTTGTCGGGAAGAGAGAGACGGTTTATCGCTGATGTGAACCACCAAATCAGTAAGAAAATTGCTAGAACCAACAGCTTAATTGGACTAGAAAACTTAACCGGAATTCGGGAAAGAACTAAGTCTAAGGCTGGGGATAAAGCTAGTAAAAAGCAGAGAAAAGCAAATCGGAATAAAGCTAAATGGTCATTTGCCGAATTACACGGTTATATCGACTATAAGGCTAATCTGAATGGCTCCTTAGCTACTAAAGTTCCAGCGCATTACACTTCGCAAAGTTGTCCTAAGTGCGGGCATACTTCGACGGGGAATCGTCCGAACAAAGGGCTGTTGTTCCGATGTGAATGTTGTAACCATGAACTTCATGCTGATTTGGTGGGTGCGCGAAATATTGCGATAAGAACGTTGCTTGTCCGGCAAGACTGGACGAGTACGGGGAGCTTGTCAGCATCCCCTGATGTGTCGGGCTGTGAAACTAAAGCTGAGATTCTGCAAAGGTTCTCGGAATTGCGGTGGAGCTCAGATACAAGCCCACATCATAGCGGTACTCCGCTTGATGCTGGGTAGTTGACAACCGGAATCTCGATCGACTCGCCCGATCGTTCCTACACTTTACAAACCCTGGCTAGTTCCAGTCCTCTGTCGGAAGAGGTACCTTGGCTCTACAACGATACGAGTGGGTTTCCATGCCCCACAGGCTATCGATCGTTACAAACAGATAGCCAGTGCATCTTTAAGGCTATGCCTTCGGGTAGGATTAGTAGGACGAGAGGAAGTGGATAAAATGAGCGCCAGCAATTCAACAGAAATCAAGTTCGGAACCGATGGGTGGCGGGGACTGATTGCCCATGACTTTACTTTTGCCAACGTGCGAAAAGTCACCCGGGCGATCGCCAGCTACCTCGAAACCGCTTACACGAAAGACCGCCCAGTGCTAGTATCCTACGATACCCGCTTTTTGGCAGACGAGTTCGCCCGCACATCGGCGGAAGTCTTGGCAGATTTGGGATGGACGGTGATGGTAGTCGATCGAGATTGCCCGACGCCAGTTATAGCCTACAGCGCCAAGCATCTCAACTCCGCAGGCGCCCTGATGTTCACGGCTTCGCACAATCCCGCACCTTACTGCGGCATCAAGTACATCCCCGACTACGCAGGGCCGGCAACCCCGGAAATTACGGATACCATTGTGGCAAATATTACTGGTGCTTCTGATGCCCCGGCGATCGGCAGCCACAACGATAAAATCTCCACTTTTGACCCGAAACCCGAATATCTGAAGTTTCTGTATACTTTGATCGATGTGGAGCGGATTCGCTCTGCTAAGTTGAAGGTGAAGTACGACGCCCTCTATTCGACTTCTCGCGGCTATCTAGACGAAGTTTTGGTACACTGCGGCTGCGATTTGGAAAGTTTTCACACTTACCGCGACGTGCTGTTTGGGGGCGGAATGCCTGAACCCAAGGGCGAACAGTTAGTCGAGTTGGTGGAAGCTGTTAAGAAGGATGCGGCAGATTTGGGTTTGGCTACGGATGGCGACAGCGATCGCTTTGGTATTGTTGATGAGTTGGGTAATGTCTTGACTCCGAATACTGTACTGTTGCTGTTGGCGCGTCACTTGGTTAAGAATAAAGGCTTGACTGGGGCGATCGTCCGTACCGTCGCAACTACTCACTTGCTAGATAATATGGCCGCCAAATACGGTTTAACAATCTATGAAACCGCAGTCGGCTTTAAATACATCGGCGAAAAGATGCGGGAAACAGCCGTGCTCATCGGTGGCGAAGAGTCTGGCGGTTTGAGCGTTTTGGGTCACATCCCCGAAAAAGACGGGATTTTGGCTGATATGCTAGTTGCTGAGGCGATCGCCTATGAAGGCAAACCGCTATCTCAGCTAGTAGAAGAAGCCATCAAAGAAGCTGACGGCCCTCTGTACAACAAACGCTTGGACTTGCACCTAGAAGAAGCGCACAAAGCAGCAGTTTTGGACTCTTTCACCAAAAATCCCCCGACAGAAATAGCGGGTATTGGCGTTAAGGAATTGGGACGCAAAGACGGGATTAAACTGTATCTTGAAGACGGCGGTTGGGTATTGCTGCGGCCTTCGGGAACCGAACCTTTGATGCGGGTTTACATGGAAACCAACTCTGTGGAAAAGGAAACCAAAGTTGCCGAGTACATGGAAAAGGTAATTGCCCAGTTAGAACCTGCTTAACTTTCAATTTATCCTAATGCGGGGTTTTTCTCGTAAGCGTTGAGATTGTAGGGTGCGCGCCGCGCACCTTACGTATTTTTGAGAATTTTTGCCAAGCTTGTGAACATTAGACTTCTTGCTCTCATTAGGGAAACAGTCGTGGGGTGCGTCAGCCAATTCTCGATACCCGCCTGAAAATTATGCTCATCGCTGACGCACCCTACAATATCTAACTATTTTTGCAAGAAGTCTATTATATTTCTGGTATTAATTCGTTTTCAATTACCAAAAAAAATAGGTCTAAAGCCCCGTCCTTTTAGGACGGCTTTTATTCCGGAACTTGTTAGCAACTGATGGTATAATAGACAAGTAACAAGCGCCATAAAAATGAAAGCAAGATACCAATTCCGATTCTATCCAACCAACCAACAACAACAGAGTTTAGCTCGGTTGTTTGGGTGCGTTCGGGTAGTTTGGAATGATGCGCTTGCTTTGTGCAAACAGTCCCAGAAAAAACCTAGCTCGGCAGAACTCCAAAAAGTAGTAATAACTCAAGCAAAGCAAACTGAGGAAAGAGTTTGGTTGGGCGAGGTTTCGGCAATTGGGTTGCAGCAGTCTGTAGCAGATTTAGAAACAGCTTTTAAAAACTTTTTTGAGTTCTGTAAGGGAAAAAGAAAAGGACGCAAAGTCGGCTATCCCAAGTTCAAAAAACGTACAAACAGTCAGTCGGCAAGACTAACTCGTGGGGGCTTTTCAATCAAGGGAGACGGGGTTTATTTAGCGAAGATTGGCATTGTTAAGCCTATCTGGTCGAGACAACTGCGATCAGAGCCTAGTTCTGTAACCGTCATTAAGGATTGCGCTAATCGCTATTTCTTAAGTTTTGTTGTAGAAATTAATCCCGAAATTGTCGAAGCTAAAAACCACAGCATCGGCATCGATTTGGGTATTAAAACTTTTGCAGCAATGAGCGATGGAACGACAGTCCAAAGTCCAAATTACAAACCGCTCGATCGTAAAACCCGCAAACTTCAAAAAAAGCTAGCAAGGCAACTCAAAGACTCAAAGCGCCGGAACAAAACTCGGATTCAGATCGCCAAGTTGCACAACCAAATTGCTGATACCCGCAAAGATTTTCTACACAAACTTTCAACCAAAATAGTTAGCGAAAACCAAGTAATTGTTTTGGAAGATTTGAACGTGTCGGGTATGGTCAAAAACCGCAAACTTGCACGAGCGATTAGCCAGCAAGGATGGTACGAATTTAGGAATTTGTGCGAGGGTAAATCCGAGAAACTGGGTAGAGAGTTCAGGGTAATTAGTCGCTGGGAACCTACCAGTCAAATATGTTCGGATTGCGGGTTTAAGTGGGGCAAATTAGACCTCTCTATTCGGGAGTTAATCTGCCTCAACTGCGGCATCCAACAAGACAGAGATTTGAACGCCGCAAAGAATATAGTAAAAGTCGGGATAGGGCATTGCCACGACTCTAAACGGACACAGAGAGAAGGTAAGACCGCTTGCGGCGCATCTCAATGAAGTGTCAAGAATCCACTCGCCTTTAGGCAGGGGAGTATGTCAACAATCTACCTTAGATGCAACTGAACGGGAAGATTTTAGGGGTTGAGGTTGATGCCCTATAGGATAACTGTGCCGCGCATACTTTTCGGCTTGGGATTCTACTCAGGCAATTTGAAGAATGCTAGGTTCCGGGATGGGCGAACCTTCTTCCTGCCAAGCTTCTAGATACATTTCGATCACTTCTTCGCCATGTCGGATAGCTGCTTCGCGGGTTTCACCGTGTGTACAGGGCATAATCACGCGATCGGCAAATTCTGGAATCGTCACTAAGAAAAGTTGATCTTCGTCAGACCATTGGACGATCGTACTGTATCGATTCATTAATCTTCCTCCTTTAACTCGTCGAGTTCCGCTAACAATATTGCCAACTGTTTGGGATAGGTGAGATAGTGGGTGATGAGTTAACCTCCTCTGTAAACTTCCTTCCGATGTTTGCATTGCAACAGCAGAATCCTTAACTCTTCATCTTCAATTTCATAACGAACACGATAATCACCGATGCGAATACGGTATTCATTTTCATAACCTTTGAGTTTAACCACTCCATCTGGGCGCGGGTTTTCCGCAAGTTGCTGGATTTTGACAGCGATACGATCGTAGATATCATCGGGCAAGGCATCTAGCTGTTTTTGCACAGCTTTGGGTATGATGATTGTATAAGTCATTTTGACTTTCTTGCCCTTTGAGTCGTGTATTGGTGGAACGTGGTGTATTCACCGGCTTTGTAATCAGCACGGGCTGCCTCAATTTCAGCAATATCTGCTGGAGAATCTTCGTCATCTGGAAATAATTGAGCTTCCAACAGTTCCCAAAGCTGCTTTTTTTCAGCAGTTTCCAGTGACGAAATTGCTTCTAGCAGTGATTGAAATGAGATATCTATTTTCACGGTATTCTCAGCCATTCAAACTTTTCTCTATATTTAGTAGTTTTACATTTTTAATTGTGTCTGTAACAATTCTTGCAGTTGTACGTCGGGCCGATCGCACTTTAAAATTTTTCCATCAAATCTTTTTCTGCGGCATAAACATCCCGTAGCTGTTGTAGCGCCGCCCCAGAAATTGCCGATTTGAGTTTAGCTACCAATTTCCCCCACTCAAACAAGCAGTCAACTGAAACAGCAGCCTGGAAGTTGTGGGTATAAAATTTAGTCCAAAATCCGGGTGCTTGCTTGCCTTTCCAGCGTTTGTACCACCGGCCAAAATCTTGAGGGGAAGGCGGATTGACTCGTAAGATTGGGGGAAAATCGGCGTAGCTGACAAACCGGCTGATGCCTTTGGCGTGGACATACACCATGTAGCGGCAGCATTCAATCCGGTAAATCTCCTCTGTTGAGATGTTGAAAAGCAGTGCTACTGTGTCTTCTGTGACGAATCTCGCCAGCGGATGCAGGATGGGAGATTTGTGGATAATTTTTGATTCTGCGATCGCCGATGATTTTCTCGGAGCATCTGATATCATAGTATGTACCTATTCTGATTGTAGATAAGTCTGGTAGGTGTTTAAGACAGCTAGTAACTGTCTATGTAAGTTTTAAAGACGATCGCCCTTTAGTTTTCCAGGCCGGGGGGCGATCGACTTTTTTGATATGCTTATTTTAAGGTGGCATGACACCAAGTGTCAAGTATGGGTTTAGTTAGAGTAAAAGTTAGAGAATTAGCCGCCGAGAAAGGCTGGACGTTTAAGGAAGTCTCAGAACGCTCTGGAGTCTTGTATAATACGGTCAAACATTATGCCCGCTGTCCAGCGATGTCAAAGGTTGACTTTACTTCTCTGCTGAAGTTAGCTCGCACGTTTGACGTGATGATTGAGGATGTAGTCGAGGTTTTGGAGGAATAGGTCGATCGACCTTGAGTTATTCATACCGGGGGGCGATCGCTTTCTTATATGCAATCATAAAACGCAATTGCATTATTTGTCAAGTATGGGTTTAGTCAGAATCAAAGTTCGAGAACTGGCGGCAGAGAAAGGCTGGACGTTCAAGGAAGTCTCAGAGCGTTCTGGTGTGGTTTACAGTACGATCACAACTTATGCTCGGCGATCGTCGATATCAATGGTTGATTTTACTGCTATCTACAAGTTAGCGCGGGCGTTTGACGTGATGATTGAGGATTTGGTTGAGATTATTGAGGAATAGGTCGATCGACCTTTCCACATTTCCACTACAAACATTACGCTCCGTCTTGTTAAGACGCGCTTAAGCGCTTTGTATCGCAGCTAAGGGCTTAACTTAAAGGTGCTAAGATTTAGTCGAAGTTGTTAATCTCCCGTTAGTGTTGTGACCAGAGCCAGTACCGCGATCGGAGTCAGCCCCATCATCAAGGATATAGTGCAGAAAAAGGCGCTAGCAACCCGACTAACGCTGAAGGAAATTATATATGTCGGGATGCTGGCGATCGACGAGTTGGACGAAAAGCGCCTGCAAGAATTGGCTGACAAGGTGCATCAGATGCAGGTTAATGCCGAGATTTGAGGGGTTGAGGGCGATCGGGCTTTTGGTGAAAAGAGGGGAATGCGATTCAGTCCGCTCCTACAGAATAGTTGTGCCGCTGTCAAGGATTGTAGTCCATTAAGCTCAAATATTTCAAGCCAATCCAATCACCGCGTGCGGTACAGCCAAACTTGTATCCGCATCCTACATCCCAGAAGCAAAACATATATTGTTTTTGGTCTTGCAGGTATTCATGCACTAACTGATTAGTAGGTTCCTCCTCAGAAAAGTCATGATAATTTATATTGAAATAGTAAATGTCATCATCCAAAAACTTGCCTACCTTCAGAGCTTTTTCAATTGCTGTGGCTTCCTCAGAAGCTGCTGTACAAAAAATCTGATGATGGTGGCTGTATTCGTCGTAGTAACCAGTCACTTTAATAGGTTGAATTTTAGCAAGAATTTTACGAATTTTATCATGTAAATCTCGCGTTACAAAGTTTCGTGAGTCACAGCAAGTTAGTGACGCGAAGGCTGGATGATACGAATTAGAGTATCGATTCCAAACGGCATCGGGAACGGTAGGAGCAAGACAAATCCAGTCCGAATCTGGAGTTTGACCCACAATTATATAAATCTTAAATTCGCCCGACCCCCGACGATAGTTGAGGCTACGTTCAATACTACTCAAACTGTAAACTTTAAGGTTCTGCAAACTCTTTTTTAAGAAGTAGGCTAAAGCATTGTAATACTGGAAATGCTGTGATTGTAAATATGGATTCCAGGATTTATCTTTACGTTTGCGTCGAGGTAGTGCGTATTCATAGCCAGGATATTCCTTGGGGTCAATGGGCAATCCACGTCGCTCTATGAGTTTCCATGCTGTAATGGCTCGATCTATATCTGCAAGCTGAACAAAGCCTTCGGAGACTAACAGATTCCAGGCATTCAGGCTTCCTCTACGCTCTGTATCCCACCAAAATGGGTTCAAACTTTTCGCATAGCCTTTGAACTTGTCGATTAGTTGCTCTGTCTCTGGGTGCATATCACTATCTAAAACCGCCAGAATCGTCTGTCCTTTCCAACGCATTGTTCATCAACTACGCAGATATTTACTTACACAGTGGATCAATCAATTATCAGCCTGAAAGTTAGATTTATTCTTGGCTCTATATTCCTCGATGTTTTCGGAATTTGATGCTGCCAGAAATGCTGAGTTTCACCAGCCATTAACAAAAAACTACCATGTGTTAAATCAACTTCTGCTTTCATTTCCTTATCATATCTATGACGAAACATAAATCTTCTGGTCTCGCCAAAACTAACAGAACCAATTATAGGATTCTCTCCTAATTCTCGCTCTGCATCCGTATGCCAAGAGATTCCATCGCTTCCGCTACGATATAGATTTAGCAGAACACTATTAAACTCAACCTCTGCAACCTCTTCAATCCGTTCCTTTACTTGAAGTAATGTTGGTGTCCAAGGTTCAGGTTCGAGATGAATACCAGAGAATGTATATGATTTGTTGCTATCTCCATACCAAGCAGTCTTTCTTGGTAAATTGACTTCCTTACCATAGACATTCATTTTGTCTTGTCGCCAATTAATCTCCTCAAGTAGAACTTGAAAAAGCTCGTCGCTGTCCTCTCGCTTAAAGAAGTTTCGATAGAAAAAAACCTTCGCATCTGGCATGGATAAAACTTCTTTTGATACCTCATCAGACGTAGCGACGCTAATATCAGAACCAAAACCAGAGAACAAGTCTCCTTGAACATAATTTAGAGTAGCTTTACTTTTCATCAGAATTATTTCCTCAACATTAAGTCAGGTTTACAGTAAATTGCCTCTCGTACCTACCTATTCTACATCTTTCATATTGTTTGTTTTTAAAGTAAAATACTTCTTGATAAATTGGCAGATCAGAACTTGCTGAGTTCACAAGTTGGCAAGACTGAGAAAATAAATCAGAGAAATCATCTAACCTATATTTGCCATTGCTGTCTGGACTTGTACAGATAAGTCGATTACAACCTTGGAAAGAAGCAAGTATCAACCTGTGCAGATCGTTTAAACTGAATGCTTCTACATCAATGATGTTGGAAAAAAGATGTACTTTGATGGTTCCCATCTCTGAGGCTAAGTCGTTAGCTGTCAAATCATCTATGTATTTGTTTACCTTTCTGATGGTGCAACGGCTAGAGGAAGTGGATTGCAGCATCTGACGAGTAAAGTTGTTACCGCGATTCAGTGCTATCAACGAAGGTTCTATAAGTGTGACTGATACAATATTGGGATTAATATTATTATCGATCAGATAATCAATCAAAACACAAGTCGCCAATCCTTGACCGCATCCCCAGTCAATGATTTCTATATCTTTGCTCTCAGTATACCGAAAGTTAGTTGAGGCAAATGCTGCATAAAGTTTGTGAAAATGATGTCCGCCATAAAAAGCTATGTAGCGATCACATTTTCTATCGTCATCCAATACTGCCTTGCCGTTGTCTAAAATACTGAGAACACTTGGAATGTCTTGTATATTTTTACATTTTTCCACGCAAGGTTTATAAATACCGTCTATAAATCTCATGCTCTAAAGGGTCTGAATTGCGGTCTGATCAAGAAAGATATCATCAAAATTGACTGTGAAATTCAAATGCACAGCAGGCTAATTATACCGCGATCGCACTATAAATTTCTCTGTAGGCTTCAATTATCGCAAACAGCTTTGACATAAAGGGTTTTGGAAAAACTTGATCGCCTTCAGATTTCTGATTAACAGCTTCCATCAACCAAAATATCAAAAAAAATCCCCCGCCCGAAGGCAGGGGATTTGATTTAATTACCTACAAAACCAGAGTTCGGAATTACCCGAATTTCCCGGCCGTCGAGGCAATTACAAAGGCTGCGTAAGTGAAGACGTTGCCCACCGTAAAGTGAACTAAGCCAACCAAACGACCTTGGACGATAGACAAAGCAACAGGCTTGTCTTTCCAGCGAACCAAGTTGGCCAAAGGAGTGCGCTCGTGAGCCCAAACCAAGGTTTCGATCAACTCTTGCCAGTAACCTCTCCAAGAGATCAGGAACATGAAACCAGTTGCCCAAACGAGGTGTCCGAATAAGAATATCCAGGCCCAGACAGACAGGTTGTTAGTACCATACGGGTTGTAACCGTTGATCAACTGAGAAGAATACAGCCAGAGGTAATCGCGGAACCAGCCCATCAGGTAGGTAGAAGACTCATTGAACTGAGCCACGTTACCTTGCCAGATGCCTAGGTGCTTCCAGTGCCAGTAGAACGTTACCCAAGCTAGGGTGTTCAACATCCAGAAGACAGACAGGTACATGGCATCCCAAGCAGAGACATCGCAGGTACCGCCACGGCCGGGGCCGTCGCAAGGGAAAGCATAACCGAAGTCTTTTTTGTCCGGCATCAGCTTAGAACCGCGTGCATCCAGAGCGCCCTTGACCAAGATCAAGGTGGTGGTGTGCAAGCCGAGTGCGATCGCGTGGTGAACCAAGAAATCGCCAGGTCCGATCGCCAAGAACAGAGAATTTGTACTGCTGTTGATTCCTTCCAACCAGCCTGGGAGCCATACGTTGCCGTAGTTGGGCCAAGCAGTCGCCGCAATGCTGTCAGGGTTGGAAAGAAACACGTCCATGCCGTACAGAGCCTTCCCGTGAGCAGCTTGGATGAACTGTGCGAACACTGGTTCAATCAAGATTTGCTTTTCAGGAGTTCCGAAAGCGACTACAACGTCGTTGTGAACGTACAAGCCGAGAGTGTGGAAGCCCAAGAACAGCGACACCCAGCTCAAGTGAGAGATAATCGCTTCTTTGTGCTGCAACACGCGATCGAGCACGTTGCCTTTATTAGCTTCAGGATCGTAGTCCCGCACCAAGAAGATAGCTCCGTGGGCGAAAGCACCGACCATGATGAAACCAGCAATGTATTGGTGGTGCGTGTACAACGCAGCCATTGTCGTATGATCCTGCGCTATGAAAGCGTAGGGAGGCATTGCGTACATATGCTGTGCGACCAAGGATGTAATGACACCCAAAGCAGCTAGGTGAATTCCGAGTTGGAAGTGCAACGAGTTGTTATAGGTTTCATACAACCCTTGGTGAGGCAGGTTGAAGGGGCCTTCACTCTTGCCACCGACCAAACCAGCCTTAGAATCCATCATCTCTTTGATGCTGTGGCCGATACCGAAGTTAGTCCGGTACATATGACCGGCAACGATAAACAGAACTGCGATCGCCAAGTGGTGGTGAGCAATGTCTGTGAGCCACAGGGATTCTGTTTGAGGGTGGAAGCCACCCAAGAAAGTCAGAATTGCAGTTCCCGCGCCTTGGGAAGTACCGAAGACATGGCTCGCTGCATCTGGGTTCTCGGCGTAAACGCCCCAGTTACCAGTGAAGAACGGAGCCAAACCAGCCGGGTGAGGCGGGGTAGACAGGAAGTTGTCCCAACCTACGTGCTGTCCGCGAGATTCGGGGATAGCAACGTGAACCATGTGACCAGTCCAAGCCAAAGAGCTGACACCGAACAAACCAGCCAAGTGGTGGTTGAGGCGAGATTCAGCATTTTTGAACCAAGACAAGCTCGGGCGGTACTTCGGCTGGAGGTGCAACCAACCTGCGAACAGCATGACAGAAGCCAACAGTAGCAAGAAGATAGCTCCTTGATACAAGTCGCCATTTGTCCGAACCCCTTGGGTATACCACCAGTGGTAAACACCAGAGTAGGAAATGTCCACTGGGTTAGAAGCGCCCGCTTGAGTGAAAGCTTCTACTGCTGGAGCACCGAATTGAGGGTCCCAAATCGCGTGAGCGATCGGGCGGACGTTTAGAGGGTCTTTAATCCACTGTTCAAAGTTACCTTGCCATGCTACGTGGAACAGGCTGCCCGAAGTCCACAAGAAAATGATTGCTAGGTGGCCGAAGTGAGAAGCAAAAATCTTTTGGTAAAGATTTTCTTCGGTCATGCCATCGTGGCTTTCAAAGTCGTGCGCTGTGGCAATCCCGTACCAGATCCGCCGTGTGGTCGGGTCTTGGGCAAGGTCTTGGCTAAATTTTGGAAATTTCGTTGCCATAAGCCTTGATTAATCCTGAATCCTGAACGTTGAAGAGGTTCGGTTCCGAGGTTTGGATTCTGGGTTTGAGATTGCTCCCAAATCCTGAATCCAAAACCTAAAGGTAGTTTACCCTACCGAGATGATTCGCGCTAGGAAAAATGCCCACGTAGTGACAATTCCTCCCAGGAGGTAGTGAGCTACACCCACTGCCCGACCTTGAGTAATGCTCAGAGCGCGAGGCTGAATCGAAGGAGCTACCTTGAGCTTGTTGTGAGCCCAAACAATGGACTCAATCAGTTCTTGCCAGTAGCCGCGGCCGCTGAACAGGAACATCAAGCTGAAGGCGAACACGAAGTGTCCAGCTAGGAACATCAGACCGTAGGCCGACAGTGCCGAACCGTAGGACTGAATTACCTGAGAAGCTTGCGCCCACAAGAAGTCCCGCAGCCAGCCGTTAATCGTGATCGCACTTTGTGCGAAGTTGCCGCCGGTGATGTGAGAAATTGTGCCGTCTGGCGATACTGTTCCCCACACGTCCGACTGCATTTTCCAGCTAAAGTGGAAAATCACGATCGAGATGCAGTTGTACATCCAGAACAAGCCGAGGAACACGTGATCCCAACCAGAAACTTGGCAGGTACCGCCACGGCCTGGGCCGTCGCAAGGGAACCGGAAGCCTAAGCTGCCTTTGTCAGGAACCAAGCGAGAACTGCGTGCGAACAACACGCCTTTCAAAAGAATCAGAACTGTAACGTGAATGGTGAAAGCGTGGATGTGGTGGATCATGAAATCCGCCGTACCCAACTCGATCGGCATCATCGCTATTTTGCCACCGACTGCTACTGCACCGCCACCAAAAGCATGGCTGACGATTTCCATAGCATTAGGCGCTGTGTTACCTGGTGCCAAAGCGTGGATATTTTGTACCCATTGGGCAAATATCGGACGCAATTGGATGCCCGTATCTGAGAACAAATCTTGAGGACGGCCGAAAGCCCGCATTGTATCGTTGTGAACGTACAAACCGAAGCTGTGGAAGCCCAAGAATATGCAAACCCAGTTAAGGTGAGAGATGATTGCATCTCTATGGCGGAGTACGCGGTCGAGCAAGTTATTAACGTGCTGAGCCGGATTGTAATCCCGCACCATGAAAATTGCTGCGTGAGCTGCTGCTCCAACAATCAGGAATCCGCCGATCCACATGTGGTGGGTGAACAGGGATAGCTGAGTCGGGTAGTCAGTCGCGATGTACGGATACGGAGGCATCGCGTACATGTGGTGAGCCACGATGATGCTGATAGAGCCCATCCAGGCCAAGTTCCACGACAGTTGAGCGTGCCAAGACTGCGTGAAGATTTCGTACATCCCCTTGTGGCCTTCGCCAGTGAAGGGGCCTTTGTGAGCTTCCAGAACTTCTTTGAAGCTGTGGCCAATGCCCCAGTTCGTGCGATAGAAGTGTCCGGCGACGATGAACAGCACTGCCAAAGCTAAGTGGTGGTGCGCTGTATCGGTCAGCCACAGACCGCCCGTGGTGGGGTTCAGACCGCCTTTGAAGGTCAGGAAGTCTGTGTATGCGCCCCAGTTGAGGGTGAAGAAGGGCGTTAGACCTTTAGCGAAGCTTGGGTAGATGTCTGCCATCAAGCTCGGTGAGAAAAGCCACTCGTGTGGCAGCGGGATATCGGCAACTGTTTTGATCAGTTTGCCGCCGACTGTCAACGGTGCGCCTGCATCAATCGCGTCCATGCAAGCGTTAATCGGCAGAGCTACGTGAATTTGCTGACCTGCGAAGCCCAAGCAACCGCAGCCTAGCAAACCTGCCAAGTGGTGGTTCATCATCGATTCCACGTTCTGGAACCATTCCAGTTTCGGAGCGCGGACGTGATAGTGGAACCAACCGGCAAACAGCATCAGAGCTGCCATTACCAATGCGCCGATCGCAGTGCAATATAGCTGGTATGAGTTAGTGATGCCGTTGGCGCGCCACAGTTGGAACAAACCAGAGGTGATCTGAATCCCGTGAAAGCCGCCGCCTACATCTGCATTTAAAATTTCTTGACCAAAAATCGGCCAAACCACTTGAGCGCTGGGCTTGATGGCTGTAGGATTTGTCAGCCAAGCTTCGTAGTTGGAGAATTTAGCGCCGTGGAAATATGCGCCGCTCAACCATACGAAAATTACTGCCAAGTGGCCGAAGTGAGCGCTAAAGATTTTGCGCGAAACGTCTTCTAAATCACTTGTATGACTGTCGAAGTCGTGAGCGTTAGCGTGGAGGTTCCAAATCCAAGTGGTGGTTTTTGGCCCCTTAGCTAGAGTGCGATCGAAATGACCTGGTTTTGACCACTTCTCGAAGGAAGTTGGAACCGGATCTTTATCGACTACTACTCTAACTTTTACCTCTCGCTCTGGAGGACTAATGGTCATGAAGACTCTCCTCTCGATAAGACAAGGAACGAGAACTGAATACTGTATCTGACACTCCCCACGCTTAATTAGGCGGGGGATTCTCGGTTCCCCGAAACAGCTTGCACTTCGCTCTTTGCAGAGTTACACGCAGGTGGATCGTCTCCCCAAGCATTTTGCTTCTTTGTAAAGAAGCCAGTTCCCCAGTGTCGCTAACAATGTCCCTGGGTACTGCCAACTCTTCTCGCCAGAGCTGCCGATCGCCTCCTGGATTCAGGTTTGATACGGCTGCTCCTTTTGAGGGAGTTTTATGAATTATAAGCCTGCTAGAGAAGTATTAATCGCTTGTTAACAATACTTAAAAAAGCCTCAATTCTTGATGCAATCACCCCCTTTAATTTCCACAGCCCCTCAAAAAAGTCAAGGGGTATTGCCATTAAGTTTACAAAACTCAAAGATAAGGCAATTGAGGAATACTCATTTATCAGAAAAATGGGTCTAAAACCCCGTCCTTCGAGGACGGCTTTTGGTACAATTAAATTGGTCGATGACCCACCCGTGACGATGGATCAGATAGCTCGGGCGGGCGAAGTCCAGCAAGCGTACTGGCGGCGCAGCAAAATCGGTAGACCGGGAAAAGCACTCTGGGGCAATGGTAAAACATCCCGCTCGTGACACAAACAAAACAGAAATCTTGAGATTTCGACACATCAGAACCGCGCTGGACTAGCGGGAATAGTCTGTGGAGCGACCGTAAGACCCCATGAGAGCAAATCTCGCAAGGCTGGTGCTATGAAGCAGAAACCCAAATAGTGATGTTTGGGAATCACCGTGGGTTTACCCCGGTGAGGATGTCAAAGAGAGATGTTTGACAAATAGTCGGGAACTCCCCCACCTCTGGTAATGAAGCAAGAGCGAAGCAAATTGCGGAATGGCTCATGTGGGGGATGAAAGACGCGACTGTTGCAGCGATAGCTGCAACAGCCAATTGAGAGTATAATTGAGTTGGTCGTTGACCCACCCGCATGGCTGACCACAAAAGGCTTTTAGCCTGGGAACTAGCATGAGAAACGGGGAAAGAACAAATCCGCTGGCTGACCACTGTCGTAAGTCCTTGATGCGTTGTACGAATAGAAATCAAACAATCTCAGGAAGTGGGATTGCTGCCTGTGGAGGCTGTGTAAGACCAACGCTATGACGGCATAGTAGAGGCAACGGCTGTTGAGACGGGAAACTCCGAAGACGAATAAGACCGTCCTTGTTAGCTCCGGTTGGAAGCCCCAACTTCAGCGAAGCAAGTTGGGGTACTTCACGAAAACGGCTGGGGCAGTTATTAGTGGGATCGGATTGGTTGCGTGCACAGCCTGAATCCGGGGCACAGGGGGCCCTGAATTGCCGATCGGCAATTCGGCAATACTAAATTCAGTTTTGGGCTATAGTTCCCTATGAGAAGGCTTCTAGGAGTATAGTTGCGTGATTGGCATCAATTGGCAGAGAACGGTTGCAGGCAGGCTGCTGGCATTGTTTGCAGCAGCAGTATTGATTTTGGGTGTAGCAAGTTGTGGCGCGGGCCATCCCTCCATGCCCAAATCAGGAAACAAGAGCGGCTCAGCTACCGCCGAGGTAAACAGAATCTCAGAGGTTTCTCCCCCAGAAGCCATTCAACAACTGCGTCAGGCTCTAGAAATTTACCAGCCTCAAATAAGTATTTTGAATCCAAAACCTGACGAAGTGCTTCAGGATATAAATGTGTCTGTTAAGTTCCAAGTCAAGGACTTCCCCATTTTCAAAGAAGCAAACTTGGGTTTGGGGCCCCACCTGCAAGTTTTATTAGACAACCAACCTTATGCAGCAGTTTACGACATCAACCAAACTTTAACGCTCTCCGACTTAGAACCCGGAACCCATACCCTGCGGGTGTTCGCAGCTCGACCTTGGGAAGAAAGCTTTAAAAACGAAGGTGCTTTGGCCCAAACCACTTTTCACGTTTTTACCAAAACACAGGACAACAATCCCGATCGCACATTGCCCCTATTAACGTACAACAGCCCGCAAGGCAGTTACGGGGTAGAACCCATCCTGCTCGATTTTTACTTGACAAATGCGCCTTTGCACCAAGTGGCTCAAGCAAATTCCCAAGATGACATACTCGATTGGAAAATTCGAGCCACAGTGAACGGGGAAAGTTTCGCGATCGACCAGTTGCAACCTATATATCTTAAAGGATTCAAACCGGGGAAAAACTGGGTGCAGCTAGAATTAATCGACGAACGGGGAAATAGCGTCAAAAACGCCTTTAATAATACAGTCAGACTGATAGATTACCAACCCCAGGGGCAAGATACTCTTTCTAAATTAGTGCGCGGGGAACTAACAGTAGCAGATACTCGCGGTATAGTCGATCGCACCTACCAAGTACCCAAGCCCACACCAACCCCAACCCCAACACCCGAACCGACACCGACACCTGCATTAGAAAAAACACCAGTAGCCGAACCCTCACCAGCGGTTCCAGAAACCCCAGCTACCGAGCCGAGCTTAGAGCCAAAAGTTGCTCCCGTTCAAACAATAGAACCGACACCAACAGCAACCCCCCAACTCGAAGCACCAAAACTTGTAGAACCACTTCAAGTCATAGAACCGACACCGACACCGACAGCAACCCCACAGCTAGAAACCCCCAAAGTTGTGGAACCAGTTCAAGTCATAGAACCCAAACCCATAGCAACTCCACAGTTAGAAACCCCCAAAGTTGTTGTACCCGTTAAAATAATAGAGCCGAAACCAACACCATCTCCCCAAACACAGAAACAGGAATACAAAGGATACTACAATCGGTTTCGCAACTTTTTGAATCAAGTTACCGAACCTGCCAATCCTTCAGTACCCCCAACCCTGCCAGAAATAACAGACAAAGCTCCTGTACCTAAAGCAGTCACTCCTGCGATACCAGAGGCATCTCCCAATTTGGTAGCACCAGCGCCCTCGGTTGGCGTTCCCCAAAGCGCAGAATTAACAGTTCCCGAAACAACAGTTTCAGAACCAGAAAACACACCAAAATCAGAACAAGAACCAGTTCCCGAAACAACAGTTTCAGAACCAGAAAACACACCTAAGTTAGAACAAGAACCAGTTCCCGAAACAACAGTTTCAGAACCAGAAAACACACCAAAATCAGAACAAAAAGTCGAATTTGAAACCTAAAAGATATTTCTGAATTCATCTGCGTACCCTTCGGGAAGGCTTCGCCTACATCAGCCTAAATTCGCCTACATCTGCGGTCAAAAAACACAGGAAAATTGAAAATGACCTATCTCGAAACAGCAGCCAAATTTTATAGCGACGTTGCCGAAACCCCCCAAATCGGGCTGTGCTGCGTCCAAAGCAGTCCCTTGCAACTGCCAGGATTAAAAATTCCCGAACAAATGCAAGAAATGAACTACGGCTGCGGCACAACCGTTCACGCCGCCGAACTTGTCGGAAATCCAGTCGTGCTTTATGTCGGCGTCGGCGGCGGATTGGAAGCACTGCAATTTGCTTATTTTTCTAGGCACAATGGATCGGTTATTGCCGTCGATCCGGTTGCAGCAATGCGAGAAGCGGCTGCACGCAACTTGCAAATTGCCGCCCACGAAAATGAATGGTTTGATGCTAGTTTTGTCGAAATTTGTGAAGGCGATGCTTTTGCGTTGCCGATGCCGGATGCTTCTGTCGATGTTGTCGCACAAAATTGCTTGTTTAATATCTTTGAACCTGCGGATTTAGCCAAGGCATTAAAAGAGACTTATCGGGTTTTGAAGCCAGGGGGCAGATTGTTGATGAGCGATCCGATCGCAACTCGCACAATTCCCCAGCATTTGAAGGAGGACGATCGCCTGCGCGCCTTGTGTTTGTCCGGTGCTCTGACATACGCAGAATACGTTCAACACCTTGTAGACGTGGGCTTTGGGCAAGTGGAAGTGCGGGCGCGCCGTCCTTACAGATTGCTCGACAAACACAATTACAAATTGGATGCGGATCTGCTGTTAGAAAGCCTGGATACAGTTTCCTTTAAAGTGGACATTCCCCCGGATGGCGCTTGCATTTTCACTGGCAAGACGGCGATTTATGCGGGTTCTGAGGAGCTATTTGACGACGGGGCGGGTCACGTTTTGCAGCGGGGAGTTCCGGCGGCGGTGTGCGATAAAACTGCTGGGAATTTGGGCGGATTGATGCCGGATAAGGTGTTGATTACTGATTCGACTTGGCACTATAACGGCGGCGGTTGCTGTTAAATTTATTTCGGAATGGGGAGGTAGCGTTCACCGCAGAGATATAGCGGTTCTCAAAAAAGTGAGGTATGCCCACGGAGGCCACGGAGGCCGCGGAACCCACGGAGGCCTATCCCCATGAGTACCTCATCTTTTTGAGAAAGGCTATAGCTGCCTCTTTCAACTCTTTATGGTGTATGGGTTATTTGGGAAAATAATTGCAGGGAAAAGCAAGCATAAAATTTAGGAGAAGCAAGAGACGCCAATTGCTGAAGTTGGTTGACAAGCGATTCCTAATACTATAGTATTCGAGCATGACATATAAGACTATTGACTTATTTTCTGGTGCGGGTGGCTTGACTACAGGATTTCATCTGGCTGGTTTTGAATCTTTATGTGCGATCGAGGTGGATGCGAAAGCCCTAGCCACCTATAAGCACAATTACCCAAACACCAAAATTGTTCATCAGGATATACGCGAGCTCAATCCTTTGGATTTGCGATTGTGTTTGGGTTTGCAGAGGGAGGAACTAACAGCGTTGATAGGCGGCCCCCCATGCCAAGGATTTTCAAGAAATATTCCTGCTGACTATCGCTACCTCAGCGACTCTCGCAATCAGTTATATCGGACATTTTTAGAATTCGTACAGGAATTTAGACCCCTTTACGTTGTTATGGAGAACGTACCTGAAATCTTGAAAGCTTATGGTGGTGTAGTTAAGAATGAAATTATACAGCAACTTGAGTCGCAAGGTTATAAAGTCACTTATGGATCGCTAAACTCCGCGCATTATGGAGTACCGCAGACGAGATCGAGAGCTTTTTTCCTGGCTAGTTTAGATAAACCGCTTCAATTCCCTGAAGCTACACACGCTGGTGAGATTAGAAGTGATTATAGATCTGTGAAATCTTGCTACCAACTTAGTCTCCTAACATCAAACATTTCTTCAGTCGTCACAGTTAGAGATGCGATTGGAGATTTGCCGTCATTGAACGCAGGAGAGGAATATAATGCTGAAGTTTATCCTTTTCCAGCCCAAACTGCGTACCAAGCAATGATACGTAATGGAAGTACGAAACTTTTCAATCACGTTGCTCGTGCTTTGAGTCCCATTCAAATGTCAAGAGTGCGTCTTCTTAGAGAAGGGCAAGATGCTAGAGATTTGCCACCTGAATTAGCTCCTAAAAAGCACTATAGCGGTGCCTATGGAAGGCTTTACTGGGATAAGCCAGCAAGAACTATCACAAGATGGGTTTTCCATCCAGGATCGGGCAGGTTTTTTCATCCAACCCAAAATCGGACAATTACAATCCGTGAAGCTGCAAGATTGCATTCTTACCCAGATAACTTTCACTTCCTGGGAACGTACACTGATATGGCTTCTCAAATAGGAGAATCAGTACCCCCACTTCTAGGTAAAGCAATAGCTGCATCTATTCTCCAAGTTCACTGTCAAAAGACTGTGTACTGAGTTGATCTTGCAAAGCAGAGAGTATAGTCTGCACATATCGATCAATTGTGAGACGAGTTCGCTCAACCTTGATGCGAACGGCTTCTGGAGGAATGGTTCTAGCTTTGAAAAGTTGCTTTTGATTTTTGTACCAAACTAACTCTGGCTTACCTGCAATACTGCCTTGTAGTCCTGCTCCTGATTTTCCAGTATTTCTATCAACTGTCCAAGCCCAAGAAAAAGTATTTGGGTCAAGTACACTAAGAGAGAATTCACAGTAGACATATTCATACCCTCTAATGGTTTTCAATAGTATGGCTTCATAGCTATTCGTAATGTTCTGTGCTGCCTGACTTGATATAATTTTCTCGTTCCAATGCTGAACAATAGCCGCTCCTAGTTCAGCAGGTGAGGATTTTTCAGTCAGACCAGGAAAACCAAGTTGGGCGGCTTTTTTGATAACATCTGCTCTCTGAATGACAAACCAAAATGTATTGACAACCGTAAGACTATTCAGTTGAAGAGATTTGAGTGACCAACCAGTTGCAGTGGTGGTGTCAACAGCATCATAGAGGAGTTTGCTACGTCCTAATGCTGGATCTGATAAAGGAATATCCTTGACATAATGAAAAATTGCTTCCCAAGTATAATCCTCTATCGATCCGATAACTGGAGATGCAATGGTAGCAATAATGGCTTCCCTCAATCTTTCAATCTCGTTTTCCGTCAGCACTCAATAGTTCCTCTACAACTCGTAAAAACTCACCCATTGTTATGTCCAAAGCATTTGTAATGTGACTCAGAACTCTAACAGATGGACTTTTCAGTCCTCGCTCAAGCTGGCTGATATAGGTTCTGTGCAGACCTGTGACTTCTGCTAGATATTCTTGTGACCAACGTTTCTCTATTCGACGACGCTGTATTTCTAATCCTAATATTTGGTCGAGTTTGCTAGGCTGCATAAATAGAGATATTAAGGTTTTGAATACCAAAGTTCTACAGACTAAAGTATTCAAACTAACAAGACGATCGCCCCCCTCGCCCCCATCTTGTGACACAGGCATCTTGCCTGTGGCCAAAAACCCAGCTTTAACCAGCTTTTCCCCCATCTGGCGAAACTTCCCGCTAAATTAAAGGAGTGTAAAAATTACTCAGGCCCTACCAAGGAGATATCCATGCCTCGCGTCAGAGCACCAGAATTCCCCGTAAAGTACCCCTGGCTGAACACCGAAAAACCTTTATCCATTGAATCCTTAAAAGGGCGCGTCGTCATTCTCGACTTCTGGACGTACTGCTGCATCAACTGTCTGCACGTCCTCCCAGACTTAAAATACCTGGAACAAAAATATAAAGATTCCCTGACGGTGATCGGCGTTCACTCGGCTAAATTTGAAAACGAAAAAGATGTAGAAAATATCCGCCAAGCTATCCTCCGCTACGATATCGAACATCCCGTAATCGTAGACAGCGGCATGAAAGTTTGGCAAAGCTACGCCGTTCGCGCTTGGCCGACTTTAATGGTGATCGATCCAGAAAGTTATGTCGTCGGCTTTGTTTCTGGCGAAGGCAATAGAGAAGCACTTGACCAGTTAGTTGGTAAGTTAATTGCTGAATACAAAGATAAAAATGCGATCGACTTTAGGGAACTTCGCTTCAGTTTAGAAAAACAGCGCAAACCTGTATCAACTCCCCTGGCTTTTCCTGGTAAAGTGCTGGCATTTGCGATCGCGCCAACGGAGGCAAAACAGCTTCACCAACATGAGGCGCTGTTGGGCGAAATGACTGAGGACAATGAATCTGTAGATGAAACTGTACTGCCGGGGCCTGCTAATTCAGTTATACAAAACTTGGTCGGTTCTTGCTTGTTTGTTGCCGATTCGGGACACAATCGAATTGTTGTCAGCACTACTGAAGGTGAGGTGCTGCACGTCATTGGTACTGGGAAACCGGGTTTGACTGATGGCAACTTTGAAGAAGCTGAGTTTTTTGCCCCTCAAGGTATGGCTTTTGATGCAGAAACTCAAATTCTCTATGTTGCTGATACGGAAAATCACGCTATCAGAACGATCGACTTTACGACTCAACGGGTGGAAACTGTTGCTGGTACTGGCGAACAAAGTCACGAAATTGCACCTCGCAGCGGCAAGGCTTTAGAAACGGCATTGAATTCGCCTTGGGATTTAGAAAGAGTTGGCGATCGACTTTTTATCGCCATGGCGGGTTCGCACCAAATTTGGGAGATGCAGTTAGATACTGGTACGATCGCCACTTATGCGGGTATTGGTCGAGAATCCTGTGTTGACGGTAGTCTGGCGGAATCTGCTTTTTCTCAGCCCAGCGGCCTGTCTACGGATCGATCGGAGTTGTTTGTCGCTGACAGCGAAATTAGTTCGATCCGCGCCGTCGGTATCGATGAAGACCCGAAGGTACGCACTGTCTGCGGTAGCGGTGAATTGTTTGGTTTTGGGGATAAAGATGGTCGCGGTGAGGAGGTGAGGTTGCAGCACTGTTTGGGTGTTGAATACGCTCAAAATTACCTCTGGGTTGCTGATACTTACAATCACAAAATTAAGCGAATCGACCACCGGGGCGGTACTTGCATGACGATGATTGGAGATGGTACGGCGGGTTTGGTAGATGCTAAAGGTCTCAAGGCTCGATTTTTTGAACCTTCAGGCTTGAGCGCGATCGGGTCTCATTTGTTTGTTGCTGATACGAACAATCACGTGATTCGGCGAATTGAGTTGGATACTTTGGAGGTCACAACTTTGGATTTTCAGAGTTTGTGTGCGCCGGATGTTTGTCTCCCTGATTGATCCGAAATGTTGATAATAGACCTCTTGCAAAAAAAATCACGAGTTACAATTAAAGGTTTTGAGTTTTAGACCTGAGAGCTAACTCATAATTGTCAAGTGCCGATCTAACCTGCAATCTGCTCCACTTAAGCCAAACCCTAGCTCGTAGCATAAAATTATTTTGCAAGAGGTCTAATTATTTCAACAACTCAGAAACAGTTTTAAATTGATAACCTTTTGACTGCAAAGACTTGACAATTATCTCAGTTGCTAATACGGTTTTCGAGCGATCGCCCCCGCCATCGTGCATCACCACAATCGAACCCGATCGCACATTGTCGATCACCTGATTTGCGATATCCTCAGCCGTGTGTGTTTTCTCATAATCTTGAGAATCCACATCCCACATAATCAATTTTTTGTGCATTTGGGAAACCAAATAAGACAAACCTACAAATCTCCGCCCCCAAGGTGGCCGAAAAGTAATACTCTCTTGCTTAACGCCCAATTCCTGTAAAAGTTTGTCCGTTTTTTCAATCTCAGACAGCAAATATTCCCGGGGTTTAAACATCATATCTTTGTGCGAGTAGGAATGGTTTGCCAACTCATCGCCCCTCGCCACAATCATTTTTACAATTTCTGGATGTTTCTCAATATTGCGGCCGATTTCAAAAAAAGTTGCTTTAACTCGATAGCGGTCTAAGATATCTAAAAGTTGATTTGTATAGGGAGGATAGGGGCCGTCGTCGTAGGTAAGCGCCACCACTTTCTCTTGAGTGTCGGCGCGGTTGATGCCAAAATAATTGTGGAATTTAGTAACGTTAATCAGTAGCGATGCTGCAAAAAACAATGCTATTGTGAACAGCAGAAACTTTTGTAAATTTTTACCGATCCGCATAGCTGGATGAAAGCTCGATCGAGCATGAAAGTGGATTGATGTCAGATTACCACAATTTATGGCTGATGCCATAAGATCGATCGCCCTCCTCAACTCTGCAAAAAATAAGTACGTAGCTGCGCTTGGGCGATCTTTATATATCAAAGAGCGCCCAAGCGCAACAACGTACCTTTATTTAATGTGACAGTTGCGTCTTGGACTGCATAAGATCGGCATTGTCAACTCTGCAAAAAAATGCCGGCAATAGTGCCGACATATACCTGTTGTTGAGGTTCAACGCTAGAAGATGGAAGAGAATACGGGTCAAAAGTACGATCGCGCTTTTGAAGAGATTTGAAGAGAGATCCGCCTAGGCGGCAGCGCGATCGCAAATTCCCGCATTTCAAGCTATACCCTCCACCAATAAAGTAATCTTGTCAATTCCTACCACATAAACCAGCTCCCCGGGTTTAAAAGTTATGCCTTTATCGCACTTAGCGGGCCACCAACTACATTGAAAGCGGACGCGGCCACATTCACCCGGTCGAATTTCTTCTGCAACGATTGCTTCTTCAACATAGTCAAAAAACATGATTGCTGCTCCTAAAAATGGGTTGGAATTGTTTTGAATGCGAACAGTTTCTGAGGTGTTCACCAATTAATTAAGCATTCATCAATCCCCAAATCCGCAAATCTCCCAATCTCAAATCGAAAATCGAAAATGGTATGACTCCCCACAGACAGATGCTTTGCAATTACCCTTCCACAATCAGAGTCACATTGTCAATGGCGATGACTCGAACCGCTTCTCCGGGTTTAAAAGTAATTTCTTGGTCAGATGTTGCAGGCCACCAACTGCTTTGAAAGCGCACGCGACCAGATTCTCCCGGACGAATTTCTTCTTCGACGATCGCTTTTTGGTCTGGGGCGATATCTTTTGGCGCTAGATGAGTATGGACTGTTTCTGCATCGCCGACAGCGGGTTTTTCCTCACCGGCCGCCGTCTCTTCTGCTACATCGGTGCTGGACTTTTCCGCACCGGAGACGGCTGATTTTGCTTGATTAACACTGTCCACTTTTTCCTCATCAGCGAAGGCTAAGATTCCTTCTTCTTCAATAAAGCTTGCTTCTTCGACATAGTTAGTAGACATGGCGGATGGCTCCTGAAGATAGGTTGTGTTTGACTTTTGGATGCAAAAAGCTCGCGCTTTTTCAGTTCGATTAAATGGTCAGATTTCTTATCCCAACAATTGCAAGCGGGAACTTAAATTCTGCCTTCTACAAACCGATACAAATCCTCAACTTGAGTCTGGCAGATCCTGATTTTAGACTGACTTTCAAGCTCTCAGATTTAATGAGAGTGTAAATCTAAAATCTAAAATCTAAAATCTAAAATCGACTGACTACTCCCCACCTCAGAGTTTTTCCGAACTAAGCTTCAACTACTAGAGTAATGTTGTCAAGTCTCAGGACTCGAACCACAGCACCGGGTTTCAAAGTTATTTGTAGATCGCACTTCGCCGGCCACCAACTGCTCTGGAAGCGCACGCGACCGCATTGGTCGGGTCGAATTTCTTCTTCTACGATCGCTCTTTCCAAATCGCTGACAGTCATATTTTTGGCTCCCAATTTCAAATTCTTTGTAACCTTCAAAGGCGATAAACTTATAACCAGACTCGGTAAATCCTTAATTTCCAACTACGCTTCAACTATCAGAGTCATGTTCTCAAGTGCCAGGACACGAACCACTTCACCGGGTTTCAAAGTTACGTCTCGATCGCACTTCGCAGGCCACCAAGTGCTTTGAAAACGGACGCGACCGGATTGACCTGGACGGATTTCTTCTTCTACGACCGCTTTTTTCAAATGGTTGAGACTCATAACTTTAGGACTCCTGAGTGCAGATTCGTCGGATTCTTGAGAGGTAAAAACTTGTAGGACTCGATTCGTTGGCTCGATCGATAGCTAGGCTGCCACAATCAGAGTAATGTTGTCAATTCCGATGACGCGAACCACGTCACCTGGTTGAAAAGTCATCTCTTGCTCGCATTTTGCAGGCCACCAACTGTTTTGGAAGCGCACGCGGCCGGACTCTTGAGGGCGAATTGCTTCATCGACGATCGCTTTTTCGGAATTGTCAAAAGTCATGATTGCTGGCTCCTGATTATAAGTTTGGCTGAATTTTGAGATGCGAAAAACTGATTGCTCGACTCGTTACCAATTTCCAGGTAGAGGTCGCCCTCTTGCGGTCAACTGTCAACTGTTAACTGTGAACTGTCAAAGCTAGGCTGTGACAATCAGGGTAATGTTGTCAATTCCCACAACTCGAACCACATCGCCGGGGTGAAAAGTTATGTCTCGATCGCATTTTGCAGGCCACCAAGTGCTTTGAAAGCGCACCCGCCCGGACTCTTGAGGGCGAATTGCTTCATCGACGATCGCCTTTTCATCAGTGTTAATAGACATAGCTGCTGGCTCCTGAATGTATGTTCGACTTGATTGCTGCGGATGTCAGAAGCTTGTCGGTCAACTTCCCCTCCACACTCAACAGTCTGGCAGGTCAACCTCGGCTGTGTCAGTCGGCAAAAGTCCTTATAAGTCGGCTGTTTGAGCGTGTAAGCGAGTCGGAAAAAGTCTGTTAGAGTTGTTTCATATAGGTAAGTAACGCTAAACCTGGTGACTCAATGGAAGCGGATCAAGCACTGGATTTTACTAACTCGTTACTTGTGGCTCGAAACCTGAAAACTCTTGACAACCTTGACAGCGCGATCTTTCGCGAAGCATGGATGGGGGTGCAAGGCAGGACGTACCAACAGGTTGCAGAGAGTGAAGGATATGGAGTAGGGACTGTTAAGGATGCTGCTTCTAATTTGTGGAAGCGCCTTTCAGCTTTGTTTGGAGAAGGCGAAAAAGTTAAAAGAGATAACCTGCAAGCGGTAATAGATCGATATTGGCGCAGCACTTTACTAGAACCCCAGTCGGGACAAATTGTTCCGCCGCGATCGTCTCTGGGGCTAGATTCGGAGTTGGAAATCGAAAATCCCAACTTTTTGGGTAGGTCTCAGGCGATCGAGGATCTGAATACTTTGGTCGCCCAAGGCGCTAAAGTGATTGTGATCCAAAGTGCCGGCGGTATGGGCAAAACGACTTTAGCCAGACAGTACCTGAAATCTCAAGGGTTCGATCGCGTCATTGAACTGCTGATGGCAAAAGAGACAGAAAACCTCACAGCCTTAGAGAGTGCGATCGAAGAATGGTTAAAGCAAGACTTCCAAGAAGAACCAGGGCCAGACTTTGGTGTCACCCTCGGGCGGCTGAAGCGGCAACTTCAGACTCTCAAAGTCGGCGTCTTGATTGACAACTTGGAAGCCGCCCTCGACGGACAAGGCAAGTTTATTGAACCGCACCGGCTGTACGTCGAACTGTTGCGAGTTTTGGCTGACGCGGCGGTGCAGTCGGTAACGCTGATTACCAGTCGCGATCGACTTTGCGATTCTGACGTAACCGTCGAACACTACCTGCTTCCGGGATTGGATGTGGAAACTTGGCAGCAGTATTTTAGCGATCGCAACATCAAAATAGATCCTGTCGCACTCGGGGAAATGCACAAAGTTTACGGCGGTAATGCCAAAGCCATGGGCATTCTTTGGGGCACAATCCGAGAAGATTTTGACGGAGATATGGCAGCCTACTGGCTGGAAAATAGCGACGATCCGTTGGTGGAAACCGACTTAAAAAATCTAGTTACCAGTCAATTCAACCGCCTGCAAGAATTAGATCCCGAAGCCTATCAACTCCTCTGCCGCTTGGGCTGTTACCGCTATCAAGACGTGCCGACAGTCCCTAGTGACGGACTTTTGTGCCTGCTTTGGGACGTACCCGAAGCTGGGCGCAGACAAATCATTAAATCGCTGTTGCACCGATCGCTAGTCGAGTCCCAAAAAGGCGAATACTGGGTGCATCCAGCAATTAGAGAAGAAGCAGTCGATCGGCTTTCGCCCGCAGACTGGGACACCGCCAACCGCAAAGCAGCCGAGTTTTGGACGGATAGCGTCGAGATTATTGAAACAGTAGAAGATGCGCTGAAAGCTTTTGAAGCTTACTATCATTACGTGGCAATTAGCTGTTTCGAGCAGGCCGCTAGCGTCATCCTCAAAAAAATCAATATCCAGTTTGCCAAAGACTACAAGCTCGGACGAGCGCTCTATAAACTAGGTTTCTTGCAGCCAATAATTTCAGCAACTACTCGCATCGTCAACAATGTGACTTCTGACTATTATTTGAGCGGTCTTTACAGTATTTTAGGCGTTTCTTACAGAATATTGGGCGATATCAATCAAGCCATAGAATGTCACCAAATATCCGAAAGAAAAGCAACTAAATGTCTGCAAAATATAGCAAAAAATAGCGAACCGGAAAACGGCCAAAAAGCTAATCTAGAATTTTGGAAACTTAACGCTGCAATCAATATAGGGTTTTGCAAAATAGAAATGCTGGAATTAGAACCAGCTCTGGAGATATTTGCCAAGATGAAAAATTCGCGGGAGGAAATCGGGATTATCGGGATTAACAGTTATTCGATCGAGGTCGGGTTAGCTTTTCTCAACTCCTGTGTGGGAGTCAAAAAAGCTGCCAAGGAACTCGCCGACAAACTATATGCCGATCGCGAAGAGAGTCAGTTAGTGGGTACGGGATACAAGTTAGTGTTTCTAGCCAGCACTTACAAAAACCTCGGAGATCCAGAAAAAGCTTTGAGCTTGTACAGTCAGGCGATCGCCCAGGCAGACGAAAACCAGTACAGCACCGTCAAAGCCAAAGCTCTTAGCGGTATAGCTGCCCTGTACCGAGAACGAGGAGAATTTGACCAAGCCATGCAGCACCATGCAGAAGCAATAGAAATACTCGATCTGCCCAGCGCTAAATTAGACCGAGCCGAAGCTTGCTATCAACTCGCACTGACAGAACAAAAACTCGGTAACATCGAGAAAGCCCAAGAAAATTTCGATCGCGCCATTCAACTGTTCAGCGAAATGGACGCCAGCAAACAAGTAGAAAAAGTACAGTTTGCCGCTACCAAAAATCCCGAAAAAATCCCTAATTAACTGAGAAACAAAGGAAAAAAGATACAATAAAGTAAAGCACAACAATAAAATTTCTAGACATGAAACTAAAACGATTGGGACACGTAGCCGTCTGCGTGCAAGACATAGAGAAAGCTGCTGAGTTCTACAGCAAATTGGGAATGGAGTTAGTCTGGAAAGATGCAGACTGGGCTTATTTAAAAGCAGGAGATGATGGACTGGCGCTGTTGAGTCCGACTTACGACCAAGCAGGGCCGCATTTTGGGTTTGTATTTGACGATCGCACCGAAATGGAATCCGCCTACGAACAACTCAAAACTGAAGGTGTTTCCGTCACCCAGATTCACGAACACCGCGACGGTACAGCGTCTTTTTACGGCAGAGACCCCGACGGTAACGGTTTTGAGTACCTTTACGAACCTGTCTGAGGTCGATTAGTCAACTTCTGGACGTATTAGAAGCAGATAAACCGGGTTTTTTATCTAATTTGTGACCATAACCAAGGATTTTAGTAAAAAACCCAGATTTATGACTACTTGTACGTCCAGGAATATCAAATTTTGTCGATCGTGCGAGGTATAGCCTTTCTCAAAAAGATGAGGTATAACTGACAGCTCGATAACCCCTTAAACGTATAGGGCTGAAGCCCAACAACGTACCTCATCTTTGTGAGAACCGCTATATCGACAATTTACCAGCGACGCACCATATCGCAATGGTTTTATAAACAAGCACAACTATTATCTAACAATCTTTTGTGAAAATGGTATAAATTGCGGACAGCAACCGACTTTTCGCCACTAATACACGAAATGTCAACCCTCAATCAGACGGAAAAGCCCGGTTTCTTGGTGCAGGAGCCCGTAAGCCATAGAATGATGGCCGCAGACACTGCGATCCCGTGGGAGACTGCCCGGAACCTCCGTACAACTGGCAGAATAAAGTAACATATTGACACCAATGCTTCTAAAGTGCGGTGCAGGCTCAGAATCCAAAATATACCCACAACTTCCGAAAATCGGCTCGATAATCTAAAATCTAAAATCTAAAATCTAAAATCCTCATGTTTCAAAGAATACAAGTCAGAAACCGCTGGACATCGATCTTCAAACCGTGGGAAGAAGCAGATCCTTGGCTGTTTGCCGCTTGCATCAGCCTCACCATCTTCGGCGGAATCATGATCCGCAGCGTCGAAATCAACCAGGGATCGATCGACTGGTGGCGGCACTGGGCAACTGGCGGAGTCGGTTTGTTCCTCGCCATCATCATTTCCCGCTGTCGCTACCAAATACTGATGGACTGGAAATGGCAGATTTACGTAATTATTAATTTGTCGCTGATCGCAGTGCGGTTTATTGGTACTACAGGGCTCGGTGCCCAGCGGTGGATCAATATCGGCGGCTTCTACCTGCAACCCTCAGAATTTGCCAAAATAGGGATGATTATCACCTTAGCGGCTCTCCTCCACGACAAGACTGTCCCTACAGTGCGCGATATGTTGAGAATGCTGGCGATTATGGCCCTGCCCTGGGGATTGATCTTTGCTGAACCAAATTTAGGTACTTCGCTGGTGTTTGGCGCGATCACAATGGGGATGTTTTACTGGGGTAATGTTAATCCCGGTTGGCTGATATTGCTGTTCTCTCCTCTATTCTCAGTTCTCCTCAATAACGTGTCCACACCGATTTGGATAGCCTGGGTAGTCGTTGCGGGTATTATCGCTTGGCGAAGCCTACCTTGGCCTTGGCTGGGGACTTTCGGTGCTGTGCTAGTGAATGTGGTGTCGGGACACGTCGGACACGTATTTTGGGGCGTGCTCAAGGATTATCAAAAAATGCGCCTGACAGGGTTTTTGAACCCCGAGAAAGACCCTTTAGGTAGTGGATATCACTTGATTCAATCTCGGATTGCGATCGGGGCTGGGGAACTCAAAGGCAGAGGTTTGTTTCACGGAACCCAAACTCAGCTTAACTTTATTCCCGAACAGCATACGGACTTTATCTTTTCAGCGATCGGCGAAGAATTGGGCTTTATTGGCTGCATTGCAGTGCTGTTGGTGTTCTGGATCATTTGTTTCCGCTTGGTGACGATCGCACAAACTGCAAACGACAATTTTGGTTCCTTGCTGGCGATCGGCGTACTGTCAATGTTAATTTTTCAGGTATTCGTAAATATTGGGATGAACATCGGCTTAGCCCCGGTTACAGGGATTCCACTACCTTTCCTGAGTTACGGAAATGCCTCGCTGCTGAGTAATTTTCTCGGATTGGGATTGGTAGAGGCGGTAGCGAACCAGCGACAGCGCAAGAAGCGTTGGAATTAGCACATGATATTTTTTGAGGACTGAAGTCCTCACTACAAACAGAATAACAGGTTTGTAGTGAGGACTTCAGTCCTGATATAGCGGTTCTCAGTTATAAATTGTAGGGTGCGTCGCTTGCTGGCCGCCCGGTTGAGGGCGAGAATTATTCGTAGCGACGCACCCTACGTCTCTGAGGAGGACTTCAGTTATAAATTGTAGGGTGCGTCGCTCGCCCTCAGCCTGGTTGAGGGCGAGAATTATTCGTGGCGACGCACCCTACGCCTAGGTAACTGTCAATTGTTGAAATATCAGCAGATTACTCGTTCATATTCTTGTAGAGATGCAACAATTGCTAGACAAGATGACTACGGAACTAAGCGGTAGCGGATCGCTTCAGTAATTAATTATCCGGTTGATGTATCTGTTGGTAAATACTCTTGTTGTGGTGGCAAGAGTATTTTTTTGTCTGAAATCGCGATCGAAAATTGGCAAAAAAAATACATCCCTTAGTAAGGGAGGTACGTGATAAGGAGAGGGGGTAAGAGGTTAGACCTCTGTTAATTCAACTGATTCGCTTACGCCCAGGTAGTGCCTGAGTATTACGTCAACACTGTTACCGCAAGCGGTAGCTATGTGAAGCAAGGCATTGTTGTTATGAGCATTGGCGTGCGCTGTGAGCGTGATATACGTGTGGCGGGTGTGATACTGAGGTAGATATTTGCTGATTAAACCTTGTTCAGCTAACCGAGTGACTATACCAGGGTAGAAGTGGTTTACCTTTGTGCCATCAACCATCTTAGAGCTATGACTCCCCCGCCATACGTTGCCTATAATTGCCTGTAGCATATGATTACCTTCAGTATTCGCAAAAACTAAGCCAAATTTCGATGTTGCTTTTATCCCAGAAAGTAAATTTTTTAACCGAGATTTGTTGCTGAAATAAAACAATCTTGTTTCACCCGTTTTTGTTTCTTTCACTTTTTTCGTTGAGATACCCAACGATTTACTGAATCGGATTATTCCGCGATCTAAATCAACATCATTCCAAGTGAGTGCCAAGGCTTCTCCCGTTCGACATCCTGTAAGAAAATAAAATTCAATTAATGGCGCTAACGCCCGTCGATTGACGCGTCTCGATTCGTAAAAAGCCTTGATAATGATGTCACGTTCATCCTTGGTAAAAGCGCGTCTGTCATCTTCTAGCGTTTTTTCATCCCGTATTTCATGCCATTCTTTTTCCTCCCCGTTAACAATTCTGCTGGCATACTTTTGTTGGGTGGTTATAGTAGGCGTATTGTACTTATCTAGTACAAAAGGGTTCTCAGTTGTTGGATTGACTAATGTGCCTTTTGATTTACAGAAGTCAAAAGCGCGACTAAGTTCATTCAACAACTGACTTTTTTTAGAAACACTTATTTCTGCAACCATTGTTTTAATTTGCTGAGCATTATCTAGCGATAAATACAACAAGCTCTTAATGGCGTTGGAGAAATGCTTTTCATATGTAACCTTGAACGTCGTTTCTTCAATGACAGTTCTCTTCCATTCTAAATAGGCTTCCCACATTGTCCCCACAGTAATTTCGGGTTGCGCTTGTACCACGCCTGGCAACTGAAGTACGTCAGCTAATTTGGCATATTTGCCACCTAGCAAGCCCGCCAAGCCGTACTTTTCAAGCGTGCGATCGAACAACTTTTCCCACTCAGGATGATCTAAGTCATCCTCCATCTGAGCGGCTATCAACTCGGCACGCCTAACGTCGGTCGGATCAGACGCTGAGAAGCCTGCCTTACCTAGGTAGAGGTACTTTGGCTTGCCCTTGCGTGATTTACCGTCCATTAGTTCCCACAGGGGTGTGTGCCTCTTGGGAAATGAAAGGCGGATGCTACCTCTGTCGATCGTAACTTTTACGTCACAAGCAGCCTGTGCTTTATTTTTGGCGTACACGGTGTTTCTCCCTTTGAAATGATTGTAACTATTGGTCTGTAAAGGTTCTGTGGTTTCTATAGATTTTCTAGATTTGGTCTAGATTATCTCTGTTTACTAGCTAGGCGCCTAACTTAGGCGCCTGTGTGTAATGAGTATAGAATGGTTTGCAGATTACTCGTTCATGTTCTTGTAAGTAGCAACCGCCGAAGGCGAACTCCGGTTTAAATAACGGAATATCCAATACTTAAATACCGTATCCAAGATCACGGGAAACGTCGCAATAAACAGAAAGATAAACTGCCTATTTTCTGGGAGTCCCAAATGCCTCGACAAACCTTCGAGAATTACTTCCCAACCGTGCGGCGAGTGGAATCCCACAAACACATCGGTAAACAAAATAATTACAAAAGCCTTCGCACTGTCGCTGAGTCCATAAACTACGTCATCCATGAAAGATTTTAAAACTTCAATCTCTTTCTTGTTTGTGACGAGAATCGCGGCAAAGGCAATCACGGAAATCAAATCGGCAAAAATATTTTTAATTGCTCCACCGCTTTCTTTGCGGTATTCCTCAGCTAGCTCAACTGCTTTCTCGGCAACCTTCTTTTCTTTTTCCTCTGGAGAAAGTGACGGTGCTATGCCAATTAAAGTGTCAAATTTTAGATGATTTTCAAATCGCTCTAGTTCTTTTAAGGCTTCTTCTTCTAGGTCAACATTTATGAATAATGGAGCATTCTGCTTGACTCGAAAGTGGTCAATTACTGGCCCCACTATAAAGTTCTTGGAAATTTGATTTGTTAACAGCGGAACTAAAATCAAAAGCAAAACAAATCTCAGAGAAATGACTGTTTTTACTTTAGAATTTCGGAAATTTCTAACTACCTCTTTTTCCGCTTCCGGATCTAACTCTTTAGTAATTCGATTCAAAGTTCCCAAAAGCGATCGGGGTAATAAATTTACCTCTTCAGAGCTAGTGTCAACCTCCCCATGAGTTTGATTGCCATTAGCTAATCCTTGATTGGCGTTAGGTTGAGAACTGCTTGTAGATTTCACCTGCACGTTTACCGAACTGACAAGTGGGACAATGGCAGTTGATTTACTATTATTAATATACTTGTCAATGACTCCATCAATAAACTCTAGCTTCTCGAATACCAGGGACGATCGATCTTTATTCTCTAAACCTAATCCTTGTTGGTGGCGCTGGGCGCTGTTACCCGCCTGCGGTTTTGCCCCCACGCGATCGGGCAATTCCAAAAAAGAACGGCTAGCATTAAACTCAACCATTCTCGTTTGGATGACCTTGAGGTATTTTTTCAGTTCGGATTTAAAGTAAGACAGGGTGCTGTGTCCGTAATCTCCCGATCGCTCGGAGATGCCTTGGCCGCCAAAATGCTCATCTTCGATCGCCTTAATTGCTAGCGCAGCATCATAGGCTTGTTCTAGTGCCCTTTCAGGCGTTTCTCTATACCACTGGTTAGCGCTGTAGAGATATTTTACAAACCTGTTCCACAGAGAAGTATTCATAGCTGGAGTCCATTAGTTAGTAGCAGATATTAGTGATTAAAGTATTCATGGTATGGTAACAAATTTAGATAAATTAGGAACCGTTTCCGCAGATTCTATTTGGATTGTAGGAGGCGCTCGCAGTGGCAAAACAGCTCGCTTAGTCGAGCAGTTTTGCGTGTGGAGCAAAACTGTCAAGCCCTTGCCCGCAAACGTTTCAAGCCGCGGGCGTTCCGGGCGGTGGCGGGCAGGACAAACAGCCCCAGCAATTTTAGTATTAGCAGCTAACGGGGACAACCGGTTGGAATTGGCCGATCGCATCGCCATAGCTACCGAAGGAAAATATGCCTTTCACTCCACAACACCATTCGGTTTTTTTGAGCAGGAAGTATTGCTATTTTGGCCGCTGCTTTTGCAGTCGCTGGATTTGAAGGCTCAATTTCCCCTGCGGCTGCAACCTGAAACAGAATTGGAACTTGCAGCCAGACTCTGGCGTCGCGAGTTAGACGAAGGGATTTTGCAACAAACAGGGGTAAGTCCAAATCGCATGGTGCGTCGAACTCTAGACTTATTACAACTTGCTGCTGTCAGCGGTACGCCCAGAGAAGAAATTCCCCACATTCTCCAACAGGGATTTGCCGCTGGTGACGGCTCGAATAGCCTGTGGACTAGCATGGGAGAGTTGCTCGAAAGGTGGCGGGAATGGTGCTTGACGCGGGGGCTGCTGACTTACGGGATTGTCTGCGAACTCTACTGGCGCTATTTGTTGCCAAATGTCACTTACCAGCAGCAGTTGGCTTCTAGATATCAAGCTGTCATCGCCGATGATGTTGACGATTATCCAGCCATCAGCCGTCATTTGTTCGATCGAATGCTCGACACTGGCGCAGCGGGGGCCTTTTCCTACAATCCGGATGGAGGAGTGCGTTTGGGTTTGGGGGCTGACACGGAATACCTCGCCCAACTCGAAAGCCGCTGCGGCTTGGTGGAAAATTTGGACGCACAAGCCGGTTTATCCTCAGAGATTGGGGATTTGGCCGTAAGTTTGGCAGTAAATTCTGACGGTTTTTATCCTTTAGGCTTGAGTTTACCAGGCTCGGTTCGATCGCTCGAAACCACTTCCCGGGCGCAACTGCTGCGAGAAACCGCCGAAATTATCGTGGATGCGGTGAAGTCAAAAGCTGTCGAAGCGCAGGAAATCGCCGTAGTTGCTCCTGGGATGGATGCGATCGCCCGTTACAGTTTAACCGAAATTCTCGCCCGAGATGGTATCGCAGCCGAATCGCTCAACGATCAGCGTCCCCTATCGACTACGCCAGAGATTCGAGCTTTGCTGACTTTGCTAGCGTTAGTTTATCCTGGACTAGGCCGTTTAGTCGATCGAGACGCCGTAGCCGAAATGCTAGTAATTTTAGGCAGCCAGAAACACAGGGAATTGCCGGAAACAGCAGAAGATAACCCCAATTTCCATCTAAAATCTCAAATCCAAAATCTCAAATCGATCGACCAAGTGAGAGCAGGTTTAATTGCCGATCACTGTTTTTGTCCCGATCTCGATCGACCTCAACTGCTGGAAATTACAGCCTTTCCCCGGTGGGACAGAGTGGGACACAGAGCAGCTTTGGCCTACGAGCAAATTGTAGAGTGGATCGAACAACAGCGATCGCAACAACAGGAGCGGCTGTTACCCAGTCCCATTGCGCTGATCGATCGAGCGATCCAGAAATTTCTCATCAACGACAGATATCTGCCGTTCGATCGGCTAGCAGCCCTCCGAGAGTTAATGGAAACCGCCGCCCACTACTGGGAAATACACGCGCGAATGCAGCGTGTAGAACCCACAAACGGGGGCGACTCAGAAACAATCGCCCGGTTCATCCAGTTGTTGCGCCAAGGAACCGTCACCGCCAACCCGTTTCCAGTCCGTTCCCAAGGCCCAGAAGCCCAAGCCGTCACCCTCGCCAACATCTTCCAGTACCGCAGCAGCCGCCGCGCCCACAAATGGCACTTTTGGCTGGATGCCGGTTCGCCCCTGTGGCTGAGCGGCGGTGCGGCGACTTTGTTTGGTGCACCCTTATTTGTGCGATCGCAATTGGGGCGTCCCTGGGGAACCGAAGACGAAACGGCCGCCGACCAACAGCGACTGCGGCGAATTCTGGTAGATTTGTTAAGTCGTTGTTCTGTGCTTTACCTTTGCCACAGCGAACTAGCCGTCAACGGCCAAGAGCAAACCGGGCCGCTTCTGCCTCTCATTAACAGCTCTGTTTCTTTTGATACTCCCCAGCCCTAAAGGGACGGGGATTCTTGAAGAGTCCTGATACGAACTTTCACTCGTGGAAATCAAGGCGCCTCTACCCGCTCAGCTTAAATAAATCCAAGCTTTGCGTATACTTTTAGCTTTTTTATGCTTTCGGAGTCCATCACTAATGCCAAAGATACGGTACGCTCAACAACCTGCCATTATTTGCCCTTTAACTGTTCCGAAGCGAAGTCGGATATGTCCGTTGCCTGGATTTCTCAGAACTAGGATGTCTCAACACGTAGATGGTTATTCTTACTTACTGCTCCATTTTATCACAAATACGCTTAGGCGGTTGAAACCGCCGCCGACTTATCCCCGTGTCTCGCATCCAGGGGCCCGGCGGGCTCGTCCTTCGGTCAACAGTCACCCTAAGCCATTGGGCAACAAGCAGGAGGAAAGAAAATTATGAATGCCAAGATTTTCATTTTTTCTACCTCTGGATAGATACTCGGGCTTTACTCGCAGCCTGACTTCTAGATTCGAGGGAAATTGGGGGAGATAAAAGTGTACCCAAAACAGGTATCAAAACGTGCAATCATTAATATTTTTAGCTCGAAATATATCAGAGTTAAAAAATATCTATAGCCCTTGCAATTTTGATTTAGTATGCTAGAAATGAGCGAGATTATTAATCAATTTTAAGCCAGATTTGTGGCAACAAGCTGATACTAATCAGTTCTTAAAGTTAATCGGGATCGTTGTTGATAAGGAGCCAAAATAATGCCCAGTGCAGTACCAATTATTATAGTTGAGCCAACGCCAACGCCAACGACGCCAACGCCAACGACGCCAACACCAACGACGCCAACGCCAACGACGCCAACGCCAACGACGCCAACGCCAACGTCGCCGACACCAACCCGGACGCCAACTCCCTCTGACGACACATTTGGCGGCATAGACGACACATTGGGCGGAGGAAAAGGTACCGTACCCTCAATCATTGGGGGCGTACTTCGGGGAACAGAAACCAACGACTCGTTAGTTGGGAGTCCCGGCCCCGACGTGATTTCCGGGCTGCAAGGCAATGACAACCTGCAAGGATCGGCCGGCGACGATTTACTATTTGGTAACGATGATGAGGACGTATTGTTTGGCGGCCCCGGCAACGACGTGCTCGACGGCGGTTCAGGACTCGATACCTTGTACGGAGGCAAAGGGGGCGATTCCCTCGACGGGGGAAATAACCCCGATTTGTTGTACGGCAATGACGGCAACGATACGGTAATTGGAGGTGAAGGCAAAGATACAGCCTACGGCGGCAAAGGCACCGACAGCTTGCGCGGTGGGTTGGGCGACGACAGCTTTTTGGGCGATCGCGGCGATGACGTTCTCTGGGGCGATCAAGGTAATGACTCGCTCTTCGGTGGCGAAGGCGAAGACTTGCTATTTGGCAACGAAGGAGGCGACTGGCTCTACGGCAATGGCGGCGCGGACACAATTTTTGCAGGTGACGGCGACGATATCGTGTTCGGCGGTGCTGGGGACGATATCGTGGACGGTGGTGCTGGCAACGATATTCTTTGGGGCGAAGCAGGCAAAGACATAGTAGCAGGAGGCGAAGGCAGAGATGTCTTCGTGATCGGTACCTTCAGTACCCCCGGTGGCAGCAGCAGCAACGGCACTAACCCAGCATTTCTCACCACAGGCGGCCCGGATATCGCCGATGCTGATATTTTCACAGACTTTCGCCAAGGTGAAGATGCGATCGGGCTGAGCGGCGACCTCAAGTTTGAAGATTTGGTAATCTTCCAAAGCACCGACAGCAAAGCCGGCAGCACCATTATTCGCAACGGCGTCAGCGGCGACTTTTTAGCAGTATTGCCCGGAGTAGACAGCAGAACCCTGGGACGCAGCTCATTTGTAATTGCCCCCGTAGTTCCAGGTAGCGCCACCCCACTGCCGGCTCCCACGCCGACTCCGAGTCCGACGCCGACTCCCACACCGACGGCAAGTCCGACTCCCACACCAACTCCGAGTCCGACGCCGACTCCCACACCCACAGACACTCCGACTCCCACAGACACTCCGACGCCGAGTCCGAGGCCAATCTTCCCCACGCCGACGGCAAGTCCGAGTCCAACGCCGACGCCGACAGGAAGCCCGACACCAACAGCAAGTCCGACGCCGACAGGAAGTCCGAGTCCGACACCTGTCAATCAGCTTCCAGTCGCAGTTAACGACAACTTCACTACGGTTTCAGGTCAAACTCTGAGTTTCAACGTTCTGTTGAACGATACCGATGCAGACAAGAACCCTTTGACGGTTACGACTTTTACCCCAACAGCCAAAGGAACTCTGACTCCCTTGGGCGGTGGCGACTTCAAATACACCCCCAATGCTGGCTTCTCTGGTTCTGACAGCTTCAGCTACTCGATCTCAGACGGCAACCGCGGCACGGCTCAAGCGACAGTAACTATCAACGTCAGCAACCCTCCACAGCTAGTTATTAACGACGGTGTGGTAGTTGCCAAAAGTGCTCCGACTCAGACAATCACCGCCGCCGATTTGTTGGTGACAGATCCCGACAACCCTCCATCGGAAATTGTTTACACGATTACTAAAGCCCCCGACGCTACCAGAGGTTTTGTGCAAAGGGGCACCACATTTCTCAACGTGGGCGGCAAATTTACCCAAGACGATGTCAACAACAACATCGTCAAATACAACTTGCTAGCAGGAGGTGGCAGCGACAGTTTCACCTTTACAGCCTCCGACGGGTCTTCAAAGATCGGGCCGGCATCGTTCAGCATTACGGTGGTAGATAATATTGTCGATCGCACCGCACTTCCTGCCAGCAGCTTTACAGGCAGCAACCTCAGCGACTACATCATCGGCGGGGCAGGCAACGATACCATCTCAGGCGGTGCCGGGGACGACATCATCGACGGCAGGGGCGGCGACGACTTTGCATTCGGTGATGCAGGCAATGACTCGCTGCTGGGCTCGATCGGCAACGACAACCTCGACGGCGGACTGGGTAACGACACTGTCAATGGCGAAGATGGCATAGATTCGCTAACCGGCGGACTGGGCAACGACCTGATGTTCGGCGGCAATGACAATGACATCATCTCGGGCGGTGACAACGGCGACACCATTGACGGCGGCGCTGGGAATGATTCGATATTGGGAGAAGCCGGCGAGGACTCGATACTGGGAGGCTCCGGCACCGATACATTATTCGGTGGAATTGGCGACGACTCGATCGAGGGCGGTGCCGGCGACGACATCCTCGACGGCAGCATCGGCAGAGACTTGCTCGATGGCGGTATCAATAACGATTCGATCTCCGGCGGCGATAGCGAAGACACCATTTTAGGTGGAGAAGGCAGCGACACCGGACTCGGAGGTGCGGGCAACGACTACATATTAGGCGAGGGCGGCGGCGACTCCCTGTTGGGCGAAGCGGGCGACGACACTGTAGACGGCGGCGCCGGTAGCGACTGTCTCAGCGGCGCCTTCGGCAACGACTTGGTATTGGGTGGCGATGACAATGACTCGCTTTCCGGCGGTGCGGGCAATGATATTTTGGGCGGCGGGAACGGTTCTGACTTGCTCACCGGCGATGCTGGTAATGATTTCTTCTACTACGAAACTCCGAGTGAAGGTGTAGATATCATTACTGACTTTAATGCTAACGGCACCGGCACCGACAGATTCTTGTTCAGGTCGTCAAATTTCGCAGGTTTAACCAACTCGGGAACTACTAACGATTTCACCAGTTTTATCGTCAGGAATATCGGCAGTGGCGGCGACAACATCAGCAAGCAAGAAGTGATTTTGTTTGAATCTAAATTTGACAACGCTCAAGCAATCAATGCAGTGTTGAAGAATCAAAACGGTTCGAGCAAAACAGGAGCTTTCTTCGTGTACCTGAACAATACTTTTAACCAGTATGTTCTCGGCTTTGACCCGAATGTGGCAGACGACAGTCTTCCAGCTTTCGATTTGGCAGTGTTGAATTCTATTCCTACAGTGCCGGGAGCTCTTAGCACCGTCATTACTGCCTCTGACTTTAAGTTTATCTAATCGTTTTTGAGTAGCGTCGCAAGGAGTCCGAAAAATGCCCAGTGCAGTACCAGTAATTATCATACCGGAGACCACTCCTACGCCGTCGCCGGGGACTTCTCCTACGCCGTCGTCGGGGACGGGGACTTCTCCAAGTACGACGGGAACGGGGACTTCTCCAAGTACAACGACGGGGACTTCTCCAACCACGACGGGAACGGGAACTTCTCCGATAATGAGTGGGACGGGGACTTCTCCAACCACAACGACGGGGACTTCTCCAAGTACAACAACGGGGACTTCCCCGACAACGATGGGGACAGGCCCGGGGATTTCGATCGTACCGGTGCCTCGACCAACTCCGACTGTACCCACGCCTCCCCCACAGCCGCTGTTTGTCGATGGTGTAGTTGTCGCCAATGACGGGAATAACTATTTAATCGGCAGCTTGTTCAACGACACGATTTCCGCGCGCGACGGGGACGACACGGTTCTGGGTCGGGACGGGGACGATATCATCAGGGGCGAAGACGGTAACGATTATCTCAATGGTGGCGCTGGTAAAGATATCGTTGAAGGCGGGCGCAGTAATGACAGCGTGCGGGGCGGCAAAGGCGATGACTTGGTTTCTGGCGACCAGGGCAACGATACTGTTTTTGGCGACCAGGGGAACGATGTTGTCTTGGGCTCTGAAGGCAACGATACGCTGTATGGCGGTAAAGGCAATGACTGTCTGCGCGGAGGTGCCGAAGACGATCTGATTTTTGGCGACAAGGGCAGTGACACTGTTTTTGGCGACACGGGCAATGACTGCCTGATAGGCGCTGCGGGCAATGATATTCTTTTGGGCGCAGACGGCGGGGATGTCATCAGCGGCGGTGTTGGTAACGATACTGGTGAGGGTGGCGAGGGTGATGACCTGCTATTTGGAGGAGATGGCAATGATGCTCTGTCTGGAGATGCTGGGGATGATATTCTGACGGGCGATCGCGGGTCTGATACTCTGACAGGAGGCGAGGGTTCGGATATCTTTGTTCTCGGTAGGGTGGGTACGTCGGTTTCTAGTAGCGGGTTTCTGACTACTGGCGGCCGCGAGATCGGTGATGCTGATTTAATCAGAGATTTTAAGGCAGGAGATTCGATCGGCTTGGCTGGAGGTCTGAACTTTACACAGTTAAACATCTTCCAGGGTCAAGGCTCGAATTCTAGCAACACGATTATTCAGGACAAGCAAACTGGCGAATTTTTGGCGGTGTTGGTTGATGTGCGACCTGGTTCGCTAGATGAATCTAGGTTCACTACGGCTCGAATACCGCGCGTAGAAGATAATCCCTTTACTATTCAGGGAACAAGTGTTTCTCCAACACCGAGGGGGACAAGTCCTTCTCCAACGCCGACGGGGACAAGTCCTTCTCCGACACCGACGGGGACAAGTCCTTCTCCGACACCGACGGGGACAAGTCCTTCTCCGACACCGACGGGGACAAGTCCTTCTCCCACACCCTCAACGGGGACAAAACCTGTTACGACACCGCCACCGACTCCAACTCCGACGACTCCAACTCCGACGACTCCGACTCCGACGACTCCAACTCCGACGACTCCGACTCCGACGACTCCAACTCCGACGACTCCGACTCCGACGACTCCAACTCCGACGACTCCAACTCCGACGACTCCAACTCCGACGACTCCAACTCCGAGTCCAACTCCATCACCGGGGACAACTCCGAGTCCAACTCCATCACCGGGGACATTGCCGACACAGATTCCGAGTCCGAGTCCATCACCGGGGACAACTCCGAGTCCGAGTCCTTCTATAGTCCCGACTCCAACTGCGACAACCCCAACTCCTCCGCCTTTTGGTGGGGGGCCAGTTCCGCCGAGTTTTACCACTCCAACTCCTAACGAACTGCCGATCGTCGAAACTGGTAAAACGCTGACAGCTTTGCAAAATTCGCCGCTGTCTCTAAGCATTTCCCAGCCCACGGATCCAGAGGGCCAGCCATTGTCGATCGGAGTAATCGGAGTGCCCAATCCGAATTTCGGTCAAGTGCTTGTCGGTACAACTCCGATCGCCCTGAACCAAAAATTAACAGTTCAGGAATTACTCGGCCTGCAATTCCAACCTAAAACTGATGTAATCGGGTCAGCCGGTTCCTTCAGCTACAGCGTAGCGGACGATCAAGGTGGCACCGCAGCAGCCTCAGTCGCGATTAACATCAACTCTTTCAATACATCGTCAACCCTTCCGACTAGCCTGCCGCCGGTGCTTGGCGATGATGGCATCGTATTTACGAATACGAATAATCTGCTACCGACGTTCATCGACGTACTCGCCAACGATTCCAGCCCACAAAAAGGGCCACTCAGCATTATCAATGTCGGCACGCCAAAACTGGGCATAGCTGTGAATCTCGGAACTCAGGTGCAGTTCATCCCCGGCAACGTAGCGGGTACAACTACTTTTACCTACAGCGTCAGCGACGGATTCGGGACAATTCCGGGCACAGGTACGATCGCCGTTTCAATCTTGCCGGCGGATAGCGGGCCTAACAGGTTGGTTGGTGGCTCTTTGCCGGACAATTTGAACGGTTTTGCAGGGGCAGATACAGTTGACGGCCAAGGCGGCAACGATACGATAAACGGCGGCTTGGATAACGACGTGCTCGTAGGCGGCCTGGGTGCAGATACCGTAACGGGCGGCGGCGGCAGCAATCAATTCCGCTATACCAGTCCTGCGGATGGTGGCATAGCCTTTGATGCAGCTTCTTCGGCGGCCATCAATGCTGCGATCGCCGCAGGCGGATACGATGTGATTACTGACTTTACCGGTCTGGGTGTGCCGATCGCCGATCAGTTTAACTTTGCCCCCGGATTCCCAAATCTCAATAGTGGCACTCTAGTTATACTGAACGTGCAGACAACTGTTTCTGCAAATATTCTAGGAGGAAGTGCATTCTTGTTTGCCTACGATTCCGGCGGCAATACATACATCATTTATGACGGCAATGGCAACAACCTCGCCGGCAACGATTCTCGCATTTTGGCGAAGTTAAATGGTGTAACAGGAGTTACTTCTCTTTCAGGATTTGACTTCACGTTTATCTAGGAATAGATCGCAAAAAAGCGCAGAAGACTGGGCGGTTGAAACCGCGCCTATACAAACAAAACCCGCCTCCGCGGGTTGAAGACCAGAACAGCGGGCTGTTGAAATTATGTTATTTTCTTCAGTCCGCGGAGGCGGACTTTGTTTGTGTAGACGCGGTTTCAACCGCCGTCTTATCTAAATCTGATTTTCCTCAGAAAAAAGTCCCAACAAAGGGCCGAGAATCGCACCAAAAACAAAGCCGCCTGCGTGGGCCCAATAGGCAACTCCCCCCGATTCCATGCCCACACTTGCAGGCGCATTCAAGGAAGCCAAACCGCTCAATGCTTGCTGTGCAAACCAAAATCCTAGAAACAAGAAAGCGGGAACTCTGACTGTAGTAATAAAAATGCCCAAAGGTAGTAAAGTAAGAACTTTGGCTTGGGGATATCTGAGAATGTATGCACCCATCACACCTGCGATCGCGCCGCTAGCGCCCAGGGATGGAATAGCCGATGTTGAGGAAAAATACCACTGAGTTAGTGAGGCTAAAACACCGCAACTAAGGTAAAATATTAAATATTTTATGTGTCCTAAACGGTCTTCTACGTTGTTACCAAAAATCCACAAAAATAACATATTTCCGGCAATGTGGAGAAAGCCTGCGTGCAGGAATTGCGAGCTAATTAGCGTCGTCCATTCGGGAAATGGCGAAACAGGCAGAGACACCCGACACATATTGCTTAACTGGCAAGGAACTACCGCCCAAGAGTAGAAAAATTGCGTTAATTGGCGATCGCCCAAACTGAGTTCGTACAAAAATACTAATACGTTGGCAGCAATCAGCCCGAAGGTGACGTAGGGAGTGATACTGGTGGGATTGTCATCGCGTAAGGGAACCACAGTTTTTTTTCCTCGACATCAAAATATTGGCAACACGATATCGTATTTGCAGGTCAAAAGTCTTCTGTCGGAAGGAAGAATTTATTAGGATTAGTCAGCAGTCATTAGTTATTAGTCAGTCGGAAGGAAGAATTTATTAGGATTAGTCAGCAGTCATTAGTTATTAGTCAGTTGTTGTCTCTAGAATTTATCTATTGTCAGGATTGCCGTAAATCATTTGGGAAACTTTGGGGGGGGTGTCTCCGATGTGAAAAGCACGGGCGGTTTCTTCGATCGCGCGATCGGCATTTGTGACTCGCTCGAATTGGCGTTTGTGCTCTGCCCAAGATTCGACAATTATCGTTTCTACAAAGCGGCTGGGATAGGATAAATCTTGATACAATCCCCACTGAATCGCCCCGTCGCGCCGCCTGGTGCGACTTAGTGCCTGCATTACTTGTTTAAAACTATTTGCATCGGCCGGATCGATGCAGTATTCTAAAGTAATTAATACCGGGCCGTCGTTGGGAGATGGTTCAAAAGAGTGGGCTGGTTGCTGCCAGTGCAGGGAAGATGTTAAATCCATTTTTTCTGCACATCGGAGACGGTAGCGAGTGGCGAGGGCTGTAGTCGCGATCGCCCCCACTCCTGCAATCTGTAAACTAACAGAAATTCCCGCTTGCTGGGCAATGGTTCCCCACAGTAAACTACCTAAAGTCATGCTTCCCTGAAACACTAACAAATATGTCGCTAAAGCTCTCGCCCGCACCCATATAGGAACGGCTGTTTGAGCAGCTACATTCAAACTTACCATCACTGTCAAAGACGATAATCCTACTACCAGCATGGCCGCACACACAGCATAGAAATTGCGCGCATAACTCAATACCAGCATCATTGTGCCAAACACCGCTGATGCTGCGGCTACCGACAAATCAGTGGAAATTCGCTGCCGGATTTTGGGCAAAATAAATGCTCCGGCTAAGCCTCCGATTCCCCAAAAACCGAGAATTATGCCGTATCTAAAAGCATCTAAACCTAATTCTCGGCGGCCCAAAAGTGGCAGCATGGCAAACAAAGCGCTGGCAAAGAAAATGTATGCTGCCGAGCGAATTAGCACTATTTGAAAAGGCGGAGAATAACGCACGTAGCGAATTCCGGCTTGCATTGCGCCGATAAATCTTTCTGCGGGTAAAGCTGTTTCTTGGGGCTTTCTCTGCCACGTATAAATGACTAGAATGACTCCGATAAAGGAAGCTGCATTCAGCAAAAATACGAAGCCTGTTCCGGCGGATGCGATGATAATTCCTGCTAAAGCGGGGCCTACGGATCGCGATAAATTGATGACAATTCCGGTCAATGTTACGGCTGACGGCAGTTGTTCTTTGGCAACTAATTCGGGGGTAATTGCTTGCCAAACGGGCATATTTATGGCGCTGCCGATGCTGATGGCAAAGGTTAATCCTAGGAGTATCCAGGGAGTTGTGAGGTTGGTAACGGTGAGAATTCCTAGGAGTGCGGCGGCGGCAAGCATCCAGCCTTGGGTAAATAATAGCAGGCGGCGTCGATCGACTACATCGGCGATCGCACCTGCGGGTAGCGCTAGCATAAAAAATGGCAAGCTGGATGCTGCTTGCATCATGGCGATTAGCAGCGGCGAGGGGGAGAGGGATGTCATCAGCCAGGATGCCCCTACGTCGTGCATCCAGGTGCCGATACTGGAAACTGCGGATGCTAGCCAGAGGGCGCGAAATACTGGCTGGGCGAGGGGACTCCACATTGAGGCGGGTTTTGCTGCGGTGACACTCATGTTTGGGAAGGGAAGGTTTGCGATCGAACTTTATCTTACATCACCTGAAATTATTGTTTTTTTAATACCATGAGTGACATACTCCTTCTTGACAAAATCACACAAATTAGGCTAATCTCAAAACGTCGAGCGAGACGACTGGTCTAGTAACATTGTTTATGAGTGGAAAAGTTGCCATCAAAGAAGATACAAAACTTGCTCTGATTAAAGCAGGGCGACGAATTATTGTGGAAAAAGGATACAACCACGCCGGAATTCAGGAAGTTTTGCAAGCGGTAGGGGTTCCGAAAGGTTCTTTCTATCACTTCTTCAGTAGCAAAGAAGAATTCGGTTTGGCGATTATCGAATACGATTCCCAAATGCACGATCGCATTGTCGAACAGTATTTAGGCGATACCAGTCTCACTCCTCTGAATCGGCTGAAGCGTTACTTTACTTTTAAGTTAGAGGAATTTGAAACTCTGCAATACCGAGAAGGCTGTTTGTTTGGCAATCTCAGCCAAGAAATGGCCGATCAAAACGATCGCTTTCGCCTGCGGTTGCAAGAAGCTACGGATCGTTGGCGAGATCAGTTTGCTGAGTGCATTGAAGCTGCCCAAACTGCGGGTGAAATCTCCAAAAACCAAAAGGCTCAAGACTTGGCAGAGTTTTGTTTAAATAGTTGGGAAGGTGCTTTGTTGCAAATGAAAGTGAGCAAAAGTGATGCTCCTTTGAAGAACTATATTCAGTTTATGTTTGGGATGATTTTAAAGTAGCTTAAAAAGTGGCGGACGAGTTGGATTTGTCTCAATTTAACTTGTCCGCAAGTTTTTGGTTTCAATCCCCTTGCGGGGAAAAGTGAATTGCGACCAACAATATCACTGACATAATCACACTCGGATTTAGGTTTCAATCCCCTTGCGGGGAAAAGTGAATTGCGACATTAAATGCTAACTTTCCTAATACGGAAATTGATGTTTCAATCCCCTTGCGGGGAAAAGTGAATTGCGACACGCTAAGAGTAAACACACGGCAAAGATTCAGGAGGTGTTTCAATCCCCTTGCGGGGAAAAGTGAATTGCGACAGAAAGCATCTGGCTTGAAACAACCAGTGAGGGAGAAACGTTTCAATCCCCTTGCGGGGAAAAGTGAATTGCGACTTGAAGACTTGTACTGGGGACATTCAGAAGAATTATGTTTCAATCCCCTTGCGGGGAAAAGTGAATTGCGACAGGACTATCCCGACGGTACCCGAACGGGTACTGTTAAGTTTCAATCCCCTTGCGGGGAAAAGTGAATTGCGACCGCCTTAAAGGTGCACCATCCAATGGTCTAGCACGTAGAAAGTTTCAATCCCCTTGCGGGGAAAAGTGAATTGCGACGACCCCTACGTACAGCCCAGACGGTGTGTACTTCGAGTTTCAATCCCCTTGCGGGGAAAAGTGAATTGCGACAAGAAAGGAGTAGATGGTTGGTACACAGGTATTTGTAGTGTTTCAATCCCCTTGCGGGGAAAAGTGAATTGCGACCTCATAGCTCATTAACCAAAGGAGAAACCATGACTGTTAGGTTTCAATCCCCTTGCGGGGAAAAGTGAATTGCGACTCTACTGAGTGCGTACTGCAAGGTACAAGCTAAATGGTTTCAATCCCCTTGCGGGGAAAAGTGAATTGCGACTTCTAACAAATGACTATCGTTTCTTAAACCTAAAACAGACAAGTTTCAATCCCCTTGCGGGGAAAAGTGAATTGCGACATCGCCTTTTCCAAAAGTTGTTAGAGTCATTGAATCTAAGGTTTCAATCCCCTTGCGGGGAAAAGTGAATTGCGACTCACATAAATCGCGCTCACGGCCTCAATACTCCGCCACGTTTCAATCCCCTTGCGGGGAAAAGTGAATTGCGACTTTATTTATCGAGGCTAAAGATCTAAAGGAAGCCAAGAAATATAGTTTCAATCCCCTTGCGGGGAAAAGTGAATTGCGACCCAAAAATTTTATCCTGGCTTAATTAATCAGGTAGTAGATTACGTTTCAATCCCCTTGCGGGGAAAAGTGAATTGCGACTCACCCCGGCGCCTTCGTCCAGGCCAACGGCGGCACCCTATTCCTGTTTCAATCCCCTTGCGGGGAAAAGTGAATTGCGACGAAAAGTAGCATTTGAACTAGAACCCAATTTAGACGTTTCAATCCCCTTGCGGGGAAAAGTGAATTGCGACATTGTATCGTCAAACTCTAAAGGCTTTACCGTGTAAGGTTTCAATCCCCTTGCGGGGAAAAGTGAATTGCGACTCAAGAGGCTTGGGCAGAACCGAATTTTCTGATCTAGTTAAGTTTCAATCCCCTTGCGGGGAAAAGTGAATTGCGACTCTTCAGATGGTTGAAGAAACTGTAAAATTTATCCTGTTTCAATCCCCTTGCGGGGAAAAGTGAATTGCGACTGGGCGGTAAGGAATTGATGATACACCACTATCAGGAGTAGTTTCAATCCCCTTGCGGGGAAAAGTGAATTGCGACTTGGAATTAACAGTGCTACTCGCGCAGCAGACCAGACAAGTTTCAATCCCCTTGCGGGGAAAAGTGAATTGCGACCAACAGGGTAAAGCTGGCCTCCTAATGGAGGTGCTAGTTTCAATCCCCTTGCGGGGAAAAGTGAATTGCGACCTTATAACAGATATACTCGTGCTATTTCCGCTATTTCGTTTCAATCCCCTTGCGGGGAAAAGTGAATTGCGACTTATACTTATTATTTGAGGTAAACAGGGAAAGTTATTTTTGAATTTAGGTTTCAATCCCCTTGCGGGGAAAAGTGAATTGCGACGTGGAATTATTGCAGACGGGACAGGAAAAGCAATAGTTTCAATCCCCTTGCGGGGAAAAGTGAATTGCGACCCCTCGTTGTGGAAGCCGTGCCCAGTAAAGGCTCCAGAAGCCGTTTCCGACCGATACGATTTTTTGATTTATCTACGCCTAAAACTAAGTCTTAAACATAGCTGAAATCCTTACTGGATAAGGGAACGACCGATCCAACGAGAGAATCAATGTTTTAGCCATTTGGCGTATCGGTCGGATCGCTCAATGATTGAACTGCTAAAACACTACTTTAATTTATTCAATTTTCTAGGTACTGGTGCTGTTGATTTGGGTAGTAACTAACACGACAAGTTCATTTTAGTTTGTGTGGATTTACTACTGGAATCTAGCAACGCAAGCATAATAACCTACATTTCTCTGGCTGTCAAGTGTCAAAAAAAATACTTTCAAACAACGATCGAAGTCGAGGGCTGAGTCACCGGTGGGTCAGAGTCCCAAGTATTGACAATTAGAATAGACTGGTCTAATTTAATTGTAAGCAGGTTAGGACAAGCCTTTGGCGACTCGTCTCAAACCTGAATCCACCCACAGTTTTTCGGTAGATTGGAGCATCTCACAATGAAAGGGAAATCAAAGTTAATGCCGATCGCATTGTTCGCGCTTACTCTGACTGCGATCGCCTGTACTTCCGCCACCACCAATCCTGTGCCACCAGCCGACACATCCCAAACTCAAGCTACTCAAATAGCAGATACTCGCGACTCTGCCACTACACCCAAAGTCGGTCAACTGGAACTCGTGGCGAATCTGAACATTACTCCAGGTAATATTACGGTGTCTCGCACGGGACGCATCTTTGCCAGCGTCCACGGAATGCGACGCGGCACTGCTCAATTAATTGAAATCATGCCTGGGGAGAACAAATGGAAACCTTTTCCCGATGCGGCTTGGAATGCGGCCCCAGGTAGCGGTAAGGATGTGATGAATACAGCGCACGGAGTGGCGATCGACAATCAACACCGCCTCTGGGTCATCGATCACGGGAATTGGATGCCCAACAACCAGCCTGCGGCAGGGCCGAAGCTGGTGGCTTTTGACATCAACACGGGTAAACTCGCCTTCCGCCTGGATCTTGACTCATCGGCGGCTCCGAAGGGTCAAATTTTGCAGGATCTGGCTGTGGATACAGAGCGAGGCTTTGTCTATATTGCCGACAGTGGCGATCGAGCAGGCATTTTAGTCGTTGACACGAAAAATCGCCGCACTTGGCGCTGGGAGGGACATCCATCGCTTCAGGCTGAGAATATTGACATGGTTGTCGAAGGCAAAAAACTGTCCTTCCGCCGTCCCGATGGATCGCAGAATCCGGCACGGATTGCGGTGAATCCGATTACCCTTTCTGCCGATCGCGAAACCGTATTTTATGGCGCTATGACTGGTACTAAATGGTACAGCGTTCCTGCTAAGTTACTCCGCGAGCAAGCCTCATCGCAGCAACTGGCTCGATCGGTTAAATTAGTCGGAAATAAGCCGATTTCCGATGGCGTCAGCACCGATGCAGAGGGCAATCATTTCATCACGAATTTGCCGGAAGATGCGATCGATGTTCTCAGCAAAGACGGCAAATTAACGCGCCTCGTGCAAGACAAACGCTTTCTTTTTGCGGACAACGTGCGCTTTGGTGCAGATTCTTGGCTCTACATCAACATCAACCAACTCCATCGCGCTTCGATTTTTACGGGTAAACCCACCGATGCAGGAACGCCACCTTATCAAATCTTCCGCGTTTGGACAGGTACGAAAGGGCAGCCCGGACGATAGAAAATCGAGTTTGTGGGCAATTCCTGTTAAGGTAATTCACCCATTTCTAATTTTCCCAGTACAATTAAACTTTCTAGGTCTTCCACAGCATCAGGAAGGTATGTTTTTACGGTCTTTCTGACTAATTCTAAGGCAGTTTCATCTGCCCCTCCTAACATCCGCGTCAAGTCGCCAATATCTATACCGCGACTGGCTTGCAACCTCATTAATATCAAATAAGGTAATCCGATAATTGGCAAATTGTCGGGGGCGATGTTGGGATTTGCGATCGCTTCTCTAACCCAAGTTTGTTGTGATTCAAGAACATCCAAAATACTACCATCTGGTAGTTGCCAACTACTACCACCAATGCTGAGTTCTCCAACTTTCATGCTACCAGCTTCGGCTAATTCTCGATAGATATTGTCGGCATCTTCAGTTAATACTAAAATCTCAATTTTGTCAGTTATCCGTTCTGGCATATAAAGTCTAGTGGCAATTCCTCCTACTACTACGAATGGAGTTTGTTTGATAATAGCCTTAATGTTAGTTACGGGACGGTTCCAGGTTCTTTTTCTGAGAAATTCTAAGCTGCTACCGCTACCGGGACGGCATCGGCGCAGTGCTATTTCAATGTATAATTTTCGTCTTTGTTCGGGAAGTTGCAGATTTTGCATTTTACAATCTCATAATATCTTATTTTTTATCCTCAGATTTCGATAAAAACTCCTACACTTTCTACGGCCATTATGCTCACCGCACACAAAGCATAAATTCCCGTTCCTACCGTTACTTGTACGGTGTCTGCATTGATGATTTTGATAAGCTTCCAGCTATCGCCATTCTTTTGATAAAGCGTCCAAGAACGGATGTTTTTATCGGCGGGATTTTTCCACTGTAAAACGTTGTTATTTCCCACTTTTTGTACTACCACTGATACTGGAGGGGCTGGCGGCTTTCCATTTTGCCAAGGCATGGCGGGAACGAGTGCGGGTTGCGTGTATGTTGTCGATTTGAAATTATCGTAGATTTGCTGGCGGTTTTCGCTAAATGCTTTCATGCTGAAGAAAACGTTGCCTAAAGCTAAGCTGTTTTTAGAGTTGCGCGTAATCTCAATTTGATTGTTGATTTCCTGCACCGTCCACTTATTGCCGTCGAGCTTCCCGAGGTTATTTCCCACGTAAATATGTCGGTTTTGGGGGTTGTTTTGTAGCCACCATTCTAGCAACATTGGATAGCTTTGAGCTGTTTGATCGATGCGCCAGTAAAGTTGAGGATTTAGATAATCTACCCAACCTGATTCTAACCATTTTTTGGCGTCGGCATAGAGTGTTTCGTAGGCGTCTAAACCGCGACTTTGCGGTGGTTGTCCGGGCCGATAAATGCCGAAGGGACTGATGCCAAATTTTACGTTGGGTTTGACTGTTTTAATTCCTTGTCCGAGTCTTCTAACTAATTTGTTGACATTTTCGCGGCGCCAGTCTCCTAAACTCATTTTGCCGCCTCTGGAAATATAACTATTGTAAATCTTGCTGTCGGGAAATTCTTTGCCGTCAATGGGATAGGGATAGAAATAATCGTCGAAGTGAACGCCGTCTATATCGTAGCGCTTAACTACGTCTAAAATTACGTTGTAAGTCTTGTCTAAAACTAAATCAATTCCCGGATCCATCCACAAGTCGTCGCCCCACGGATAAACGCATTCGGGATTGGTAACTGAGATGTGCGGGCGGACGTTGGGAGGGGTTTGGCTGGAAACTTTGGCGCGGTACGGATTGAACCAAGCGTGAACTTCGATGTTGCGTTTGTGGCTTTCTGTAACGGCAAATGTTAAAGGGTCATAGTAAGGTTGCGGTGGCTTTCCTTGGGTTCCTGTCAGCCACGCACTCCAAGGTTCTAATTCTGAGGCGTAAAGGGCGTCGCCCGCAGCTCTAATTTGGAGGATAATTGCATTGAAATTCATTTCTTGCAGCCTGTCCAGGATTTTCAGGAGTTCGGCTTTTTGCTGTTCTGTGGAGAGTTTGTTGCTGAATGGCCAGTCAATATTCCACACGGATGTTATCCAAACTCCGCGAAATTCTCGCTGGTGGTTGACGTAAACTTGGGGTCTGGGAACTTTGCTGAGAACTATAATATATTGATTGTATATTTGTGGTGCTCTTTTGAGATATACTAATGCTTGATAAACCCAGGCGACTACATCGGCTCTGGTGGCGTTTCCGGCGGGATTTAATAGGTTTAAGTTGGGGGCGTTGACGACTATTTCGGATTGGGTGGCTATGACGATCGCCTTTTTGGCATAATTAGGAATTTCTGTACTGTCTTGGTAGATGTTTGATAGAACCAGATTGCTTGTCGGTGCAGCGTTTGACCCAAATATGCCGCTGACTAAGGCAACTAATGCCTCGGCCCTGGTAATCAGGCTTTCGGGTTTAAACAGGTTGTCGGGATAGCCGGAGATAAATCCTCTTTTATATGCTGCTTGAATGGCTGTGGCGGCCCAGTGGGTGGCGGGAACGTCGATAAAGGGTATGTAGGGCCGTTTGTCGGGTACGGGAAAGGCTTTGCTGACTATGGCGGCGAATTGGGCGCGGGTGAGGTTGCTGTTGGGGCGAAAAGTGCGATCGGGAAAACCGCTGATTACGGCTCTTTCTACTAAGCCGTCAATGAATATTTTTGCCCAATGATTTTGAATGTCAGAAAAGCGATTAGTGCTGGAAACCATAGTTGTATTTATAATCGGGAATTGGGAATTGGGAATGGGGCATTGGGCATTGGGAATGGGGCATTGGGGAGCGGTTATTAGTTATTAGTTATTAGTTATTAGTAGCAAATAACTAATAACTAATAACTAATAACTAATACAACTATAATTGCTATAGCAACTGTCAACTGTCAACTGTCAACTGTCAACTGACTACAGCAAACTGGCATTTTCGTACAGCAGCCGGATGATATTGATGATTTTTTGTCCGTATAAAGGATCGGAATTCCATCGGCCTGCAAGTTCGTTGACGGTGGGGGCTACGCCGCGCTTGACAAAACGAAAACGCACGTTTTCTTTAACTAAAGGTTGGTTGATTGGTTCGTTACTGGCGTAAGCTTTTAAGTGCTGAATTTGCGCTCTAATTCCTGTTCTGGCATCGGGAAAGGAAATGCCGGAATTTGTGGGGCTGACAATTCCCATGTCGGCAAAGTTGAATTGTTCTGGTTTGACTGCACCGCCAAAGTTGAGATAGTTTGTTTCTAAACACATTTGGCAAAAAGCTACGTCGTGGTTGACGCCTTCTGCGGCTGCTTCTTGAACGTAAATTTGAGGTAGGTTGGGAAATATTACCAGGGATTTGCTGTTTGTTTTGGTGAGAAATACTGTGATTTGTTGGGCGGTAGTTAAACCGCGTCCCATGATTTTTCCTACGCCCGAGAGGATATCGCGGCGCGATCGCAGGGAGACTGATGTGGTGGCCTGATCCCAAGTTACGGAAATATCGTTATCGCGCAAATCGACAGCCCGCACGAATACTACTCCATTGTACGTGATTCGGCGATCGGCTGCCTCTGGTTTAACATTGAGAACGTCTAGAACTTCGGAAGGAACAAAAGCATTTCCATTGACCAAAATGCCTTTGTCTTCGTGGGGCGCACCGTTGATTTGGATATTAATTAAAGGATAAACTATAGGTTTTGGTGTCGGTGTCGGTGTCGGTGTCGGTGTCGGTGTCGGTGCAGGTGTCGGTGTCGGTGTCGGTAAGGGTTTTAAAGGAGTATTGTTTAACCAAGCTTCAAGTCCGTCAGCGAGTCCGAGGGCGACATCACGGCGGCGATTTTGAAATACCTTCAAATCGTCAGGGCTGGTTATAAAACCGAGTTCAATTAAAATCGAAGGAATGTTGATGCGGCGGCAAAATCCGAGGCTACCAACACCTGCTTCAGTATCTGGTTTAGCGCCGCGATTCGGTACTTCTGGACACCGACGTAAATAGCCATTTAACAGCAAATCCGCATCAGCTTTTCGGGTGGGGTTGCTACCAATATAAAATGCGCTAGCACCCCGAACTTGAGGATTAGAAAAAGCATCAGCGTGCATTTCTAATGCTACATCTCCCGGCTGGCAGCGGTTGTTTATCCAAGCGATAGTTTCTACTAAACTTAGAGTATCGGGTACAGAAAAAGTTGTGATGCCTCGTTTCTGCAATTCGGTTACTACTAAATCCCGAGTTAGGATCATTTCCTGTGCTTCGGTTGCGCCAAATGCGATCGCCCCAGAATCGCGCACGCCGCCTTCAAACCCGCCGTGTCCGGCTGAAACAAAAATAGCACCCATTAAATAAAATCCTCAACCCTGCAATTATTTGAACTTCTGCTTTTTCAGCTTGGGCTTTATTTTACCGCAAAGGCGTAGATTTTATAATTGCATAGCAAATTTGTAGTTGCGCCCTAGGTGGGGGTTTTCACCCCTGGGCGCAACTACAAACTTGTTAATCCGGGTGCAGGTTACCAGAAAGAATTGGTTGAAAGCCCCAAGTCTTTAAGGGAGAAATTACGATCGGACTATTCGTTACTCCAATCCTCTGACTTAAGGGTAGAGGTAGCTCTCAAACTGTCAACTGTCAACTGTCAACTGTCAACTGTCAACTGTCAACTGTCAACTGTTTACATCTTGACAGCGGGGCTAGTCGAAGGTTTTGGCGCTTTAATTTCTTGGGAAGCTGCGCGGGCGCGGAAGAGTTTAGCCACGACTTGCTCGCACTTGGACAAATCTGCTTCTATCTCTGTAAAAATGGCAGTTGATACCGGATCGGTGAACTTCGCTCGCAGGTTGTTGATATCGACAACACCTGTTTGCAAATCGCCGAGAGTGCTCCGCAGCAAGAAGGTTTCATCGGTTCCTTGCATTGAGGCTTTTAATTTAGCGTATTTGTCAGCAATTTGGGCGGGAATTGACGGTTTTTCGCCGAAATCGTTGAGCCGGTTTTCGAGAGCGAGGATGTGTTTCTGTTTATTTTGAATCATTTCCGCCAGGAGCGATCGCAAATCGGCATCTCCGGTTTTTTCCGCATAATTCTGAAACGCTTCGCAAGCATAGCGTTCCCCTGCGAGGGCGGTATTCAAACCTTTCACAATGTCCGCTTGTGTCGAGCCGCCCCAACCATTAGCTAGTTTCCACCATTCTGCATTCGTGTCAGTTTCTTCGGGCAAACCTACTGCTTTACCGCCGTAACCGAGGCGCGCTAGAATAGCGGTGGTAAATATTCCTAAATCTCCAGGTTGGCGGGAAGTAATCAAGTTACCGTCAACTACTAAAGGTTCGTTGATGTAGTTAGCTCCGGCATTAATCATGTCTGTTTTAATTGCCAAGAAACCAGTCGCATTTTTGCCTTTGAGCGCGTCGGCTTCAATCAAAAGTTGCGGGCCGTGACAAACAGCAGCGACTATTTTTCCTTGTTCCATCGCTTCTTTGACAAACCGCACTGTATTGGGATTTGTCCGCATAGTATCGGGAGCCATACCGCCGGGAATTACGACTGCATCGAATTCTTCTGCTAATGATTCAGTGGTAGTTCCGTCAGCTTGCTGGGCGACTTTACCATTTTTTCCTGCATACTTTTCGTTTGTCCGCGAACCGAGGACAACTACGTCAAATCCTGCTTGTTTTAAGCCGTTGTAAGGAACCAGAAATTCTGAATCTTCAACTCCATTTTCGATTAGTATGGCAACTCGTTTGCTTTTGGCTCCGTTATCTGCTGTCATAACCAGTTTCCCTTAAGCTATCTTTTTATCTAAACATAAATCACCTCTCGTTTTTTGAGCATCTGGCTAAAGTGATAAATTAGTTATTCTTAAAAGCTGTTAAGGTGAGTCTTTAGAGCTATTTTATAGTAGAGCAACATTATCAACTGTCAACGAAGAGGGCGGGCACGGGGGCACCGCCCCTACAACTGTTAATGCACGTAAGAGGCTCCGTTAATGTCGATCGTGGTTCCGGTAGCGTGGGCAGCCAAACCCGATGCTAGAAAGGCGATTACGTTGGCAACATCTTGAGGAGGGGCGATTTTGCCGATCGGGATATCGCGCACAATTTGTGCTTCACCGCACTCCCGAATAAACTTATCCGACATTTCCGTACTCACAAATCCCGGCGCCACAGTAAAAGCCAAAATATTATCAGCAGCGAATCCTCTAGCAATGCTGCGAGTCAAAGAAACGATCGCACCTTTTGATGCAGCGTAGTGCAGATAATTCGGGTCATCGCCGCGAAAAGCAGCGCGACTTGCTATATTAATAATCGTACCACCATTGCGAGTTTTAAAATGCAGAATTGCTTCCCGGCACAAATCGGCAACCGCAACTAAATTAACTTGTAGAGTTTGCTGCCAAGCCGACGACCAAATATCGAAATCGTCCTCAATACCCGCTGACTGCATAATCCCAGCATTATTAACTATAATATCAATATGACCGCGCCACTTTACAGCATCTTGCCACAAAAGAGAGGCCGCATTTGGTAACATCAAATCTGCTGCTAATAAAAAACAGCGATCGCCCGCCACACTTGCTGCTACCGATTCCGCCGCTTGCTGACTGCGACAGTAATGCAAAATCACCTCAGCCCCAGCATTAACAAGAGTCCGCACCGTCACTGCACCAATCCCTTGCGAGCCGCCCGTCACTAAAATTACCTTTCCAGTTAAATCAATCATTTCTCTCTCTTTTTTCTCTTTCTCTGCGCCCTCTGCGCCCTCTGCGGTAAAAAAAATAAATCCCATTCACAAGCGAATAGAATTTGCTATATGATAATTGTACATGATTAAATGTCCTCTTAAAAATAGAACGATAATTTTTCTCTCTTTCTTCTCTTTCTCTGCGCCCTCTGCGCCCTCTGCGGTAAAAAAAAATAAATCCGATTCACAAGCGAATAGAATTTGCCATAGGATAATTGTACAGGATGAAATGTTCTCTTAAAAATAAACCTAAAAAATCGCCATGAAAGCAGTTGTATTCGATCGCCACGGCAGCGTTGACGTATTGCAGTACCGAGAAGTAGAAAAGCCGATCGCCAAAACAAACGAATTGCTAGTCAGAATTCGCGCTAGCAGCGTCAATCCCGTAGACTGGAAAATCCGGCAAGGACACCTGCAACTACTCACAGGATTTAACTTTCCTCGAATTGTCGGTTCCGACATCTCGGGAGTTGTCGTAGAAATCGGCTCGGAAGTGACTAGATTTCAACCCGGAGACGAAGTTTATACATTTTTAAATCCAATCGCTGGCGGTGCTTGTGCCGAATACGCTGTCGTGCCAGAATCGAGTGCCGCCTTTAAACCTCACAACATCACCCATGTCGAAGCAGCAGCAGTACCCATCGCAGGTTTAACGGCTTTGCAAGCATTGAGAGATTTGGGTGAAATTAAAGCAGGATACAAAGTATTGATTAACGGTGCTTCCGGCGGAGTTGGGATTTTTGCGGTGCAAGTTGCTAAAGCAATGAATGCGGAAGTAACGGGAGTTTGCAGCGCCAAGAATAGAGAATTTGTCAAGGGTTTGGGAGCAGATTTTGTTGTCGATTATGCAGAAATTGATTTTACTCAACAGCCCGAAAAGTATGATATAATTTTGGATGCTGTCGGTACAAAAACATTTGCTGAATGCGAAAACGTGCTGCAACCGGAGGGAGTTTATATCTCGACTTTGCCGAGTTTTGACAACTTCCCACCGATGTTGACGAGCTGGTTTATTCCTGGTAAAAAAGCTAAATTCATTCTAGCCAATGCCAACCCAGCCGACTTGGGGATTTTGCGGGAGTTAATCGAATCCGATAAAGTTGAGCCGATTGTCGATCGCACTTACAGCTTACCAGAAGTAGCCGCCGCCCACGGTTATAGCGAAACCGGCCGCGCTGTCGGCAAAATTGCGATCGGCATTGAAGAAGTCAGTTGACAGTTGACAGTTGACAGTTGACAGTTGACAATTGGTAGGGGCGGTGCCCCCGTGCCCGCCCTCTCTGAGTTGACAGTTAATAGTTACCAATTACAATTACCAATTAACAAATCTAAAATTGCCCCATTACCACAAAGAATTGGTTGAAATCCCCAAGTCTTTGATGGACAAATTAAGCTCGGACTATTCATTACTCCAATCCTCTTCCTTCTAGGTAGAGGTCGCTCTCAAACTGTCAACTGTCAACTGTCAACTGTTGAAAGATTCCCCATTACCAATTCCCCATTCCCTATGACTGTGCCCTCAGACTTGGAGACATCCAAACAAGATTCCGACAACAACCTCGAACAAGTTAGCGCGGAAAATAGCATTGCACCAGTCGCCGATGATTTGATGGCTGTCAACAACTTAGAAGGTGCAGGAGTTAGCCCGGAAAATATTGCACCAGCCGCTGAAGATTCTCTGGGTATGAGTAACCTAGAAGGTGCAGAAGTTAACCCGGAAAATAGCATTTCAACAATCGTCGATGATTCTACGAGTGTAAGTAACTTAGAAGCTGAAGAAGTTAGCGCGGAAACGGAAAATAGCATTGCATCAATCGCCGATGATTCTACGACGGATGTCAGCAACTTAGAAGCTGAAGAAGTTAGCGCGGAAAATAGCATTGCACCAGTCGCCGACGATTTCACCGATGTCAGCAACTTAGAAGCTGAAGAAGTTAACCCGGAAAATAGCATTGCACCAATCGCCGACAGTTTTCTGGGCTCCCGCAACCTCGAAGACGAATATCTAGACGAACTTCCCGACGAAGTTGAGATGTCTTTGTTCGATCATTTAGAAGAATTGCGACAGCGACTTTTCTACTCGCTAATTGCAGTAGCAGTCGGTGTAGTTGGTTGTTTTTTAACTGTTAAACCCATCGTACAATTGCTAGAAGTACCCGCCGGGCCTGTCAAATTTCTACAACTAGCTCCTGGTGAGTATTTCTTTGTTTCTATCGAAGTAGCGGGATACAGCGGTTTGCTGATTGCAAGTCCGTTTATTTTTTACCAAATAGCGCTATTTGTGCTACCGGGTTTGACTCGCAAAGAACGCAAGTTGCTCGGGCCAGTGTTTTTGGGTTCTAGTTTCCTCTTCTTGGGCGGGCTGGTATTTGCTTACATCGCTTTGATTCCAGCGGCGCTGAACTTCTTTGTTACCTACGGGGCGGATGTTGTAGAGCAGTTGTGGTCGATCGACAAATACTTTAAATTTGTACTGTTGTTAATGTTCAGCACGGGTTTAGCTTTTCAAATCCCAATTGTCCAAGTATTGCTCGGCGTTTTGGGAATAGTTTCTTCTAGCAAAATGCTATCTGGCTGGCGTTATGTAGTCTTGGGTGCGGCGGTTTTGGGTGCTGTTTTAACGCCTTCTACTGACCCTTTGACGCAAAGTCTTTTGGGGGGTGCGGTGCTGGCTCTTTACTTTGGTGGCGTCGGTTTGGTGAAGCTTTTGGGGCGTTAAACAGTTGACAGTTGACAGTTGACAGTTGACAGTTGACAGGTGACAGCGAAGTGATAAGAACCGAGATTTAAACTCCGTTCTTATCACAATCTGCCTTGATGAGTAAGGGCTTCAAACTCTTGCTATTCGGTGAGACTTAGAAATAGCAAGCAATAGACAAGATTCTAAAAATAACTGGGACAGGCATCTTGACTGTCCCACAACTTTCTTTCGATCGATCGCCTATCTTGATTTACCAGTGCGATCGTCAGGATGTAAAATAAACACGATCTAGTTATCAATCCTTGAAAAAATGCGAGAACTTTACCCGCCCAGACAACCTTATAACGAAGGAAAACTCAAAGTTTCTGACATCCATACAATTCATTTTGAGGAGTCAGGCAACCCAGAGGGAAAACCTATTGTATTGCTACACGGGGGCCCAGGAGGTGGATGTCCGCCTTTTTACCGACAATATTTTAACCCGGAAAAATGGCGTTTGGTGATGTTTGACCAACGCGGATGCGGTCAAAGTAAACCTCATGCAGAATTGCAAGAAAATACAACTTGGGATTTAGTCAACGATATTGAGAAACTTCGAGAATATTTAAATATTCAGCAATGGGTTGTTTTTGGTGGTAGCTGGGGAAGCACTCTATCTTTAGCTTACAGTCAAACGCATCCTGACCGTTGTAACGGTTTAATCTTGCGCGGCATTTTTATGCTGAGACAAAAAGAAATTCGCTGGTTTTATCAAGAAGGAGCAAGTTATATTTTCCCGGATGCTTGGGAAGAATATGTTAAACCTATCCCCATAAATGAAAGGGACGATTTGCTAACAGCTTATTACCAGCGCTTGACGAGTCCAGATCCTCACATTAGATTAGAAGCGGCTCGTGCTTGGTCAATTTGGGAAGGGAGTACGAGTAGATTATTTCCCGATTTAGATGTCAAGCAAAGCTTTGGAATTGATGCTTTTGCCGAGGCGTTTGCCAGAATTGAGTGCCATTATTTTATCAACAAGGGATTTATAGACCCGGAAGATAAATTGCTTTTAAATATCGATCGCATCCGCAAGATTCCGGCGGTTATCGTTCAGGGAAGATATGATGTTGTTTGCCCGATGATCTCGGCGTGGGAACTGCATCGTGCTTGGCCTGAAGCTGAGTTCATTGTAGTTGCCGATGCCGGACATTCGATGAGCGAACCGGGAATTCGTACCTGTTTAATGGAGGCAACAGATAAGTTTGCAGACTGGTAGTCATCCAAATTGCTAATGGTGAATTGCTGATTTTTAATTAGTCCTATAAAGATTTTATATCAAATCTGGTAGCATCAGAATTATTCAACTCCCCCTTCTCTCTCTGTGTGCTCTGTGTTCTCTGCGGTTAAATCATTCCCATGGAACCGGAAACAATATTATGCGTGAAAATGATTTTTTGGTGAGTATTAGACGATCGCTCAATTTGAAGATTGATAAAAAATATAGAGGTGCGATCGCCCGCGCCTCTATATTTTAGTAAAAGTTAAAATCCCACACCAAAGTTTTGTCAAAACTTTGTCTACATTCGGAACTGTTCTACTTCAGGCGTATAGCCGATCGGCAAAATGTAATCGAGATTCTCGTGGGGACGAGCAATTATGTGATACGATAGCAACTTTCCGCCATCGACCTTTTTAACTGATTCAATTCCAGCAGCAACGGCTGCTTGCACTTCAGAGATATCTCCTCGAACTATAATTGTCCAGTAAGCACGGGTTATTTTTTCATAGCGAACTAAAGTAACTCGGGCTGCTTTCACCATTGAGTCTGCAACTTCTACGGCAGCGGGAAATCCTAAGACTTCAACCATTCCAACTGCAACACCCATTACAACATTCTCCTAAGTTTCACAAGATATCTGAGACTCATTGTATGTGAAAGTGTTGACAGAAATTGGTTCGGATGATTTTGGTCAGCTAGAAACCCCACCGCCCCAAATTTTCACAGCCCCACAGCCTCCTGCGGCATTTCAATCCTGCTGTCTGGCGCCCAGGAAAGCCCGCTACATCATAAGTTTGAATCAAAAAACTGCGAAAATTAGCTGCGCCACAGCGACGGTTCCTCACCGCCCCCACGCTGGCTGACAAATTCGCCTGACGATTTTTGGGACTTTCAACTTAAAAAATCCAGCCCCGCCCAGACACAAAACTTTACAAGCGACGAGATGGGCGATCGATCGCTATGATTTCCTTTGCAGCTTTCCCGATCGCACTCCGGTATGATTCGGATGTCACCGTATTTTATATGACTGAGGACTAAAGACTAAGGACTGATGACTGATGGCTCAAAACTCATCAAGCAACCACTCCGAGGCTCTTTCGCCCAAATCCAGGGGAACGCTGACAGCTTTGCCCAAGCGCGGGCGATCGCGAGTAGTGACAATATATTCTCTCACCTGTTCGGTGCTGCCCCAGCCGTTGAGGTAATTGGCCACCGCGTCCAAATGCTCGAAATAATCAGCCTCCGTCATCGGAAAAGACACCTGTTCCAAATATTTCCACATCACCTGCACAAAAATCTTGCCTCGCGTTCGCCGCAATCTGATATCGTAAGACTTTCCCCATTTTTGTAGGAGTAGCTGGTGTAAATCCTTGCCCGTCATGGTTGCTCCTGAGTGAATCTGTTAAACAATAAAAGACAAAGTTCAAAAAATGTAATAATACTCTAATAAAGGCTGGAAGGCGCATTCTTAAAAGGAATTTTCGCTGCCTCAAATTTGTGCGAGCAGATTAGCACCGATAGTCCGAGTTGTCTGCACGTACAAGTTGGCTCACAAACAAACGTAACTTAAAACCGTAAAGGCAGGTCATGGCTCAAACTTCTGCTGGAAATCCCGATGTTCCCGATATGGGGCGTCGCCAATTTATGAATTTGCTGACGTTCGGTACAGTCACAGGTGTGGCACTGGGCGCACTTTATCCCGTTGTCCAATATTTTGTTCCTCCGTCGAGTGGGGCTGTTGGTGGCGGTGTCACCGCTAAAGATGCCTTGGGTAACGACATCATCGTTAGCGAATATTTGACTTCGCACCCTGCGGGCGATCGCACTTTGGCCCAAGGCCTCAAAGGCGACCCCACTTATCTGGTGGTCGAAAAAGACCTAACTATCGCTGAATACGGCATCAATGCAGTCTGCACTCACTTGGGTTGCGTCGTGCCTTGGAATGCTAGCGAAAACAAGTTTATGTGTCCTTGCCACGGTTCTCAATACAACAGTGAGGGCAAAGTGGTACGGGGCCCCGCACCTTTGTCTTTGGCCTTGGCCCACGCCACTGTCGCAGATGACAAGGTGGCTTTTACCCCTTGGAAAGAAACAGATTTCCGCACCGGCGAAGAACCTTGGTGGTCTTAGTTGTTAGTCATTAGTTAGTAGTTAGTGGTTAATAGTTAGTGGTTAGTGGTTAGTAGTTAGGAGTTGGGAGTTAGTGGTTAGTAGTTTCTAATAACCAATAACAAATAACCAATAACAAATAACCAATAACAAATAACCAATAACAAATAACCAATAACAAATAACCAATAACAAATAACCAATAACCAATGACCAATGACCAATGACTAAATTGTCTGAACCTTTGAGATTGAATACTCTGATGCCACAAATTAACTTATCTGCGATATTTCGCCGCAGTGCCAGGACGATCGCCAAAACTGCCTTAATTGCGATCGCCGCCGCCGGATTTTTTCTCAGTAGCGACATCGCACTTCCCCAAGCAGCATTCGCTTACCCTTTCTGGGCCCAGCAAACAGCACCCGCTACTCCCCGCGAAGCTACAGGGCGGATTGTTTGCGCTAACTGCCACCTCGGTGCCAAACCGACTGAAGTAGAAGTCCCCCAATCTGTTTTACCCGACACAGTTTTTGAAGCAATTGTCAAAGTTCCCTACGATCAAAGCGTGCAGCAAGTTACCGGCGACGGTAGCAAAGGCGGCTTGAATGTAGGCGCAGTTGTCATGTTACCCGAAGGTTTCAAGATTGCTCCCGCTGACAGAATTCCCGAAGAAATGAAGGAAAAAGTCGGCGATCTTTACTTCCAACCTTACAGCGAAACCCAAGAAAATGTTGTTTTAGTGGGCCCGCTCCCAGGCGAACAATACAAAGAATTGGTATTCCCAGTTTTGTCGCCAAATCCCGAAACTGACAAGTCAGTTCACTACGGCAAATATCTAATTTATGTCGGCGGCAACCGCGGTCGCGGTCAGGTTTATCCTACTGGCGCCAAGAGCAACAATACTGTTTATAATGCCTCAGTAGCTGGCACTATTTCTAAAATTGCTCAACCCGAAGATGGCGGTTATGAAGTGACAATTCAACCAGCAGAAGGTGCAGCGGTTGTTGATACAATTCCCGCAGGCCCAGAACTGATTGTTACTGAAGGACAAACTGTTGCATCCGGCGAAGTTTTGACGAACAATCCTAATGTAGGCGGTTTCGGTCAAAAAGACGTGGAAATTGTGCTGCAAAGTGCAGGACGAGTTAAAGGATTGATGGCTTTCGTGGCTATAACCATGCTAGCTCAAATCATGCTGGTTCTGAAGAAGAAACAGGTCGAAAAAGTTCAAGCTGCTGAAATGAATTTCTAAGCAGGACTTTCATGAGTTGGGTAAAGTGCTCAGTTATTAGTGTCAACAAATACGTCTTGTGTAGTGCGAGACTGCTGCCTTACTATTAAGCCTAGATCCCCCCTAACCCCCCTTAAGAAGGGGGGAACAAGAGTATTCTTAAAGTCCCCCTTTTTAAGGGGGATTTAGGGGGATCGAGACTTAGATACAAACCTGAGATACAAAAGGTTTTAGGCAATTGTTGAGACTAATGGTGCTTTGTGCGTACCCAACTATTAAGTAAGTAAGTAAGGCGGGGAATACCCGCCTTATTCTTTGATAAATAAGAAGTAAAATAATGCCAATTGATGAGAAAACAATTCAAGTAGGGTCACTGGAATGGTTTTATCGGGAAGCAAATCCGGTAAACGAAAGTGATAAATCTCCTGTGTTGCTGCTGCACGGTATACCCTCCCAAAGCTTTACCTGGAGTGCGATTATGCCAGATTTGGCTGCCCAGGGATTTCGATCGATAGCGCCGGATTGGGTGGGCTACGGGCGATCGACAAAACCAGACAAACGCGACTTTGCTTATACTCCCGATGCCTTTGCAGACGCCCTTGCAGGCTTTATTCAAACCCTAGAATTAGACAGAGTTTCCCTAGTCGTCCAAGGATTTTTAGCATCTGTCGGCATTCAATACGCTTTACGAAATCCCGATAAAATCGATCGTTTAGTAGTCATAAATACACCAATTTCAGCAGATATCAAATTGCCTTGGAAAATGCAGCAGTTGGGACTGCCATTTATTGGTGATATGCTGACGCAAGACCCACTTTTGGTGGACAGAACCCTCGAAGGCGGAAGCCGCATCAGGGTATTAGACAAAGATTTAGATGTTTACCGGCGCCCGTTTTTGAAGAGTTCGGATGCAGGGCGATCGCTAATGAACACCATCCGCAACATTCAATTGCCAAAGTCCATGGCAGAAATTGAATCCGGGTTACAAGGATGGACAAGCCCAACCTTATTTGTGTGGGGTTTAACCGACCCTTGGCTGAGTGTTGAACCAGCTAAAAAATTAGTCACTTCCATGAAAAATGCCGAGTTAGTCACCCTAGAAGAAGTTTCCCATTATCCTCAAGAACATTGGTCAGAAAAAGTTGGCGGTGCTCTGATAACTTTTCTGCGCCAAAAGGAGGTAAAATAATATTTTGTACATAACTCTCGGTGCAAAGTAGGGGCGGTGTCTCGGTGCCGGCCCGCAACGAGAAATCTAAAATCTAAAGTCTAAAATCGCTGTCAGGAACTCAGAGGCTCAAGCCACTGAGCTTGTAAGAAATTGCAAGCTGTTCTGACCAGACCCCTCCTAGGAGGAGACGTTATTTAGGTCACGACACCGGAGAATGCGACGCCAGTTTTCCGCTCTGTCATCTGCGATTAAACAGTTTTAAAGTCACTGAAACAGTGTCGCAGGTCTAACAAGCCTTTATAACCAGGTCAAGGCGAACATTACCCCGGAAGGGAGGCTCCATCAGGAGCAAACATTATGCGATCGCTGGTTGCAACATTTGAGATGGTAATTGTCCCATCGAAAGTACATTACAAAAGTACACCGGACTCTTGCAACTCCAAGGCAGTAATGGAAAGATTCAAGGCGATTAAAATCGCCGGGTCGTTTTCCTCTCAGGTCTTTCATACTCTGAGTTTACCACTTACCGTATTGTTTTTATGACTCGTCCCCGTTCCTTTTTTGCCTTGATGATGGCATTTTTGATGGCATTTCTGGTTAGTTGCAGCAGTGTCGAAGCAAAAGTTCCCACGACTTACACAGCAGCCCAGATCCAACAGATTCAGCGCTATGTTCCTACTCTGACAGAGTTCCGATCGCGCATGGACAACCTAGGAACCCTAATTCAGAAAAAAAATTGGATTGATGCCAAAACTTACATTCACGGGCCTCTCGGCGAATTGCGCGCCACGATGAAAACCGTGTCGGGCAGTTTGTTGCCGAAATCTCAACAGCAAGCTATGGATTTGACCAAGAGTTTGTTTGCTGATTTGGTAGAGATTGATAACGCTGCTAAAATGGCTGACAATGCCAAAATCACCGCTAGTTATAGCAAAGCTGTGAAGGATTTCGATACTTTCTTGCAGCTACTTCCTAAAGCCTAATAGCTTTAGTTTGTCGCGCAGATCGGACGTATGGTTGAAACCGCGCCTATACAAAGACGGCGGTTGAAACCGCGTCTACACAAACGAAGTCCACCTCCGTGGTGTAAAGAAAATAACGTAAAACGTAATTTTTACTGCCACGGCGGTTGAAACCGCGTCTACACACACGAAGTCCACCTCCGTGGTGTAAAGAAAATAACGTAAAACGTAATTTTTACTGCCCGTTCTTCAACCCGCGGAGGCGGGTTTCGTTTATGTAGCCGCGGTTTCTAACCGCCCGGTATTCTTCTGTACAATCTAAAATCTAAAATCTAAAATATAAAATTCAATGGTTCGCGTTGCAATTATTGGTTGCGGTATTGTCGGGGCTTCGATCGCGTTTGAATTAAGTAAATTTCCCGAATTAAAAGTCACTGTATTCGACAAACAGCCCCCAGCCCAAGCTTCTACAGGTGCAGCCCTCGGTGTTTTGATGGGAGTAATCAGCCACAAAACTAAGGGCAGAAATTGGCATTTAAGGGAAACCAGCCTTCAGTATTACGAAACTTTGATTCCTGAATTGGAAGCAGCTACGGGACGGAAAATTCCATTTAACAAACAGGGAATTTTGCTGCTGTGTTCGGAAGGAGAGGATTTAAGTAAGTGGGAAAAGCTAGCAGCAACTCGCAAGTCTCAAGGTTGGAAATTAGAACTTTGGGAGGTGGAACGAGTGCGCGAGTTTTGTCCTCATCTTGATTTAAATCATAACATAATTGCTGGGATTTATTCGCCTCAAGACCGGCAAGTCGATCCGATCGCACTAACTTTGGCTTTGGTGGATGCTGCTACACAAAATAAAGTGATTTTTGAGTTTGGGGTGGAAGTTGCAGGGGCCCAAATGGCTGATAGTGGCAAGTTCGATCGACTAATTGTATCTGCTGGTTTAGGTTCCGCTGCTGTCACTGCATCGCTAAATCAATTGGTGGACATTCGCCCGGTGTTGGGACAAGCGCTGCATTTGCGGTCAAAAAATCCCTTAGGAAACCCAGATTTTGCGCCAGTAATTACCTGCGATGACGTTCACATTGTACCTTTGGCAAATCAAGAATGTTGGGTAGGGGCGACGGTGGAATTTCCCGAAAACGGCGGGGAAGTGCAGGCGAATGCTGATATGTTGGATGAAGTGATGGCAAGGGCGATCGCACTTTGTCCGGCCTTAGCCGAGGCCCAAATCATCCGAAAATGGTCGGGATTGCGCCCGCGCCCCGAAGGACGCCCAGCCCCAATTATCGAAGCGCTTCCCAGTAACAGCAAGGTTTTGATAGCTAGCGGCCACTACCGCAACGGTGTTCTGCTGGCCCCTGCAACCGCGCGATCGATCCGAGAGATGATTTTGCAATAATTAACAAATGTTAATATAATCAATAAAGTGGTTGAAACCGCGTCAACACGAGACTTTACCCGAGGAGTGCGGGTTGAAGACTAGGTAATTGAAATTACGTTATCTTCTTGAGTCCGCGGAGGCGGACATTGTTTGTCTAGGCGCGGTTTCAACCGCCGTCTTATCTTACATCTAAAAATGTCCGAAAACCCCTTAGGAAAGCCACGAATTTTGTGGCGAGTAATCTTGCTATCTGGAGTCAGCTTGCTGCTATATTACGGCTGGTACAAATGGATTATTCAAGAAGAATTGCGGACTTATAACGGCAAGGGTTGGTCGGGGACACTTTGCTTGTTGCCCTTTGTTTTAGGAGTAGCCATCCCCCAAGCTTTGCGAATATTCGACCCCGACGTTCCCGGATGGTTTGGTTGGTTTTCCTTCGTGGGAATTGCTTGGATTTACATCGTGCAGTTCAAACTTTACAACACAGTTAACGAATTGTACCGCCAAGAAGGAATTAAAGAACCGCTAACTGTTTGGTGGATGTTTGTACCTGGTTTAAATTTAATTGTCGGCTTGCGGCAAATTCATTTCTTAAGCCAGTTTTGGGCAAAAAAACAGGGAATTGAAGTCAAGGATAACTTAGCCGAAAGCCTTCCTTTTCTGTCAGCTAACGCTTGAGGTAAAACTTTTCACACCGATATCATAGGTTTGTAGTGAGGACTTCAGTCCTTTCCATTTGCACAGGTTTGTAGTGAGGACTTCAGTCCTTTCCAGGTTTGTAGTGAGGACTTCAGTCCTTTCCAGGTTTGTAGTGAGGACTTCAGTCCTTTCCAGGTTTGTAGTGAGGACTTCAGTCCTTTCCAGGTTTGTAGTGAGGACTTCAGTCCTTTCCTTGTACAGCAGAATAATGATTTTCCGAGTGTAGTGCGATCGTCCTCCCTCGCATGAAAGTGTGGCATCATCAGCCCTTTCTCCATGTTTGAGTCAATCAGGACTAAAGTCCTCACTACGAACCTGTTAATCAGGACTAAAGTCCTCACTACGAACCTGTTAATCAGGACTAAAGTCCTCACTACGAACCTGTTAATCAGGACTAAAGTCCTCACTACGAACCTGAGTTAATTAGGACTAAAGTCCTCACTACGAACCTGTTAATCAGGACTAAAGTCCTCACTACGAACCTGAGTTAATTAGGACTAAAGTCCTCACTACGAACCTGAGTTAATTAGGACTAAAGTCCTCACTACGAACCTGAGTTAATTAGGACTAAAGTCCTCACTACGAACCTTTGAATCAGCAAAACCGATTCGGTAAATTAGCAAGAATCAGTTTAAGTTCCGGTTCATTAACCCGCTTAATTGCTTTCGGAATACTTACCCACTGTCGCTTTCTACAGCTAGCTTCCGGCCATTTTTCCAGAACAGTTTGTACTTGCAGTAAAAATACTTCTACCTGACAAGTATAGCCAGACTTTTGGTACTCGTAAGTTCCCAGCAAATCCGGGAACACCTTACCCAACAAACCTGCTTCTTCCCAAGCTTCCTTAGCAGCAGAATCTTGAGGAGTCATGTCAGGTTCAATTAACCCTTTAGGAATCACCCAACGCTTACCCGTTGAAGAAGTGATCACCATTACTTCAATTTGTCCGTTTTGAATGCGGTAGGGAATGACAGCCGATTGTTCTACCAATACAATAGTTCTTGTACTCATGATTTATGCAATCTTTAGGGTGCAAAGGCTGCTTCAACTTGATTGAAAGTTGAAGATTCAAAATAAAAATGTTGATACACCCTGATTATCTATTAGAACTTACCCACCGATACAGCAAAATCAGTTCCTTTTATGAAAAATAATTGCTGAAAGCTATTTTTTCATAAAAAAAGCCAGGTTTATTTATTGAGTCGGATTGCTTAAGTTCTATTTGCGATCTCTCAGTCGAGACAATAACTAAGTCAGAAATAGAAATATGTAGGATTTTACCTTTGCTTAAAATACCAAACTTCAAGGCAATACAGCTAAAAAATAAGATTATTTTAATAACAGGGCGATCGCCAATCGCAACTTTAAATGCACCCAACCCAACTAACGGCGTTTCCAGAGTTTTGCCAAATTTATCCACAAAATAGATGGCTGCTGTTGAACTGGCAGAATGTCTTCCAGGATACCTAATGTTAGAATTATTGTAATTGTTAGCTGGTAGGGTGCGTCGCCCGAAACAATCCTCGATCGTAGCAACAATCTCATAGCGACGCACCTTACTACAATATTTTTTGTCAGATTTAGCTTGCTACTGGGGCGGTGCGTGACTGTACACATTTGGCTGGTTTCGATTTAACGATTTATCGCCGTCACACACCCTACAATTAGCTCGTAGGGTGTGTCGCCCGACACAATTGTCGATCGCAGCGACAATCTCATAACGACGCACCTTACAAAATTTACCTAATCTTTGTCTTTCTTCGCCTTAGCCTCCAGATTTTCCATCCTACTCTTCAAATCTTGATTGTCCTTTTTCACCTGATCTAACTCCTCGCGCAACTGCTTCACCGCTGCATCAGAACCAGCATTTTTCTGCACTCTTTGCACAGCTTCATCAGCCATCATGCGGACGCGGCCATCAGGAGTTTGGTCAGCTAAAGAACGCAAAATTCTGATAGCTTTGCGAGTTTCCATCTGTCCCAAACCGACAACAACAGATACTTGAGTCAAGAAAAAAGTCTCTTTAGAAAGTTCCGCCAATCGGTGCAAAATGCGTTCCAAATTGAGCTTAGTTTGACCTGTCGAAATTGTCCCCAAAGAGCGAATTGCAGCCAAGCGCAAAGCTTGCGGAGTACCGACGGCTGTGTATTTCAAAATCAGGTTGAGCGCATCTTCCGAAGTTTTCATTTGCGCCAAACCGGAAATAGCACCCGATCGCACAACCTCATTCCAGCCCTCGCGCTCTTTCAAAACCAATTTTAACTCTTTGAGTACCTGTTCGTCCGTGGGCTTTTCGTCGGGGTTAGCGCCTGCGATCGCACCCATCGCACTCGCTGCGGCCGCTTCTACATAATAGCTGTCATCGCCTTTTTCAACGATCGACCTCAGCGCCTTATAAGTCTCGTGAGTCTTAATTTTACCTAACGCATTCACCACCGCACGGCGCACCCGAGCATCTTTATCCTTCAAACCAGTTACTAAACCATCAAAAGCTTGGTCGAGTTTAATCTCAACCAACTGACCGGCCACTTCCGCCCGCACAGCCCAAAACGGCTCTTTCTTGAGAACTTCTGACAGCGCTTTCACAGCTTCCAAGCCTCCCTTTTTCGCCAAAGCGTGGGCGGCGTAAATCCTAGAAACCGGGTCTGGATCGAACTGTAACTGAGCTTTTAGTTCGGCAACTCCATACTCTAGAGCAACTGTTTTTAGGTATTTATTGCCGACATCAAAACTGATATATGCGGGCTTCTCTTCTAGGGGGAAATAGAAACTTTGCTCGCGTTCGTGAACTCGAACCGTGAAAGTTTTTATATTAGCAGCATTTCGCTCATCTGCATCTTTTTCCGGTTTGTAGCCGAAGCCGATTGGAATTTTGAGGTCAAAGACATCTTTGCTGTTACCGTTGCCATTTTTGTTGTCTTTTACCTGAGTTTGGGTAATAGTAACTTTCGCTAATTTGCTGTCGCCATCCCAGGAATAAGCAACTTTGTAATCTGGATGGCCGCCGCGATAAACGTACTGGTCAAACAGGAACATGAGATTGCGACCCGTAGCTTTTTCGATCGCCCTTAGCAAATCGATCGTTTCCACAGTCTGGTGAGCGTTATCCCGCACAAAAGTTTGAATTGCCTTGTAAAACAGTTCGTCGCCCAACTCAGCGCGAATCATGTGATACACGCAAGCGCCTTTTTCGTACAAATGGCGATCGTACAATTCGATCGCTTCGCGGTAAACGTGAGTCACCATCGGGCGGCGGTAGCGGGCACTGTCTTCAGCTAAATAGTTGCGAGCTTCACCTAACATATAATAGGCCGCATCTTCTTTGCCGTATTCTTGGTCAGTCCACAACACCTCACAATAGGAAGCCATGCCTTCTTTGATCCAAGCATGAGACCAATGTTTAATTACTACTAAATCGCCAAACCATTGGTGAGCCAATTCGTGGGCGACTAAGCTTTCTGTACCGCGATTGTCGAGGCTGGCGCGTTCGTCTAACAAGCACCTATCTGTTAGCAAAGTTGTCGAAGTATTTTCCATGCCGCCGAAGATGAAATCATCGACGCAGACTTGAGCGTATTTAGGAAAAGGATAAGGATAGCCAAATGCTTTAGAGAAAAATTCAATCATTTTGGGCGTTTTGCCCATGCTGCGCTTACCGTCAGCTTCGCGGCCTTTTTCGACGTAATAATTAACTGGTTTGCCGTTCCATTCGTCTTTAATTTCGGCAAAATCTCCGACTGCTAATGTCATCAAATAAGTCGGATGTACCTGAGTTTGCGACCAGTGATAAATCTTGTCATCGCCGTCGTTTTTTGTGCTAACTAATTCGCCGTTGGATATTGCAAAAAATTGTCTGGGAACTTGCACTCTAATTTCGGAAGTTGCCAACTGTCCGGGATAGTCGAAACAGGGAAACCAGAAGCGGGAATCTTCGTCTTCGCCTTGAGTCCAAACTTGTGTTGGTTTGTCGGGATAGTGTTTGTCTGGCCCGACGAAATAGAGGCCGCGCTGGGGTTTTTCGACCGAGTAGGCGATCGCAATTGTAATTGGTTCGTAAGCTGTTGTTGGTTCGTGCAGTTGAATTTGCAGCACTTCGCCGTCGCTGTCGAAATTTTGCTCGGTTTCCCCGACTTTGACAGATTTAATGTTCAGGTTAACAGCATCTAAGGTTAATTTGTCAATACCGCTGCGGACTGGATTTATGCGGATGCTGCAAGTGCCGCGAAAACTTTGTTTGGGAATATCGAGCACTAAATCGAGGAAAATATGCTCTACTTGTCCGGGGCGATCGGGGTTGTAGTGGGGTCTAGCACCGGGCATCTCGAAGGATTTGTGACCGTTTTCAGTATCAAAGTAGTTGTTTGACATTGTGATTGAGGAGTTGTGAGTCGATCGGCGATCGCAGGCAGCAGCTATCGGGCGGAACTGCCAGCTTAATTACAGAGTAGCGCGTCCCAGTTGCTGTTGTCGCTAATCTGAAAAATTCAGGCGATCGTTGCCGGGATGGAAAAAAAGATTTTTTAGCTACAATATCAGCAAGGCTAATGTCTGCAATCATCAGCCTGCAATTGAAATTGAGACTTACTGAAATCCTAGACATTTCTGGAGAAATCCCGAAATAGCTAAGTAAGTCCAGGCTTTCGTTATTAGGGAGCGTTAAAGTTCATACCTTGGAGTACGTGCCAGCCCCAAGCACTATAACTCCGCAGTTAAACAGGCAAGGATTTGTAAAGCCAGTGCTGTGGAGAAAGTACCGCCTAATAACCGTGCCGAGGCAACCTTTACTAATTAGGAATAGACGCAACCATGTCTAAAACCCCAAATCAAGTATTCGTACTTGACTCCGACAAAAAACCTCTAACTCCGTGCCTGCCAGTGATAGCTAGAAAGCTATTGAATGCAGGTAAAGCAAAGGTTTTCAGACTGTACCCGTTTGCAATTATCCTGAAAAAATCGGTCAACGATTCACCAGTGCCCATTGAAATCCGCATCGATCCTGGTAGCAAAACTACTGGCATAGCTTTGGTTCAGGGAACCCAAGTCATTTGGTGTGCTGAACTCACCCATCGGGGTCAAGCTATCAAGTCAAGACTTGAAACCCGTCGAGCCGTCCGACGTGGGCGCCGTAACCGCAAAACTCGTTATCGAAAAGCGAGATTCTTAAATCGCACTCGTCTGAAAGGCTGGTTGCCTCCGAGCTTGCAGCACCGAGTGTTAACTACTATGACGTGGGTTTCTCGCCTTCGTAAACTAGCACCTATCCAATCAATTGCTTTCGAGTTAGTAAACTTTGACACTCAAAAAATGCAAAATCCAGAGATTTCCGGCGTTGAGTATCAACAAGGGGAATTGCAAGGTTACGAGGTTAGAGAATACCTGCTCGAAAAGTGGAAGCGGAAGTGTGCTTACTGCGGTAGTGAAAATTTACCGTTGCAAGTTGAGCATATCAATCCACGCGCCAAGGGTGGGACTAATCGTGTTTCTAACCTTTGCTTGGCTTGTGAAAAATGTAACCTCAAAAAGGGGACTCAAGATCTGAGAGATTTTCTCAAGAAGAAGCCCGAAATTCTTAAGAAAATAATGAGCCAAGCTAAAACCTCATTGAAGGACGCAGCGGCCGTTAACGCAACCAAGTCCGCTTTGTTCCAAGCTTTGAAAGACACAGCGATTGAACCTATTTATGTAGGACGCGGTTCTTTAACTAAGTTCAACCGGACTAACTTGAAGTTTCCAAAAGCTCATTGGATCGATGCTGCTTGTTGTCGAGATGTCAGTCAGGGTTTAACTTTGGCGATCAATCAACCGTTGTTAATTAAGGCGATGGGTTTGGGTAGTCGTCAAGTCGTGCAGACTGATAAATATGGGTTTCCGCGTCGGGGATACAAGCCAAAGAAAAAAGTCGCGGGCTAGAATACGGGAGATATTGTTTCAGTAATTGATGGAAAACATCAGGGGGTTAAATGCAAAAGAATTAAAACCACTAGGTTCAAAGGTAATTTTGATATTCGGGTGAACGATAGTGTGATTAGCGTTTCTCGAAATCAACTTAAACCTGTTCATCGCAACGATGGTTACAACTACTCGTTTGGTTGAGATTGTCGTGAAATGTCTACAAAAACAGTGAGAGGGTAAATCTGTATGACAGCTACACTATCAGTTCCCAGTGCGATCGCATCTTGGCTTGGTGACGAAGCCGAAGACTTGCTCACCCATCAAGCAAAAATTTCCAAAGATTTGTTGCACCTACCAGGCCCGGATTGGGTCGATCGCATTTTCGCTCAAACCGATCGCTCTCCTCAAGTTTTGCGATCGCTCCAGCAACTATATTCTAGCGGACGCTTGGCAAATACCGGCTATTTATCCATCCTGCCAGTAGACCAAGGAATCGAACACTCAGCGGCCGCTTCTTTTGCACCAAATCCCATCTATTTTGACAGCGAAAACATCATCAGACTAGCAATCTCCGCAGGATGCAATGCTGTCGCTACAACTCTCGGAGTGTTAGGAAGCGTATCTCGCAAATACGCGCACAAAATCCCTTTCATCCTCAAACTAAATCACAACGAACTGCTAACTTATCCCAATCAATCCGACCAAATAATGTTTGCTTCCGTCGAACAAGCTTGGAATTTGGGAGCCGTTGCAGTCGGAGCCACAATTTATTTTGGTTCCCCGGAATCGACGCGACAAATCCAAGAAGTCAGTCAAGCTTTTGCCCACGCTCACGAGTACGGAATGGCAACAATTCTGTGGTGTTATCTCCGCAATGATATCTTCAAACAAGACAAAGATTATCACACAGCCGCTGATTTGACCGGGCAAGCAAATCACTTGGGAGTCACAATTCAAGCTGACATCATCAAGCAAAAATTGCCCGAATGTAACAATGGATACGGAGCAGTTGCGAAAGCCAGCGGCAAGAGTTACGGCAAAACCGACAGCCGCGTGTATTCCGATTTGACAACCGATCACCCGATCGATCTAACCCGCTATCAAGTGCTCAACTGTTATGCAGGAAGGATGGGTTTAATCAACTCCGGCGGTGCTTCGGGAAAAACCGATTTTGCCGAAGCAATTCGCACGGCGGTAATCAACAAGCGCGCAGGCGGCTGTGGCTTAATTTCCGGCCGCAAAACTTTTCAGCGTCCCTTTGAAGAAGGTGTAAAATTGTTTAACGCCATTCAAGACGTTTATTTGTCGCCCGAAATCACGATCGCCTAAAACTTCACAGCACACTAAAATTAGGGTGCGTGCTGCGAACCCAATACTATAAGGTTCGTAGTGCGTCCTGGTGTCCGCTCTTATTCTGCGGACACCAGGACGCACTACGAACCGTTTTGGTTATGCTAATCTACCGGACATGATATCAGTTCTAATCCCGAGCAAAAAACTCGATCGAACGGTTTGATTTCCATACTGTGCAACTGTCAACTATCAACTATCAACTATTAATGAGCGGTATAACCCCCATCAATTACCAATTCAGAACCAGTAACAAACTTCGATTCATCCGATGCCAGATAAAGAATACCGTAAGCAACATCATCAGGTTCACCCATGTGTCCCACCGGATGTAAGCTATCAAGGATTTTCCGTCCTTCAGTCACATCACCTTGTTCGGCCAACAACTTCTCTACCAGCGGTGTCCAGATAAATGCCGGATGAACTGAATTAACCCGAATCTTATTTTTGGCATACAATAGCGCATCTGTTTTGCTCATCAACCGCACTGCTCCCTTTGAGGCATGATAAGGAGGCATATCCGGGCCGCCAACCAATCCGTAAACAGAAGACAAATTAATAATGCTGCCACCTCCCGTTTCTAGCATCGAAATCAAAACGTGTTTAGTACAGAGGAAAACACCATTTACATTTATTGCCATCAACTCATTCCATTCATCTTCGGCGATTTCGTGGGTGGGTTTATTGATACCAACAATCCCTGCATTGTTCACTAAAATGTCAATTTTTCCCCACTTCTCTCGAACTTCAGACACCACCTGTTTAACGCTCGCTTCTTGTGTAACATTTAGATGCCAGTATTCTGCTTTTCCGCCTTTTTCGGTAATCTCTTCTACCAAACCTCTGCCTTCCTTCTCAGCTATATCCGTTACCGCAACACAGGCTCCTTCTTTCGCCAGCAACAGACAAGTCGCCCGACCAATTCCCGAAGCGCCACCTGTGACAACCGCAACTTTCCCTTCTACTCTATTCATAAAAACCTCTTCAAGAAATGAGTTACAACAGTGACATCGGATACACCAACTTGGCTACAAGTATGATATAGCGAAACTAACCAATTCGCCGATCCATCCCGACACCAACCAGGCTACAGGTATCATGTGGGGATTCTGGCGAATATGCTACGCAAATAGTATAGTGTATCAGGAACCTGCTTGTACCATGTGTGGGTTGAACCAAGCCACAATTACTTGTTGTAACTCAATCAATTTTTGTCGAAGTATGGCATTCGCGCGATCGTCCACGATCGGAAGCGAGAACCAGGGAAATAGTTTTGAAGAGGGTTCTCGCATGACCGCATATAAATTATTAGTTATAATCTCATATTTACTGCGGTCATGCTTCGCCCATACACATATATTTGCCTGCACACAAATACAGCCATAAAGTTAAAAAATGCCAGGAAATTAACGCAATGGAATTGTCAGAAAAATAATTTTTACAAGCTTTGGTTGGAATCAAAATTTCCCAATTAATGAGAATTCGATCGACCCGCAATACACAGCCTAGAAACTACCGGAGCATGACTCCAACAGTGATGAATGCGGTTGCGAGCATCAATCCACCTGCTAGGCCATAAGTTGTACCTAAGCCCGCCCATTGACTCAAAGGTTGACTGACGAAGGGTGAAGTAAATTGACCTAGGAAAAAGCTGGTGGTAAGTCCGCCCAAAATTCGCCCTCGCAGAGATGCGGGAGTTGATGAGGTCAAACATACGTTCATATTTGGCATCAGTAACCCGACACCTAAACCAGCGATCGCCAAACCAATCAAAACTATCTCATAGGTGCGAGCAAAACTAATCACCAGATAACCAATCCCCATCAACCCAAAGGCGATCGCATAAATGTTCGTAAAGGTGAAACGAGCTTTCAGCCGTTGATAACTCAGGGCGCTGATGGAAGTAGCAAGGGTAGCAAGGGCGATCGCCAATCCACTTTGAGAAGCATTAGCACCCATTAACTGCTGAAGATAAAACGGAATCTGCACCGGAATCATGTAAAACACGATTTGAGTCAGCAGTGCAATACCGTAGGTTGTCAGTAGCAGCGTCCACGGGACTGTTTCAGATGCGATCGCACCTGTTTGTTGAACAGCATCTTTATCGCGATCTGGTTCAGGAAGTACCAGCAAAATCAATGGTAGAATCAACCACGCCATCAGGTAAATTAGAAACGGTTGCCGCCAATTGCGATCGGCCAAATAGCCGCCGAGGGTGAGAAAAATCATGCCGCCGAACCCCATGAAAGCTGCTTGCAATCCCAGGAATTGCGATCGAGCCGCACCGATGTAATAATCAGCAATCAGCGTGGTTGCAGTCGTCATAATACCTGCCACGCTGAAGCCCAGGAGCATCCGTCCCAGCAAAATTAGCCCAATTTGATCCAACAGAAACCCAGAGCTGCCTGCGAAGCCATAGACAAACACAGATAAACCCAGCAAGCCTTTGCGCCCAAAGCGATCGATCGCAATTCCGGCAATGGGCGCACCGATCGCGATAAACAAAGCTGGGGCCGTCAACACCAATCTCACCCAATAATCGGCATTAGCAACAGCCGAAAAGTGCTGCCGCATTGCTGGGAGGGAAGGGGCGATGGTTGCTCCTGCCATCACGGTTAGGGTGCTCACTAGCAGCAGGGTTGCTTTAACGAGAAATGTATCAGGGCTGTGTGGTTTCATAGACTGTTTAGGCAATTATCTGCCTTCATTTGTGTGGATTTGCTTGTCATATCATGTCCGGTTGATTACCATCACAAAAACCGTTTGTAGTGCGGACTTCAGTCCGCAGCATAAAGCGGACTGAAGTCCGCACTACAAACCTTACTTATTGGGGTCAATCGATCGGACATGATATATATCATTTGCGATCGGTCTATCAAATTCTTACATACCAAAGTTTTTTTTGTACCCATCTGCTTAGATCGACCCCAAATATCAGGCAGGTAAACACAGATGAACACAGATAATTTCAGGGTATTTTGGAGATAATGCAATTCCTGTCTATTCAAAATGATTGACTAGGGTTTGAAGTCGATTATAATAATCCTACTTTCCCAATGTATTCTGCTACAGAAGTTACTGCGACCTGCGGATATTCAATGTTCGCAATATTTTCTAGCTTGCCCTTACCATAAACCATCGTGAATAGATCCAAATCTAAAATCTAAAATCTCAACTTCTAACTCATCTTTTTGAAAAAAGATATATAATTAAAAGATGCCTCACAGCCTTATTTTAAACCTACTGCCAGTTGCACCAATCCCATCCCAATTTTTAACGGGACGGCATCTCCACGCCTTATTTCTCAACCTGGTGAGTGCTGTAGATAGCGATTTGAGCGCGTACCTGCACGACCAATCCAACGAAAAAGCTTTCACATTAAGCCCTTTCCAAGTAAGCAGAAAAGAGACTTACAAAAACAGCAACCCGCAGCCACAAAAGAGGGTTTTGCCTCCGGCGGGGCGCACTATTTCCCAGGCCCTACAGTGGGAACACAAGCAAGCAATTGGGGAAAATACGCCGATTTGGTGGCGGATTTCTCTGCTGGATGACGGTTTGTTCGATCGCCTAACTCAACTGTGGCAGCAACTCAACTTCGAGCGCCCGTGGCATCTGGGCCCGACAGATTTGTACGTGACTAGCATTGTCAGCCAACCGCGATCGCACCAACCGTGGGTGAATTTTTGCAATTACGCCGAATTGTTCGATCGCGCTTCGGAAACTGAGCGCCAAATTGCGTTTACCTTCTGCACTCCTACTAATTTTCGGCAAGGCGTGTACGATAGTGCGATGCCGACTAGAGAGAGTATTTTTGGCAGTTTGGCAAATCGTTGGAACAAGTACAGCGAAATTGCGATCGAACCTACTTTCACAGAAGCTATTTTTCCCAGTTTCTTCGATATCCGCACCGAAGTTTGTACGGATTCTCGCAGTAAATTTATTGGCTGCGTCGGCGAGGTTAGTTACCGAATTATGGGAGATGTCAATCCGCTTTCTGTCAAGCAAATTAATGCTTTAGCAGATTTTGCACTTTACAGCGGAGTCGGGCGCAAGACGCCGATGGGAATGGGAATGACGCGCCGATTGCCAAATTTTTAATCATTCACTTTTCGGCTTAATTTCACTGACGATTTCATAAACATCAGTGTCGGGAATTTTCGCAAACAAAGGCGTCATCTGCTTCAATATTTGCTGATAAGCTTCGCTTTGGTTGGCGGCCATCTCTTCTACGCTTTCCCAAAAAATGATGGCAATACCTTTGTCTGTATTGGGCAATTGCAGTAGGTATGCTCCCTTAAAACCTGTGGCATAAGTCGCAACGGCTTTGCCAAAAAGTTCTTCTGCTTCTTTGAATTTTCCTGGTTTAAATTCGCCAATTGCAATGTAGGCGAACTGATGTCTGAGAAAGTCTAAAAATTCTGACATATCCTTTTCCTCAAAAAATTGTGATACACCAAGTTATATTTTAGGCGATCGCCCGAAAATTGTAAAATTCGCCCGTTTAGTAGCTTCGCGCTCAGCACAGCCACCGATTTATGAGATATTGCAGCTAGCTGCGATCGCACTTTACACCTAAAAACACGTAAAAAACGGTTTTTTGCAATAACCCAATTGAAATTTGTAGAACTTATCTGCAAAAATTCTAACAGACAAATACCAATAAAGTAAATAATCGCTAAAAAAAATGCCAAAAATATTAGTAATTGAAGACAATAACTTAATCCGAGAAACCGTTTTAGAAATTCTGAACTTGGGCGATTTTGAAGCTGTCGGCGCTGAAAACGGAAAACTTGGTGTCGAGTTAGCGATCGCCCAAATTCCCGATTTAATCTTGTCTGATGTCATGATGCCGGAACTCAACGGCTTTGAAGTTTTTGCGATTTTGCGATCGCACCCTGCAACCGCCAGCATTCCGTTTATTTTTCTGACAGCCTCCGAAATGGAAAAAGCCCTCGAACTCAAAGCAGACGGCTATCTCAAGAAACCTTGCAGCATGACAGAAATCCTCGGGGCGATCGCAACTCAACTAGAAAAACCGACAGTTATAGAAGAAGGAAGAAGGCTCTCGGGCTACGCTCAGGCTCAAAAGACTTGTCCTCAGCGCAGCCGAAGGAAGCAAGAAGGCACTTCTACTTCGCTCAGGCTCAAAAAAAGGAAGAAGGAAGAAGGAAGAAAAAATACAAGCTCGTGGAAAGTGGAATTAAGAATATCCTAAGCATCAGATATGCTACTATATAGCGGTTATCAGAAAGATTCGCGGACGTTGTTGGGATGCGAGCCCTCTGAGTTTACTGGTTTTGCAAACTGTCTGTTATACCTCATCTTTTTGAGAAAGGCTACATCAACCCAAAACATCCAAAAGTAAAGAACAATTCTGCGCCATCAAATCTCAGGTTGTGCGCCCGGGTTCAAAAATCTCGGTTTGAGATTGCGTTGCGTTGCTCGCAATGACGCCCGCAGTAACATTACTGATATACAAATTGAGGGAATATCAAATTGGTTCCAGCCGGGGGTGGCTTAGACTGGGTATGTTGAATTTGGTAAAAAGTCATGAGCGCACAACCCAAAGGCCGCCTAGTTTGGAATCACTCTACTCACCTTCCTGGTTTGATACCAATTTTAGAGCGCCTCACTCTCATAATGGGCATTCAAACCGTTACCCCAGGCGTCATTAACAAAGTTAAAGGACACATCCCCCACATGACATTAAGAGTGTCAGTACCCATTCGCGGGGGATTTAAAATCATTGCCAGACAAGGCAAAACCGTACAAGAAGTCTTTATATTAACCACTCTCACACAAAGGGACTTGGAAGAGACGATCGCCCAAACCCTAGCCAAATGACAATTTTTCCTTAGCAAGCAAAGCCCGGGCTCTAACTGCCAAAGTTTCATCGCTTTGGGCTATTTCCTCAAGTTTTGCCGAAACTTCCGCTAACCAATCCGGTTTAACAGTCGCAGCACCAGCCAAAGCTTGCAAACCTCCCGCCGCTGCGTAGCGAACCACCCATTCCGGATCTCGGGACGCTTGCAGCAGCGTTTTGACAGTGCGAAGTTGAGCATCTGCAATTTTTTGTGTCGGCATAAGTTCCCAGCAAATCGTCCCCAAACCCCTAGCCGCCGCCCGCCGCACGCTCAAAGCAAAGTCATTCGCCGCCGCATCCAGCAAAATCTCTAAACCTCTGGGATCGCCAATTCCCGCCAAAGCCCGAACAGCCCAAGCTCTCGCTCCGTAATTGTAGCCGTCAAGCTGTTCTAGCAGCGGCAGCACCGCAGGTTCTCCGAGTTGAATCAGCCCGTCAACGGCGGCCACGGCGGCACCTGGGTTGTTGTAGCCGAGCACTGTTATTAAGGTAGGAATTGCTGCTTTTGAGTCAGCAGCCGCCAGTGCTTTGACTGCGTTTAACAAGCCTTCGGAAGAATCTGCTTGTTCGACGGCGCGAATTAGTTCTAATGCCATTTATTTATACAATTTACCGTGACCATTGTAATTGTATGTTGGCTCGATCGCGCGATCGAACTTTTTGTCGCATGGGTGAGGCGCGGCGATTAACTAGGACAGTCTTGGTTAAAGAGTCGAATCCGCAAAAAACTCGACTCCATACCTGCGCTAGGAATTTTTGCGCTGTGCATCCTCACCGCCTTCGCGCTTCCTATAAGCCTTAGCCCAAGCATATCGCTGCGGATTTTTTTTCAGCAGATATTCCACAACTTCCCGACGCTTCTCATCTTTAGCATTTTTGACAACCTGCTTGAGTTCGGAATCTATATCTTCTGATTCAGCACCGCGTTTAATTGCCTCCTTAAACCAACGCTCACCCTCTGAAAATTGACTCCGCTCAAAACAAATAGCTCCCATCAAAGTGTAAGGATGATGACTCTGAGGCTGATACTCAATAGCTTTGAGCGCGGACTTCTCAGCATCATCTAATTGATCGATATCTCTGAAAGCACCGCCTCTTGTTGTTAGCAAAGCTGACTTGAGCTTATTTTCTTTTATTTGGTCGAAGTCCAGATTTTCTGTCACCTTCAATGCACTGTTTGGTTCATCTGCCTTGCGCCAATGACTGCTAGCGTTGGGCAAGTTCCATTTATTTCCTGTGCGCTCATATTCCTGCTCATAGAAACGCGCTTCAAGCCTGTGGTACGCTATAGCAATCCTTCCATGACTAGCTAAACGTCCCTGTTGTATTAACTGAACAACTAACACAGGATCTAGACGCTCTTTTTTCTCCAATTTTACCATGATTGCGTAAAATGGCTCGAAGGGGAAATCACTATCTATAATCCGATACTTGACCTTCAAAGCGACAAATTCCTTTTTTTGTGCAAAAGTAATTACGTCTTCACGTCCATTCTGTTTCACCCAATCAATATCAGCCTCACTCAACGGCTCTCCCGATTGAATCTTTGACTTCAGAATAGCAGCATATTTGTCAATAGCAAAAGTAATTACATCCTCACGTTTATTCTGTTTCAGCCAATCAATATCAGCCTCACTCAACGGCTCTCCCGATTGAATCTTGGACTTGAGACTAGCAGCATATTTGTCAAGCGCCAGAGCAATTGTCTCAGTCAGTTTACGCTTTTTAAGAAAGTTAATATCCTGCTCACCTAGCGGATTGTCTAAGTCAATTTTTTTAAGAACTTTATAAAGATGGCTCGATCGTGATGAATCCTCAGATTTATTAGCTTTATACTTAACTTTTAGTTCAGCAAAGTGGCGTGTCTGTTCAATTTCCAAAACAATGCTAAGGGTTTCGCTAAGTTGATGCTCTTCCAGCCAGTTAAGTTCTGACTCGCTCAACTGTAGATCCCAATTCAGCTTTTTTAGGATTTGATAGAGCGGACTTGATACAGATGTTTCTGGGTATTCACTAGCTTTGTACTTATCCTTGAGTTGGGCAAAGTCAGCTTCCCGTACAGCTTTTTGTTGCCAAAAAATTTCCAGAGTATCAAACAGTTGGTTGTTGAACAGCCAGTTAGCCTCTACATCAGTTAATCTTTCTCGTGCATTCAGTTTCTTGAGAATTTGATACAAGGGGCTATCAAGTGAACAATCTGGGTATTCACTAGCTTTGTACTGAGCCTTTAGTACAGCAAATCGCGCCATATCTTGAACGATAGCAACTGTTTGAGTCAGCCCCTGTTCTTGGATATATTTAACTTCTAAGTCAGTTAGGTGATTTTCTGAATCAAGTTTCCAAAGGATAGGATACAAAGGACTGGATATGGGTAGCCCTCTGGTTACTTTAAACTTAGACTTGAGTTCAGAAAATTTAGCATCTAGTTTTTTTCGTTCTTCAGCTTTACGTTGTGGCTCTTGCTTGATAGCTTTTCTTGTTTCCAAAAGCTCTTGGTTTAGTAACCAATCACACTCGAAGTCGGTAATTTCAATTTCTAAATCAGCTCTTCGCAGAATGAGATACAGAAGACTAGAAGGAGATGAATCTTCATATTTTATTGCTTGATACTTGGACTTCAGCGCTGCAAAATGTTGTACCTGGACTTCAAAAGGATCGTTGCTCATGGTGAATCCCCCGATTTATACTTCTAGCTGCTACACAGCCATCTCGCAGCATTCCGCGATCGCTATTGTCAAAATCAAAAGTTTTTTAACTAAAAACTAATTTACAGGATAATATTATTTTAGCACGCTAGCTTTCACCAACAACAGCTACCAGTCTCAGTGTTTTTACTGAATTTTATAAAAATTAGTACCTAAAGCCTCGTTTCTTATTCATCAAATAATCAGACATAGATTCACCAGGTTAAAAGGGAGAAAATATGAGTTCTCAACTGCCTGAAATACAGATAGGGGTAGGGACGCAGCGCCGTGCTGTTTCCTGAATGTAGTGAAATACAGATAGGCGGTAGGGACACAGCAGTGCTTTTTCCTGAATGTGCTGTGTCCTGAATATGGCAGACAATTGAGAATCGCTACAGCAATCCTATTATAGTTAGGAACTAATTTTTTTTAAAGTAAACTATCCATTAAATTCATCACTTCGATCGCTTCATCTGACAAAGATAGAGATGCTTGTTGTTCGAGGTGATGCTCCAAAACTCCTTTTAGCGCAATCAATTTCATGCTATTTTCAGCTAAAGTTTCCGCAATAGCTGGCGCTGCGGGTAAATAGCCGATCGCCCCCAAGTCCATTAATGCCGATCGCCTCAACTGCAAATTATCCCCATTCAAAGCAGTTACCAACCGATCTCCGTAAATGCGATCGCCAGTCAACTGATACATCGCCCGCGCCGCAGCGTACTGCACCCGCTCCACAGAATGCTCTAAAAAAGGTGAAATTAGCGGTATTGCCTCTGTCGCGTACAGCGTACCCAAAGCTTCAATTACCGAGTCGTAAGGCTGCACGAGGTGCGATTTTCCAGGCACTCGCAGGGCTACAGCTACGCCTCCATCTAAGAGTTTCATCAGCGGTGGAATAGAATCGCGATCGCCCAGCATTTCTAAAGCTTGAGCCGCCGCTTCCCGCACGTAATAATCAGCGCATTCCAAACAGTGAATCAGGGCAGGTAAGGCTTGTTTATCGCCCAATTTTCCCAGAGCTCGTGCCGCATTTCGCAGTAGGGAATAGTCGCCAATTTTTGTCTGTTCTGATTCTTCTTGCAAGGCGGCAATCAAAGCTGCAATTGCTGCCGGTTCCTTGACTCGAAATCTGCCCACCCACCAAGCAGCGTAATACCGGAGACTGTAGTCTTGGGAGTGCAAATTTGCGATCGCCTGTTCTATTGTTAAAGACTCGCCCTCAGCTACACCCGCTGGTGGTGAGTCGGATTCGTCATAATTCACAGTCATAATTCATAGTTATTACAAAACTCGGCGATTGAAATCGCTGCTAGACAAACAAAACCCGCCTGCGCGGGTTGGGAAACTTGGCAATTTCTATCGCCTTTTCAAGGAGACTATTAATTATCATCCTCGGATTATTCCAACGATGATTTTGCGATCGCACATAACCGGACAATCATAACGAGACAATCATAAAAAACTGATTTCTGCATCTAGTCGAATTACATTAGCTATTAGAGCTTAGCCAATGGCCATTAATCTCTAGTAAATTCACTATTGACTAACGACCGATGACTAATCACTAATAACCGATGACTAACGACTAAATTGGAGTAATGCTGGCGATTTTCCCGCCCAGGCGTTGAAATTTCTGCATTTGCGAGGACAAATCCTCACCAGGTACGATAAACGCCTTGCTGCTGTGGCGCACGCGGGGATAGCCACCCGTGCGAATGCCCGACACTTCAACGCGGAAAAGCCGCCCTTCTTTACCGTAAGCTGCCGCGCCACCGAAACCGCTGCTGGGAGTTACGTTTTGTGTCGAAGACCGGTATGCCCAACCTTCGTTACCACCAGAAGGCCCAACTACAGCCGTAGCACTGTTAGTACCGAGTTCGACAGCTAGACGGGAGTTATTGCCTTCTAGCTGAGAGGTATCGCTGTTGGCATAGCCGCGATATAACCGGAACATCCGGGTAAAACCAACGGTTTTTTGACCTGTCTGGGTGTTAAAGCCCCGGTAGTAAGGGACGATATTGTCGCCGAAGTTTTCTTGATACTCTATTGAATCGATGTAAGAATCAATATCAGCATCGTAACCTTCTGTTTGGTACAAATCTAAGTGATAAATTACTTCAGATTCGTCGTAGGGAGCGCGACCGAGCAAGTGTTTGTAGTTTAGTTCGATCGTCCGAGTTTGGAAGCTGCTGTACAAAAACTTGGTTTTGTACAGTTCCGATTTTGCCACTGCCCGCACAAATTCTCGCACCGTTAAACTGCCGTCTCGCAGGAGAGATTCAGCACTTGTCAGGCGCTCGGATTTCATCAAATAGTCGTTGCCCAGCACCTGACGGTAAACTGCACGAATCACAGTTTCAATGTCTTCTTTGGTGTAGTTCGGGCGCAATTCTACCTTGGGTGCATCGCTCAATGCGGATGTTCCCAGTCTGGACGCTGCTGTGGAAATAGCCACCAGATTTTCTCCTAAATTAATAACAAAAATTTAAAGCTTGGTTGAACTTGAGATTTTTAGGACTAAGACCAAGATGTGTTAAATTAAGGTGCACTCGCGGTGCAGCTTGTCTGTACACATCAATTAATCCTAATTTGCTAAAGACGTTTCAAAAAAACATCTTTACAAACTTTAAGCTGTGGTAATAGTTACCACTTTGCCAGCACGTTTGTTGATTTGCTGGAAGCGGGTCGAAAGTCGATCGCTAGACACGAGATATTCGGTAGTTTTTCACCGCACTTGGGGTAAAAACTTAGCCACCGAACCTTGCATTCAAAAAAAATTTTCCGATAAGTTTCGGACTCATGAACTCCCGCACAAAATCTTTAACTGAAATCTGCCCTTCCAGCAGCAAAGATTTGGCACTGGTAACTCGTTCGCTCGACATTAAATACTCGTTACCGAAAACTTGGCTGCAACCGACGCGAATTACTGCTTTCGTATCGTCTTGCCTTCAGTGAGGGCGCACTTCTACTCGTCTCGCTGTTTCAAATGCTTTATTCCTAACTTTTCTGCGGTTTGTGCTTGAGAAGTTCTGAAAAAAATATTTGGAAAACTCGGCTCAGATCGCAGATGCCCGGAATCGTAAACAACAGTTAACACTAAAGCTAACAGCAGCTTACATTTCCGGGCATCACGCAAATCTAGCTTAGAGCGTTGATTGCGTAGTCGATGTAGGAATTAGCTTCAGTTGCAGCATCGCCACTCAAACCGTGGTTGGATTTGATGTACTTGAGAGCTTCAACATACCAGCTAGGAGACAATTCAAATGTCCGGTTGATTTCGTCAATACCTGCAATCAGGTACTCATCCATTGGACCTGTGCCGCCTGCAACTAAGCAGTAGGTTACCATCCGCAGGTAGTAGCCGATGTCGCGGGAGCACTTAGCTTTACCGGTTGAGGTAGAAGCGTAGTTTGGCCCTTGCATTTGTTGGGTGTACGGGAACTTGTTGTACACAGCTTGAGCTGCACCGTCGATCAAGCGCGCAGAGTTGGCGCTCAAAGACTTGGCTGCTTCCAAACCTGCTGCTGCTTGGCGGAAACGACCGAAGGCTACTTGCAATTCGGTGCTGCTCAGGAAGCGGCCTTGAGAATCGGCGGCGGTTACTGCTTCAGTCAAAGGGGTTTTCATTGTTCTGGTGTCTCCCTAATGTTTTGTTTTGTTTGTACCAAAATGATTGCTTGCAAATAATGCGATCGCTCGCTTCTTTACAGGAAGAAATGTTTGCGCTTGCTATTTTTAGCCGACTGCATTAGCTGCGCGGTCGAAGTAGCTGCCGATTTCGGACATCAGCGAGCTGCAATCACCACGGGTTATGCCGTTGGGGTCGTTAGCGATCGCGATCGCTGCTTCTTTCATTTTTTGTACGCCGGTTGCAACGGATGCACCTGGAGTTCCCAGAGCTTGGTATGTTTCGCGCAGACCGTTCAAGCAACGATCGTCCAAAACGCTGGCGTCACCTGCGAAGGTTGCGTAGGTTACGTAGCGCAAAATGATTTCCATGTCGCGCAAGCAAGCTGCCATGCGGCGGCTGGTGTATGCGTTGCCACCGGGGGCGATCAACTGAGGCTGTTCAGCAAACAAAGAGCGAGCTGCATTAGCGACGATTGCGGATGCGTTACCGGTGATCCGGTTTACTGCGTCAATCCGCTTGTTGGCGTCAGAAACCATGCTGCTGAGAGCATCTAGTTGGCCAGTAGCCAAAAATTCGCCACGAGCGTCTGCTTGGGAAACCACTTTTGTAAATGCGTCAAACATGAACGAACTCTCCTACTTTGAGTTAATTGAGTTTGGTTGCGGTATAAAACCGTTAAGTTAAATTTGTTCAGGCTGTTGGGCCTGCAAGGGTTGAAGGTTGACGCCAGCTACTGCGCTGGCCGGCTCGATCTCTCCCTTTCCGCTACCTTCACTATTGTGACATTGCAACGGACATTTAAGAAACCTTAGAAAATTTTACATCTTTTATGAGATGCGACAAACCTTGTTAATCAGTGTTTTTGTTAACTTTCGCCTGTCGTTTCAACCCTCTGATAACCTTTATACAATGCTGGTTCCTCTTTGTTTATTACAAATTATTACGGAAACTTATCTCTTTTAGAAGGTAAATCGATGTGGGGCAAGTGGTGGCAAATCTAATCCTTGGGATAGATGCCAGATTGCAGCGGTAAACTGCCGATCGAGAGATTGTCTGTGATTTTCGAGAGCCCGATGGCGAGAAAAATCGATGAAATTCGAGGGAAAAAGTAGACTGGGAAAGGATTTGATGAGTTTTGACCCGGAATTGAAATATAGAATGTACAATGCAGTACAAGTTAATTCTAGAGTTTGCTTGGATCGCCCTTGTCGCTAGCGTGTCCCGCCCCAAATTGTCCCGCAGACCGATCGCCTCTATTGCCTTGGACTGAGCAAAGCCGAATAAGTAACCACACAAAATTAATTACAGAAATACTCCTTGCTAGGCAAGGGTTTCAGTCAAAATATTGTGTAATTAATTCTGTTTGACTACTTAATTAAGAAAAGTTAACAAAATTTAAGTTGTGCTAAAACAAGCCAGGAGGAATAGGGAAAAAAGCAAAAATTATGCCCGATGCAGGATGTTGGCAGAATTTGGTGTTGTTAAAATCCAACAGATTGGCAGGGCCCTGGCACAACCTCAGCTTTTGAACGAAATATCAGCATTTAAAGACAGAACTCAGCCGTTGGGTCTTGGGTAAAAGCCGGAGAAATTGCTAATTTTTAGTTGTAAGGTGGATAAGTGCTGTCAGCGGTAGGTCTACAAACGGCGCGAGAGAGCCACCAGACGCAGCGAAGTTGACAGCTTCCTGCTCTCTGAGCATCGAACCGGGGTTAGAAACTGTAACTAGATTGTTAGACAAAGTTGCCCATATTTGCCCAATCGTGGGTAGCTTTTGTCTTCTGTTAGATTTTCCATACTTGCTGCGGTGTCTGATATTGGTCACAATAAGACAGTGCAAGCAAGAAATATATGTCGCGATCCAAATAAAGGAATGTCATGCTACTCGGATTTAAAACCGAATTAAAACTCAATGCCCGACAGCGAATACTGCTAGCCAAACATTGCGGGGTAGCGCGTCACGCTTGGAATTGGGGACTGTGGTTGACCAAAAACATTCTCGACCACAATCAAGCAAACCCCAAGGAAAAACTCAAATTTCCCACAGCTATTGATCTGCACAAACTGTTGGTAGCTTTGGTGAAATCAGAGAATGCTTGGTATTACGAGTGCAGCAAATCTACACCGCAGAGCGCATTAATAGCATTGCGAGAAGCATGGAAACGGTGTTTTAAAAAGACTGCTGGCGTACCAAAGTTTAAGAAAAAAGGAAGGCGAGATTCTTTCACATTAGAAGGGACAGTCAAAATCAGCGGGAGTAACAAAATCCAAGTTCCTGTAATTGGCGTCCTCAAAACTTATGAAAGGCTACCACAAGTATCAACTAAGTCTTGCGCGATATCCCGTATTGCCGACAGGTGGTTTATCAGTTTCAGGTTTGATGTAGAACAGCAAGAGTCATGCAAAACAGACATCGTAGGAGTTGACCTCGGTATTAAAGCATTGGCTACTCTATCGACAGGTGAAGTAGTTATCGGTGCTAAATCCTACAAAAAATATGCAGCAAAACTATCAAGGATGCAATGGTTGATTCGTCATAAAGTCATCGGTTCAAGTAATTGGCAAAAAGCACAATTCAAGATAGCTATATTGCATAGAAAGATAGCTAACATCCGTAAAGATACGTTGCACAAACTAACGACATTACTTGCCAAAAACCACGGTGTAATAGTCATAGAGGATTTGAATGTATCCGGGATGATGGCTAATCATAAACTAGCTGCATCAGTTGCTGATATGGGTTTCTTTGAGTTACGACGCCAGCTCACCTACAAATGCAAGTTGTACGGTTCAAAGTTGGTAATAGTTGACCGTTGGTTCCCAAGTTCAAAAACCTGTTCTAATTGTGGAACAAAAAAAGAAACACTCTCTATGAGTGAGCGAATGTTTGAATGCAGCCATTGTGGTTTTAAGATTGACCGCGACTTAAATGCAGCAATCAATTTGTCAAAAACCGTCAGTTAGACGGGGATAGCCTGCGGACTGGTCTAGTGCCGACACTACCAGGTTGAAACAGGAAGTAAGATTCCCCAGGACAGCTTTGTGTAAAGTTGGGTAGCTTTGGGTAAGTCTTATGTAACGGCCAAATACGAGTCTCAAGTTCAGCAGTTTTTTATTCAAAACTCAAAACTCAAAACTCTTTTACTGCCATCGGCCACGTTCATCGGCTGTAGCTTATCCGGCCGCAGTCCCCTAATTCCCCCATGCTCGATCGTAATTATGTCTTCAAATTCTCCCTCTTCTTGGCACACCGTAGCAATTGACAAAACCCTCCAGCAGCTAAGCAGTAACAAAGACGCGGGCTTGAGCAGCCAAGAGGTGTCAAAACGCTTGCAGCAATACGGCCCCAACGAACTCGAAGAAACAGGAGGCCGCAGTGCTTGGTCGATTTTTGTCGATCAGTTCACCAACATCATGTTGTTGATGCTGATAGGTGTGGCGGTGGTTTCTGCATTCTTAGATATCAGGTCAAATACTTTTCCGAAAGATGCGATCGCCATTTTTGCGATCGTCATACTCAACGGCATTCTCGGCTATTTCCAAGAGCAAAGTGCCGAAAAAGCCCTCGCAGCCCTCAAAAACCTCTCTTCCCCGCTAGTCCGAGTCCTGCGGGACGGCAAAACTTCGGAAATCGCAGCCAAGGAACTCGTCCCCGGAGACGTGATGCTGTTGGAGGCTGGGGTAAAAATAGCAGCAGACGGGCGCTTGATCGAAGCTTCCAACCTGCAAGTCAGAGAATCTGCTTTGACGGGAGAAGCGATCGCAGCTACCAAGCAAGCCGATCTCGAACTTCCCGAAGATGCTTCGTTGGGCGATCGACTCAATCTAATTTTTCAGGGTACAGAAGTTGTCCAGGGACGGGCCAAGGCGATCGTCACCAACACCGGAATGCAAACGGAATTGGGCAAAATTGCCGCCATGCTTCAGTCAGTAGAAACCGAACCAACTCCCCTACAACAGCGGATGAGCCAGTTGGGAAATGTTCTCGTCTCCGGCGCCCTAGGCTTAGTGGCAATTGTCGTCATCGGCGGCATGATTACCTTCAAAAACGGCAGCATTGGGTTGGATACCAGCAGATTTGAACAACTGTTAGAAGTTTCTCTCAGCATGGCAGTTGCTGTCGTTCCCGAAGGACTTGCCGCCGTCGTCACAGTTACTTTGGCACTCGGAACTAGGCGGATGGTGAAGCGAAACGCTCTAATTCGCAAATTGCCAGCGGTAGAAACTTTAGGATCGGTAACAACCATTTGTTCCGACAAAACAGGTACTCTGACTCAAAATAAAATGGTAGTCCAGCTAGTCTCTACAGGCGACTGTACTATCAGTGTTGGAGGCGACGGCTATGCCCCGATCGGAGATTTTACCGATCGGCATACATCAGCCCAAATTAATAATTTAGAAGAATATCCAGAACTCGAATCCTTATTAATTGCTTGTGCAGTTTGCAACGACGCAGTATTGCAGCACGAACAGCAAGAATGGAAGATTTTGGGCGATCCTACGGAAGGAGCTCTGCTATCTTTAGCGGGAAAAGCAGGCATTTATAGGGAAAAACAGTCTCAATTGCTGCCGCGCACGGCGGAATTTCCTTTTTCTTCCGAACGCAAGCGGATGAGCGTAATTTGCGAAGTACCCGGACATTCGGGACATTCGGGCTTTCCCCCAGAAAAAGGACAGCAGCAGAATTATTTGATGCTGACAAAAGGTTCTCCCGAGTTGACTTTGGAGCGCTGTCAAGGAATTATAGTCGGCGATCGAGTACAACCTTTAAACCAGGAAATTCGCGATCGCATCCTCGCCGAAAACAACAACATGGCAAGCGGGGGTTTGCGAGTCCTCGGGTTTGCATACAAAATCTGGGAAAACTTGCCGCCCGAAGGTTCCGAAGAAACCAGCGAACAAGAGATGATTTGGCTGGGACTCGTCAGTATGCTGGACGCCCCGCGCCCGGAAGTACGGGAAGCAGTGGCGAAGTGCCGCGATGCAGGGATTCGGGTGGTGATGATTACCGGAGATCACCAGTTGACGGCAAAAGCCATCGCCTACGATTTAGGTATTGCGACAGAGGGCGATCGAGTTCTCACCGGTCAAGAATTAGAAAAGCTCAGTCAAGAACAACTAAAACAACAAGTCGAAGACGTTAGCATTTACGCCCGCGTCTCCCCCGAACACAAATTGCGGATTGTCCAAGCTTTGCAAAGTTTAGGCAAATTTGTCGCCATGACAGGCGACGGAGTTAACGACGCCCCCGCCTTAAAACAAGCCGATATCGGCATTGCAATGGGAATTACCGGCACCGATGTCAGCAAAGAAGCTAGCGATATGGTGCTTCTCGACGACAACTTCGCAACTATTGTCGCCGCCGCCGAAGAAGGACGAGTTGTTTATACCAACATTCGCCGCTTTATTAAGTACATTTTGGGCAGCAATATCGGCGAAGTTTTGACAATTGCCGCTGCACCTTTATTGGGTTTAGGAGGAGTACCGCTAACTCCGCTGCAAATTCTGTGGATGAACTTAGTAACAGATGGCGTTCCCGCTTTGGCCTTGGCCGTGGAACCAGCCGAACCAAACGTGATGAAAAAGCCTCCTTTCAGTCCGCGAGAAAGTATTTTTGCCCGGGGTTTAGGTTCTTACATGATTCGGATCGGGATTATCTTTGCAATTTTGACGATCGCGATGATGTCCTGGGCTTACGGATATACTCACACTCCCGGACACGGCGATCCAGATGCTTGGAAAACCATGGTATTTACTACTCTGTGTTTAGCGCAAATGGGTCATGCGATCGCCATTCGATCTAACACTCAGCTAACGATCGAGTTAAATCCCTTCACTAACATTTTTGTTTGGGGAGCTGTGATTGTGACTACGGCTTTGCAATTAATGTTGATTTACGTTCCACCGCTGAGAGCATTTTTTGGTACTCACTATTTGACACCCTTTGAATTGATGATTTGCTTCGGATTCAGCGCCCTAATGTTTGTTTGGATTGAAATGGAAAAACTGTTCGTGCGCTTATACAAAGCTAGAAAATAGTAGCATATGTCCATACTTGGTTCGTAGTGAGGACTTCAGTCCGCATAAAATCAGAGGACTGAAGTCCTCACTACAAACATCTCTTGTTGGTTCGTAGTGAGGACTTCAGTCCGCATAAAATCAGGGGACTGAAGTCCTCACTACAAACATCTCTTGTTGGTTCGTAGTGAGGACTTCAGTCCGCATAAAATCAGGGGACTGAAGTCCTCACTACAAACATCTCCTTGTTGGTTCGTAGTGAGGACTTCAGTCCGCATAAAATCAGGGGACTGAAGTCCTCACTACAAACATCTCCTTGTTGGTTCGTAGTGAGGACTTCAGTCCGCATAAAATCAGAGGACTGAAGTCCTCACTACAAACATCTCCTTGTTGGTTCGTAGTGAGGACTTCAGTCCGCATAAAATCAGAGGACTGAAGTCCTCACTACAAACATCTCCTTGTTGGTTCGTAGTGAGGACTTCAGTCCGCATAAAATCAGAGGACTGAAGTCCTCACTACAAACATCTCCTTGTTGGTTCGTAGTGAGGACTTCAGTCCGCATAAAATCAGAGGACTGAAGTCCTCACTACAAACATCTCCTTGTTGGTTCGTAGTGAGGACTTCAGTCCGCATAAAATCAGAGGACTGAAGTCCTCACTACAAACATCTCCTTGTTGGTTCGTAGTGAGGACTTCAGTCCGCATAAAATCAGAGGACTGAAGTCCTCACTACAAACATCTAATTACTAATTCCCAATATTATGTATTTGAAAACACTGCACTTACGGCAGTTTCGGAACTACTTGGATCAAACAGTAGCATTTGACGCTCCCAAAACCATATTAGTAGGAAATAACGCCCAAGGAAAATCCAACCTGCTAGAAGCGGTAGAGTTGCTTTCCACCTTAAAAAGCCACAGAGTATCGCGCGATCGCGACTTAATCCTCGAATCAAAGCCGATCGCCCAAATAGATGCTACACTCGAACGTCAAACCGGAGCGATCGACCTAGCCTTAACTCTGCGCTCCGGGGCGCGCCGCACCCTGAAGCTCAACGGCGAACCCCTGCGCCGCCATTTAGACTTCTTGAGCGTCATCAATGTAGTACAATTTTCCTGTTTGGATTTAGACTTAGTACGCGGCGGGCCCGAAGGAAGGCGCAACTGGATCGATCGGCTAGTCATCCAACTAGAGCCGATTTACGCTCACATTTTGCACCAGTACAACCAAATTTTGCGCCAGCGAAACGCTCTGTTAAAACGTTCTAGAGAAACCAGAAAAACAGAATTTTCCCAAAGTTTGGACAAAATGCGATTTATCGGATCAGAAACTTCCGAAGACCAAAATATCGCAGAATCCCCAATGCCCAATGCCCAATGCCCAATGCCCGATTCTCAATCCCCCATTCCCAGTTCAGAATTAGCCTTGTGGGACGCACAGTTGGCGACAGCAGGTGCTCGGGTAATCCGCAGGCGCGATCGTATTTTGGAGCGTTTGATGCCTTTAGCGCGCAATTGGCACGGTTCAATTAGCGGTTCTACAGAAGTTTTAGATGTCAAATACGATGCTAATATTGAAGTAGGCCCAGAATTAATCGCTAAAGACAATCTTGAAGGAGTACGGCAAGCATTTTTAGAGAAAATTCAAAAAAGGGCGATCGCAGAACAATTTCAAGGAACCACCTTAGTCGGCCCGCACCGCGACGACATTACATTTACAATTAACAACACCCCAGCGCGTCAGTACGCATCCCAAGGTCAGCAGCGAACTCTCGTACTAGCATTAAAATTAGCCGAATTGCAGCTTATTGAAGAAGTCGTCGGTGAAGCACCTTTACTATTGCTCGACGACGTACTTGCAGAACTCGATCTGAGCCGCCAAAATCAACTTTTAGAAACAATTCAAGAACGATTTCAAACTCTGATTACAACGACTCATCTAGGCGCTTTTGACAGTCAGTGGCTGCGCCAAACTCAAATTCTATCCGTCGTTTCCGGACAAATCAATCAATTTTAGATTTGAGAGTTGAGATTGATAAATCATATTATGTCTGCTCACTTATCCCTAATAAAAATAGTTTGATCGTTCGGACTTTAGTCCGCATCCGTCAGAGGACTAAAGTCCTCACTACAAACCAATTTGATTGTGGTTGTTCGAGCGGATATGATATCAATCTATGTGAGATTGACAAATTTTACTTTTCATGGTATTCATGCAAAAATCTTGAAAAGTTGACATAATTAGCTCAATTCGAGATAGGATAAAGGTTAATTTTGATTGCCGCTTTCGCCTCCATTTTTCTAAGCCTTATGAAGCATTACATTTCCCGTCTGTTAGCTCTGGTATTAGTTGTTGTCATCGGCGTAGCAGGCTGTACCAATGTTCCTGCCAGTCTGAGCGGAGACTACAGCAAAGATACATTAGCATTAGTCACCAGCTTGAGAACAGCGCTTACTTTGCCAGAAGGCACGCCGGAAAAAGCAGCCGCTCAAGCCACTGCTCGCACAAGTATCAATGATTTTTTCGCAGCATACCGCCGCGATCCCGCTCTTACCAAGCTGGCATCTTTCACCACAATGCGGACGGCATTAAACTCTTTGGCTGGACATTACAGTTCCTATCCAAACCGTCCCGTGCCTGAAAAGTTGAAAAAACGTCTTGAGTCGGAATTTCAGCAAGTAGAAGCTGCTCTCAATAGAGGAGCTTAATCTCAAAAATTAGGGATAAAAAATAATTTGAATAATTCATCTTTTATCCTTAATTTTTGATAAGCAACATTTTTTAGTAGAAATATCAGTTGCTTTTAGCGCCGGCTGTACCCAGGCGCTTTTTTTGCAGGATTTTGCTGTAGGGTTCGCCGCCATTGACGTTTGCATTGTGCGATCGACTTGTGCCATAACTAGGTCAGTCGATTTTAGATTTTAGATTGACTCCACAGATTAATCTGGGAAATTTAACTTGGATCTAAAATTAGGGATCTGCACAACTCGATGGGGGCTTGCACCCGTTGTTGGACGGGGTTAACCTAAAAAAAGTAGAAAATTTGTAGCTGTGCGTCTGCGCGATCGCCAAAAATGCGATCGCCACCCAATTTCAACTAAAAAACCAGATTCAATTATCCCGTCAGGAACTCAGAGGCTCAAGCCACGCTCGCTTGTAAGAAATTGCAAGCTGTTCTGACCAGACCCCTTGAAAAAGGAGACGTCCCCCACCGGTCACGACACCGGCGAATGATCCGCCAGTTTTGGGCTCTGTCATCTGCGATTAAACAGTTTTAAAGTCACGCTTTACAGTGTCGCAGGTCTAACAAGCCTTTATAACCAGGTCTGAACGAACATTACCCCGTAAGGGAGGCTCCAAAAGAGCAAACATTATGCGTACAGGGTTGCAAGGTTTGAGGCGGTAACTGTCCTGCTGAAAGTACATTACAAAAGTACACCAAGTCGAGCAACTCCAAGGCGGTAATGGATAAAGAAAGATTCAAGGCGGTTGAAACCGCTCTTGGAGTTTCCCTCTCAGGACTAAAGTCTCTGAGTTTCCCACTTACCGAGCTATTTTATGAAAATTGCACCAACTCGCATCGCCAACTTTCAATCCCAGCGACGCTGTTTAAGTGCGGTAACTGCTGTTTTAACCAGTAGCTTCATCAGCCAGCTTGTTTTGCCATTTATCGAAAATCAACCAGCTTTTGCCGAAACATCAGCCTATTGCCAATTATCCAAAGAGCAAGTCAATCAAAAAGAAGACTTGCGCCGCGCCGCCCTGTCAGGAAAACCAGAATCCCAGCAAGCATATTTTGCCGTTTTGAGCAAACACGCACGGGAAATCGCAGAATGCCGCCAAAAAACTTGGCCCGAAACCCAAGCAGTTTGGCTGCGTTTGTATCCCTGCGATGTCAGACCCGGAGAGATCGATCGCGTATTAGACAAGGTTGTCAATAAAGGCTACAATCAAGTCTATGTCGAAGTGTTTTATGACGGTCAAGTCCTACTCCCAGCCGCAGAAAATCCGACTGCTTGGCCTTCGGTTTTGCGAAATCGCGGCTACGAAAAGTATGATTTGCTAGAAAAGGCGATCGCCAAAGGCAAACAGCGAGGATTAAAAGTATACGCCTGGTTATTTACCATGAACTTTGGCTATACCTACGCTCAGCGTTCCGACAGACAGCAAACCCTCGCCGTCAACGGCAAAAATCAGACCAGTTTAACAGTAATTCAAGACGCAGGTTTAGACGACCAAACCGGAGAAAGTCACGCCACCCACGCCTTTGTCGATCCCTACAATCCGCAAGCAAAGCAAGACTATTCTTTGTTAGTCAATCAAATAGTCAAGCGCAGGCCGCAAGGAATGTTATTCGACTACATTCGCTATGTCCGGGGCGTCGGATCTGCTTCAGTTGCTACCAAAGTTCAAGACTTGTGGATTTACGGCCAAGCATCGCAGCAAATGCTTTTGCAGCGAGCGAACAATCAGCAAGGACGAGACTTAATTCAGCGATATTTGACTAAAGGATTTATCAATACTAATGACGTTCAAGCCGTAGTCAAACAGTATCCAACCGAGCAAGAACCTCTTTGGCAGGGGCGAATTCCGCGAGCCATCCCAGTAGCAACTCCAGCTTCTAGAAGGGGAAATGCCACATCAAAAGCAGCTTCAATAACTCCCGCTACAAAATCGCCCAACCCTGCAAATCCCACACCAAAACCGACACCAAAACCGCCGCTTCCCGATACCGGCGTTCTGCAAAAAGACCTCTGGCAACTGAGTATTGGTCATGCAGTCCAAGGAATTTTAGATTTTTTTGGAATGGCAACTCAACCTGCTCAAAGGATGGGGATTCCTGTAGGAGCAGTATTTTTTCCTAATGGAAATCAAAAGATCAATCAAGGGGGATTTGATTCGAGATTGCAGCCTTGGGACAGGTTTCCGGCTTCCGTAGAATTCCACGCGATGTCTTACGGCAATTGTGGGGATGTAAGCTGCATTGTGCCGCAAGTGCAGCGGACTTTGAGTTTAGCGCCTCCGGGAGCAAAAATCATTCCTGCGATCGCCGGAGATTGGGGAAAATCTCTGAAAAATCGTCCGTCTTTGGAGATTCAAATGCGGGCAATTCGTGCTGCAACGCCGCAAATTAATGCGGTGAGTCATTTTTCTTTTGGCTGGCAAGAACCGGAGGATGAAAGGGCGCGGCAAACTTGCAGACTGTAGTGTAATTATTTGTAGAGACGCAATTCGTAGCGTCTCTATAAGAGGCTATTTGTGCGATAATATTTGAAAATGTTCCTTTCTGTTAGGAGCGGATCGTCATCTAAGTTTTATTAGGACAATACCGGATTGTAATAAAAATCAACACAAAGGAGTATTTCCTATGGTAAGTCAGCCACAACCATATCAGCAAGTATCCAACCAAGATTCGATTGATGACTTAAATTTCAGTCAAGAAGAAGATAATGGCGACGAACCTTATGAAAAAGATAAACTGATCTATGACCCTGATGAAATTAATATTTTTACCAAAGAACCAACCATCGAGCAACTTCTAAGAAGAATCAATGAGGAAGCTCTTGACTTAGCACCCGACTTTCAGCGCCATGCAAACATTTGGAAAGATGACGCTAAAAGCAGACTGATTGAGTCGATCCTGATTCGGATTCCATTACCAGCTTTTTATATAGATGCAACTGATGAAGATAAATGGTTAGTTGTGGATGGATTGCAAAGGCTATCTGCTCTCAAGCAATTTATGAGCGATAAAACACTGAAGTTATGCGGACTAGAATACCTGCTCAATTTAGAGGACAAAACTTACGATGAAATAGAACGCAGATACCAGCGAAGAATTGAAGAGACTCAGGTGACAGTTTATTTGATCGGAAAAGGTACGCCTCCTTCAGTTAAACATAATATTTTTAAACGTATTAATACAGGGGGATTACCAATGACTCCTCAAGAACTTCGCCATGCTCTCAATCCCGGTAAGGCAACAAAGTTTTTGGCTAAACTTGCTACATCTCGTGAATTCCAACAAGTTACTAATCTGAGTAAGTTGCGTAAAATGCGGATGGACGATCGGGAATTTATACTCGGTTTTTTAGCCTTTACGCTTACATCTTATCAAAATTATAAAGACAATAACAGAAATGTGTTTTTAAGTAGAGCCTTATTTAATATAAATAATTTACCAGAAGAACAATTAAAAGTAATTGAAAAAAACTTTAAAAAAGCCATGATTGCAGCATTAGAAATTTTTGGGAAAAGCGCTTTTCGTAAAATATCTCAAAACCAAATAAAAATGTATCCAATTAATAAAGCATTATTTGAATGTTGGTCAGTTAATCTCAGTCAACTGAGCGATGAACAAATTAACATATTGAAGCATAAAAAGCATAATTTAATTAAAATTTTTATTTATTATGTAGATGAAGATCGAGATTTTCTGACATCTATATCTCAGGCTGCTGATAAAATTGAGTACAGATTTAGAATAATTGAACAAATAATTAACGAGGTATTGGCATGATTAATTCACTACGTTTACTTAATTTCAAACCTTTTGCAAATCAACTATTGAAATTCAAAAATTTGACTTTGCTTGCTGGTCTAAATAGCACTGGAAAGTCTTCCGTATTGCAATCGCTATTGCTGCTGAGACAATCTTATCAACAGGGTTTATTGCCAGAAAAAGGATTGGCACTTAATGGCGATCTTGTGAATATTGGCACTGCTCAAGATGCACTGTTTGAGGGAGCAAAAGAGGAATTAATTGGTTTTGACATTGTTTGGGAAAACAACAGCGAGGGCATATGGCGCTTCAAATATGATAAAGAGGTAGATGTGTTGAATATTAATTCCAAACAAGTTAGCGCAGAAGTATATCAATCAAATCTTTTCGGCAATAATTTTCATTATCTTCAGGCAGAACGGATCGGGCCTCGGCCATTTAATGAAATGTCAGATCATCAAGTGAGACACCTCGATCAACTTGGGATTAAAGGTGAATATACCGCACATTTTCTTTCACTTAAAGGAGGTAAACTTATTCCTAATAGCAGTCTCAGTCATCCCAATGTAAAATCAAAGATTGAACCAGGCGAAGTTCAAGTAAAATCAATGGAATTGATAGACCAAGTGGAGGCGTGGATGGGAGAAATCAGTCCAGGTACCCGCCTTAAAATTGAGACTAAATATGATGTTGATTTGATGAGTGTTCAATATTCCTATGGAGATAGCAATCCTTACCGTGCAACTAATGTGGGATTTGGAATTAGCTACACTTTACCAATTATTGTAGCGGCACTTGCATCAACACCTGGTACAATCATTTTAATTGAAAACCCTGAAGCTCATCTGCATCCCAAAGGACAAGTTAAAATGGGTCAATTATTAGCTTTAGCAGCTAGCGGTGGAGTTCAAGTTGTGATAGAAACTCACAGCGATCATGTTTTAAATGGGATTCGTCTTGCGGTTCACGGGGGTAAACTTGACCCGAAAGATGTTCAGTTGCATTACTTCCAGCGTCAAAATAAAGAAGGACAAGCTGTGACTGATGTAGTATCTCCTAAAATCGATCGCAACGGACGAATCGATCGCTGGCCGGATGGTTTTTTTGATGAGTGGGACAATAGCTTGGAGATTTTGTTGGAACCTGCGGTGCAAGGAGAGTAAGTAATGGATTTGGAGATGGTGTTTAATGAACTATCTGCGCGAAATCTTGCTCCTGATATTTCTACAGCACAACAATGGATGTCAGAATTGATTAGTACGATGCGTGAAGCTAAAGGCTGCGGACTGAAGGGAATCCGCACTCAAGCAGATTTTCATGCTATGGTTCTCGCAGAAAACTATCCTCTTTCTCGTTGGCGCAACGATTCTCAAGTTAATAGAGAAGAGCGGACTTTTCTGAGAACTCTGGCAACTAAAACTCCTTTATCCGTTGATATTCCCGATCTAAAGATTAAAATAAAAGTTGAAGATCCAGATTGTGAGTTAAGTTTACAGGGGAGCCAAGCAGAAGGCTTTAAAGTTGCTCACTATCTTGAAACATTGGCAATTAGTCTGAATTCAGATTCGCTGTGGAATGGTAGTCGCATTAAGTTAGAACTAACACAAATTGATGAGAATGGGGAGATAATAGAAGAAATTGTAGAGGTTATTCATGCTAGTCAGAAAAACCACGTTATCGAACACGATGATTGGATTCAGAAGCGCCAGCTAACAGGAGTTGTTGACGGTTTAGAGCTTTGGAACCGTCGAGCTGAGTTATTCTCCAGCCTGGAATTTTGCGATCGCCTTAGCGAACAGATACAAAGCGTTGTCGATCCAACTATGTTACGACAAGTTCTCAGAAAGTTATTTGAACTTGATGAATTATCAAAAAATTGGACAGACGGATCGCTCGATTTAGATAATCTTCCTAGCAAGGTATCTCCAGAAAGTGAGTCAAGACTTAAGCAGTTTAGAGAGCAACTAAATATTAAATGTCTTGACGGAACAAAGCGTATTTTCAGTTTGCACGTCCGCATGACACCGGGAGCTTGGCGACTTCATTTCTGCACAGAATTAGGGCCGGGAAAAATAATCATTGGGTATATTGGCCCCAAAATACAATAATTTTAAGATTCGCCCAACTTTTAGCTGAAGGTTTTGGCGTGGCGTAAATGGCTGTTTTTAAACAAAACTTAATTTAGCCAACTCTCAAGCTGGCAAAGCTGTAAGCGATAATTAGATCGTTAACAGCAAATAGTACAGTGCATGACTCGCAAATTCACTAAAAAATCTGCAATTCAAACGTTTATACTTGTCGCAGCGCTCGCCCTAATTTTACTGTTTCCCGATCGCTTAAAAACTGCGAATTCAAATTCGATCGCCCAAATCCCCCCTTTTGGCAATCCCCCGCCAAACCTGCTGAAACCGCCCAAACCCCAAATACTCCCTTCTCCCGCCGCAACTCCGTCTCCGAAACCTCTCGTAGAACCTTTGGTTTTCGCACCACCAGCGCAATTTCGCGGACAAATTGTTTACCAAGTAAGTATCAACAACTCGAAAGTTATCGCCCTGACTTTTGATGATGGCCCAACTGCGGAAACTTTGAAAATATTAAAAATATTGCAGAAACATAACGCGGTAGCTACGTTTTTCTGCTTGGGTGCAAATTTGCGAGAGAATCCAGAAATTGCTAAACAAGTAGTAAAGGCCGGAAATGCGATCGGCAATCATACTTGGCATCACTTTTATCACAACGTCACGGAAAAAACAGCAGCCGATGAAATTGATAATACTGGTGTTCATATTTATCGATCGACTGGGGCGAAAAGTTTGTTGTTTCGTCCTCCCGGTGGGCGCTTAAATAACGGTTTTGCGGATTACGCCAAAAAGAAAAATTATGTGGTGGTGATGTGGTCGATCGATCCTAAGGACTTTTCGCAACCTCCGGCATCTGCGATCGTCAGTACGGTGCTATCCCAAGCGATATCGGGGGCGATCGTATTGTTGCATGACGGCGGTGGCGATCGCCAGCAAACAGTCGAGGCCGTATCTGTAATCATTCCCAAACTCAAACAGCAAGGATACCGTTTTGTAACAGTGCCGCAATTACTAGAAATCCAAGCTGCACAAAAACAGGAAAAGGGCGATCGTAAATCCCCATAAACAGACATCCTATTTCATCTGCGTACCCTTCGGGAAGGCTTCGCCTACATCCGCGTTAATCTGCCTTTATCTGCGGTTCAAAATCCCGATCGTGCTAAACTTATGAATAACATAAAAACTTTTATCAATCCTCATGCAAAAACTACAAGCAAGAGATATTAACCTCCGCTATTTAATTGATAACTTCGGTTTGCAGCGAGTTCGGAATCAAGAATTTTTCCGAGAATGGCAAGAAAACTTGCCGGAAGTAGCTGACTTTGAGAAACAATTACTCGATCGCGTCCAAGACATATACTTTAACTTAGTAGACACCCCGCCTGTGTTGGAGAATGCAGTCAAGCTAACAATCATCAGCCCGATTTTGTTTATTGCCGGTCTCTTTGAGTCTCCTTTTCAAGTAAAAGCCGAAAAATCCATCGCAATTCAAGAAGAAGACGAAGGCAGAATCATCGAAGGTAGAATAGATATCCTGATTATGAAAGCAAACTTGTGGGTGACAGTAATTGAATCTAAACAACTTTCGTTTTCAACTGACGAAGCACTTTCCCAACTCCTGACATATATGCTGGCAGATCCGAATCCAGAAACTCCTACTTTTGGGATGATTTCCACAGGTGCTAACTTCAGTTTTGTCAAATTAGTCAGAGGCGAAACTTTGCAGTATGCCCGATCGCCTGAATTTGTTGTTTCCAATCCCGGCAATGAATTGTACCGCGTTTTGCAGATTTTAAAACGCCTGAGTCAATTGCCAGACTAACCCTAAAAATTATTTTGAGTTATCTTATCATTTGAAAATGACAAGATCTCAGATAGTATCCGAAAAAAAACAATTAAATTGGTTTGTAGTGAGGACTTTAGTCCTCATCAAAGAGAGGACTAAAGTCCTCACTACAAACGGTTTTTATGATGGTAATTAACCGGACATGATATAATATCTGAAATTTATAAATTCTGCGAGCATGGTAAATTACTGGATAGTCGGCGCTTTAGCAATAGCTTCTGTCTGTTGGGCAGAAATCATCCGAGATTTTTATCACGTCGCGTCTCATTATGTGCCGGCACTGCAAAAGCTGCACAATTGGCATCACCGCGTTTTCCGCCCGAATTTGACGCCCGTTAGCGAGACAATTTACAAGCAAGCGCACTGGCGTCACGATGTGCCCGAAGCTGCGGCGATGATGGTTTTGGGCTTGTTGCTGTGGGTTTTAGCTTATTTTGCCTTGCCGGAATATCACTGGGGCGCAGCAGCGGGTTGTATTTATACTTTAAGCTTTTTGTTGAGCGCGATCGCCCGCGCGATCGGTATCAAAGGCGCAGACGAGTTAACCGACATCACCCACCAACCGGGAAACTTCCAAACTATCCCGGGTAAATGGTTTGTGAATAAACCTTACCACTGGAAGCATCATTTCGACAATCAAAATGCTTACTATTGCGGTACTTTCACCTTAATAGATAAACTTATGGGTACAGCACTTTCTCTCAAAGGCAAAACTGTCGCCGTCACGGGTGCATCGGGAACCTTGGGGCGTTTGCTTCTGAAACACCTGCAAAAAGCTGGTGCAAAAGTTATCGCCCTCTCCTCTGGAAATGAGGAAATTACTTTGAATGCAGACGGCGAGATTTTGCCTGTAAAAACCGTAACTTGGCACGCTGGCGAAGAGGCTGATTTAGCTAAAATGTTAGAAAAAATCGATATTCTCGTCATCAATCACGGGATTAATGTACAGAAAGAAAGAACCGGAGAGGCGATCGCAAACTCCTACGAAATTAACACTTTTTCGGCGTGGCGGCTGATGGAACTGTTTTTCTTAACAGTTCGCACTAATGAAGATATAGCTTGCAAAGAAGTCTGGATCAACACTTCCGAAGCAGAAGTGATTCCCGCTGTCAGTCCCCTGTACGAACTCAGCAAGCGCGCCCTGGGAGATTTAGTAACTCTGCGACGGTTGGATGCGCCCTGTATCGTCCGCAAACTGATTTTAGGGCCGTTCAAAAGCAACTTAAACCCGATCGGCATTATGTCTCCTGACTGGGTAGCGCAGCAAATTGTCAAACAAGCTAAAGCCGATGTCCGCAATATCATCGTCACAATCAATCCTTTGACTTTGATTGTTTTCCCAGTCAAAGAATTCTTTGTTTCTTCGTATTTCCAACTCTTCAGCCGCAAGACAGTTGCAGAGATTAAAGCAGCGGCCACAGCGGAAAAATCCAGCGTTGAAGCTAAGATTAATTGACAAAGAAAAAACGCAGAATATCGGGCGGTTGGAAACCGCGATTACACAGACAAAACCCGCCTCCGCGGGTTGAAGACAGGCCGTTAAATTTACGTTATTATCTTCAGTCCGCGGAGGCGGACATCGTTTGTATAGACGCGGTTTCAACCGCCGAGTTTCTACTCCGATCTAATTGCTAACCTCAGCCATTTCAATCACTCGGCCATCATAATCCTTAACCAAAAAATTAAGCGGCTTTTCCCGGCGAATTTTATAACTAATCCCGCGAGTTTGTACTCTCATTAATAGCTGATCCAAACAATCGCGATCGAAACAAACATGACGTTCGCGATTTTTTTCGCCTGCGCCAGCCCCGCTAATAATATGCAGTTGCGTATTTTTCATCAACTGATACCACAAACCCTCGGGACTCCCCATCGTTTGAGAGCTCGTTCCCCTCCCGACATTGGGCGACAAATACAGGGGGTCGATACCCGTTGTCCCCAAGGTTTGCTCGTAATTATAGTAGTAGTGCAGTGGCACTTCTGCTACAGGGAGGCTTAGCATACCTTCATAGAACTCCCTCGCCTGTGCGAGATCCGATACCATCACCGTGTGTACCTTGGGAGCACTGGTGAGAAACATCCACATCGCCCCCGCATAGGCGGCTAGCAGCATCACCATGATCCCTTGAGTGGAAAACAAGCCGTCTAGGGGTAAGTCGGGCAAAAAAGAGCTCAGGTACAAGGGCCGAAGTCCAAAAGCAATAAAACTAACTGCTAGAGTCATGAATTATAAGAAAGGGTAAACAACGAAATTTATCAAGATTGCGGTCGCGATCGCCCGCGAGACTTAAACTATTAGCTTAGGCATCTAATATAGCAAAAACTAGCGATTAGGCCCTACCCGATGAAAGTCTTTGTCTACGGCACTCTCAAACCGGGGGAGTGCAACTATCTGCGCTACTGCGAGGGAAAGGTTGTGGATGCTTTGCCCGCGATCGCCCGCGGCCAACTTTTTGCACTGTCGATCGGCTATCCTGCAATGGTGGCCGGAGAGGGCATCGTCTGCGGTTTTCTCCTCTGTTTCGCGAATTCCGCTATTTTGCACGATTTAGACAGACTGGAAGACTATCATCCGCTGCGGGAACCGACCCAAAACGAATATCAGCGGGAAGAAATCGAAATTTGCGATCGACACCTCAAACCTCTAGGCACAGCTTGGACATACTTCATGTTACCCGATCGCGTTCGCGCTCTAGGAGGCATCTGGCTGCCCGATGGGACGTGGGAAAATCGGTTTTTCACAAAATAAGATAAGACGGCGGTTTCAACCGCATCTTACCTTATTCTTTAACCCGCTCCCGTCGCGTGAGTGTTTGTATTGACGCGGTTGAAACCGCCCGGTATTGAGATCCCAAGCGTATTGCGATCGAATCTGTAACCGTAATCCCGAACAGATACATTTAACCCGGCAAATCCAGGACTAAGCCTGATACTACCGTGTATGGCAATACAGAAAAAGCTGCAAGCTCTCCTGTCAAGGAGGTATCTCTCAAAGCTTTCAACAAGATATTGAAAGCGCCATTTGAATTTCTGTCCACACTTTGAACGGGTTTTTGATGTTTATTCTTCCGTTATGCCTACTACAAAACTGCCATATTTAACAGCAGCTTGATGCTTCAACATTTGCTGGAAATGATAATGACTCAAAGTGACCATGGTCTTAGCTGTTTTAGCCCACATTCCGCACCCCCAACTGGCACATAGGGGGATTGAGGGAGTAAAAGTGAATCATCCGAGACAAAAATGAGTAGAAATACTCAACTATCTCGGTCACTCAGCATTACCCAGTAGTCCATTCT